>JALYIH010000147.1 GCA_030775865.1 Pseudomonadota bacterium | reverse complement strand
GACTACAATCACCAGTCGGATCGCGACGTGCTCGCTTTGGTGCGAAGTGTAGTTGGCGACGAGCAGCGTATGTTCGGTCCGTTGGCGCGCGCAGGTAGGCTGGCGCTAATTCCGCGTGATGAGTTCGCGCGCCTGAAGGTACCAACGGCGCATACGACGGACTTTGGCTTCTGCATCCATGACTTCACCATGTTGCCCTGCCAGATACATCGCGACTGCATGAATTGCGATGAGCAGGTGTGTATCAAAGGCGACGCGGTACGCGAAGCAAACATCCGTATGCGCCGAGCGGAAACCAGTGCGCTTCTCGAGCAAGCCAAGAGCGCGACAGAAAAGGGCTACGCTGGTGCGAATCGATGGGTTGAGCATCAAGAACGCACGCTTGTGCGGTTCGACAAGCTCTGCGAAATTCTTGACGATCCAAACGTGCCTGTGGGGTCGGTTATTCAGCCGTCTGGGGTCGTTCCTGCGTCACGGCTTGAGCAGGCCGCGCAGCAGCGGGGCCTGATGAAACCGGCGGTCGGCCTATTGGAGTTGGCAGAAGATACTTGGCTGTCGGCTACGGCAGAGGAGGAGGACGTATGAGCGTTAGTCGTGAACGGAATCTCGATAGCGGGGCGATTTCCCGCATTGTCACGATACTCGACGGCTGGTCTGGAAAGCTCACGTGGGATCTCCTCATCGACGCCATCCGTAGACATCTTCGAGCCGACTATACCCGGCAGGCCTTGCACAAACACGAGCGGATCAAGCAGGCGTTTGCACATCGAAAGAAAGCCCTTTCGTCGGAACCAGCGTCGGAAGAAGTTAGTGGCTCCCCCGAACTCAGAGCTGCGCTAGAACGAATAGGTCGGCTGGAAGGAGAGAACGGACGACTCGAGGCGGAGAATCAACGCTTGTTGGAGCAGTTTGCGTGCTGGGCGTACAACGCGCATACGCGCGGACTCGATCATGCCTTCTTGAGTCGTCCGCTACCTTCAGTTAATCGTGATCAGACGGCGAAACCGCTGTCTGTAGTTAAATCCTCGAGTCGCTGAGGGGTATATCACGTGGCAAGCGGTCGGCAATTGGCAGAGGAGAACTTAGAGCGATTCGCCGCATGGATCGCGAGCAAAACCGACGAGGACTACAGAGGACTTGCCAGCCGTGGCGTATTGTCGAGAAAGGAGATCGCTCGAGAGTGCGGCTTTGCAAAATCGGCTCTCGATCAGAATCCCCGCATCAAGCTCGCACTTCGAGAACTGGAGGAGGCGCTTCGCGACAAAGGGGTCCTTCCGCTCGCCGTGGATAAATCGACAACGATTGTGGATGAACCGCGGCGACGCGAAGCGGGAACTCGTCGTGCACTTTTAGATGCAGAACGCCTGCGGCGCCTCGAACAGGAGAATGCCAGTCTCAAAGCGGAAAACGCTGAATTGAAGAGCCTTCTTGGCAAACACGCCATATTGCGTGAGGCGTTGGCCGTGTCTGGCAGGTTGCCTCGATGACGCCATCGTACACGTTGCGCGTGACAGCAATCAGAACACAGAATCCGCGGGGCTTTGGCGGGGCCATCTTCACCGGCAAACTGATAGGAAGTGATGGTGCTGTATTGGATGCAACTACCTATCTTGTGGCCCGAGTGTCGGGCCGTGTACTTGCGGGGCGAGTCGTTGAGCAGGGCCAGTGGTGGAGAGTTGAGGGCGAAGTTCGATCACGAGTGCTCGATGTTCAAGGGTTTCGTATCACAGAGCAGCAGGTGACCGCCGTGAGTGCTGCGCTGATGCGGCCTTCCGGTGAACACGTTGTCACGATGTTGGCGGAAAACCCCGAGTTTGAAGGCATTGGACTGGTAAAGGCTCGACGGTGCTGGGAGAAATTTGGAGAGGACCTCTACGAGGTGCTTGACTCTGCCGATGTCGAGTCGCTGTCCACTGTTCTCAGTCGGGAGTGTGCTGAGAAAGCGGTTGCTGCCTGGTCAATCTACGGAGACGCCAAGACACTCCAATGGCTGCAGTCCAAGGGATTTGACGTCGTGCTGGGCCGCAAGGTGATGGAGTTCTTCGGGCGCGAGGCCTCCGCCAAAATCGAAGAAGACCCCTATAGGTTACTGAGCTTTAGTGCCTCCTGGTCCCAAGTTGACGACCTGGCGCTGTCTCGTTTCAAACTCGATCTTAAGGATCCTCGGCGGCTGCGTGGTGCGATCGAAGAGGCTTGCTATCGCTTGTTTGGTGCGGGGCACACAGCCATGGATAGGCCTACGCTTATGGCCACGGTGGGTGAAGTATTGCGAACGCACCCGACAACACCGAAGTGGTATGAGCTCATCTTCAAATCACTGGATGAAGGCCACACAAACGGCAGCTTCGTGGTCGCCGAGGGCTGTATCCAGCCGCTTGGGGCGCGAGTGATGGAAGCCGTCGTCGCCGACGCACTGACCGCGCGCATCGCGGCTGGATCGGCGGCTAGGTTGCTTTCCAGGGATGTCGTTGAAAACATTCTGACCGAATACGAGACGAACGAAGGGATAACCCTCTCTACCGAACAGCGCAAGGCGGTTCTAGCAGCGTGTGATAGTGCGTTTGTTTGCATCACCGGCGGAGCCGGCGTTGGAAAGACCACAGTCCTGAAGGCGCTGTACACGATTTATGACCGAACGGGCCACCGCATTGTGCAGTTAGCATTGGCCGGTCGCGCTGCGAAACGCATGCATGAAGCAACTGCGCGCACGGCCAGCACGATCGCAAGTTTCCTTCGTTCCTTCAAAGAGGGTGATCTTAACGGGCCTTCGGTATTGGTGATTGACGAGGCGAGCATGGTGGACATCATCGCCATGAGCCAAATCTGCGAAGTGCTCCCTCTGCATGTGCGGCTAGTACTGGTGGGAGACCCGAATCAGCTGATGCCGATCGGTCCCGGTCTTGTGTTGCATACGCTTGTCTCGCTACCTGAAGTGCACGTAACCGAGCTTACACTCGTGAAGCGACATGGCGATCGAATCCGTGAGGCGGCCTCGTCGATCCGGTCGGGAATTTGGCCTACGCTTGGACGCGATCCAACCGGGGACATCTCCTTTCTTCCCTGCGATCGCGCCGATGGGGACATCGCCGAGTTGGCGGTGAAACTGTACCAACAAGATCCAAAGAATACTCAGATCTTATCCTCAAGTCGGATCGGCCCGGGAGGTACGAAGAGGCTCAACGAACTTTGCCAGGCAGCACTTACCGCCAAAAACGAGCCTCTGCTGGTCTGGAATGCGTCCGACGATTGTCATGAACACACCGGCGTGAACTTGGGCGACGCTCTGCTGTGCACTCGGAATCTTTGGGATCGGGGACTTCAGAACGGCTCGCTGGGGCGACTCGTTGAGATTGAGGCGGAGCCTCGGCTGCTCACCGACGATGATGGCAACGAAGCAGGTTATGCGCTCGCTTGAGTGGAATGGGACGATGGGGTGCGCCGGCCAGTGTTCGCGGAAATGCTCGATGATCTTGAACTGGGGTATGCGATTACCGTCCATAAGGCGCAAGGATCGCAGTGGCCTCGAGTGATCGTC
Source organism: Pseudomonadota bacterium (assembly GCA_030775865.1). GTDB lineage: Bacteria > Pseudomonadota > Gammaproteobacteria > Steroidobacterales > Steroidobacteraceae > Bog-1198. The sequence continues at coordinate 16,604 of JALYIH010000147.1, read as the reverse complement.
GCAGTTACCGGGAATCGGCTCCTCGATCGAACCTTGCTCTACACCGCGGCAACGCGCGCGCAACGTCAAGTGATCTTGGTAGGCAATGAGGCTGCCGCTCGGCATGCCACGAGCTCGCAGCCACGTGCGGCCGGCAGGCGGGTCAACCTGGATAAGGCACTTGAGCGCCTTCTACGCGAGTCCCACAAGCCTCCTGAGCTCCAGCGTCACTTCGAGTTCGCTGAATCATGAGGCTAGTGCATTTGTCACGCGGTACGGAGACTAGGCGGCTAGGTAGCGGGCGCGGCATTATAATGGCGCCCGGACCGACGCCTGACGGCCAACTGCAGAAGTACAGGAGACAAAAATATCCGCAGTAAAGCTGCCGTTCGCGGCCGTGACCTCTGCACTATCCGGGACTTGCCGCCGATCCGGCCAGCAGACCCCCGTCAATGTTCAACTCCGAACCGGTGATGTAGGGTGCCTCATCGGAAGCCAGAAGCGTCGCGACTGCGGCCACTTCCTCCGGCAACCCAAAACGACGCAAGGGGGTGTCTTTTGCGAGGGCCGCCATACGTGTATCACGATCAGGGCCGGAACCAAGTATCGGTTCCCACATCGGCGTCAGGATAGCGGCCGGATGGATCGAGTTGCAGCGAATCGCAAGCCCTTGCTGTGCGCACCAGAGGGCAACGGTCTTGGTGTGGTTGCGAACGGCCGCCTTGGACGATGCGTAAGCTGCGGCTCCAGGTATTCCAACTAAGCCGGAGCGTGATGAGATATTGATAATCGATCCCGTCTTTGTGCGGCGCATTGCGCGGATAGCGTATTTGCAGCCGAGGAAAACACCATCCAAATTCGTGCGATGTACCGCTCGCCAATCCTCGAGGCTGGTGTTCTCCGGGTCATGCGCAACGACGCCACCTTCAAAGCCGGTTATCCCTGCATTGTTCACGACAACGTCAAGCCGGCTATGTGAAGAAATCACTTCAGCAGTCACGCGCGCCCAATCCTGTTCGTCGCGGACATCAAGTCGCTTGAAGATCGCGCACGTTCCAAGTTCACGTTCCAAGGCCTCACCGGAGTCGGTTTCGATATCTGTCAGATAGACGAGCGCGCCTTCCAGCACAAAAGATCGAGCGATTGCCTCCCCGATCCCACGGGCGGCACCCGAAATTAAAGTGATCTTGCCGTTCAGCCTTGCCATGAGGACCTCGCCAAAGAGGGGATTCATTCTATCGAAAGTCGGTGGATCGATCTCCACTGTGATGCCGGATGGCTGTCGATCGTGAAGGTCCGGTGTGGGTCGATCCTGGTCACTCATCCCAAACTCCCCGTGCGGAAATGTTTTGGTAGTCTCTTGGGGAACTCGGCGACGCGGAGGCTCATAGGAAGCGCCTGCAGGGCGGAGGGGGCTTCAGCATAGGCAGGCTTAATTTGAAAGTTGGCGAGACTCGGGAACGCCTCTCCACGCGCCCGCACTTCGTGGCACACTAGCTCCTTGAACCAATACCTTTGGCGTCGGTTCGGCAGGCATCAAAACGTCAACAAGTGAGGGGGAAACCAATAGTTGTTAACAAAGTTGACCACTAACCTCAGTCAGGGCGTGCGCCACACGCTGTTTACTCACTCACATCGAGCGATGTTTACAGTTTTTTGGTGCATATAACCGTTCTGATTCAAGGGAGGCGAATTGGGCGCAAAAGCATTGCGGATACCGGCGGCTGATTCGGGGAGCGGTAAGACCACCCTTTGCTCCTGGGTCAAAGCTGTCTGCCGCGCCTTGGATGCCGCTGGATGCGATAGCACGGCACTGCTCACCGAGGCGGGCTTGGATGCGAAGTCTCTGGACGGCCCAACCGCTCGCTGCCCGGTGACCTACAGTCTGCGGCTGTGGAAAATCGCCTTAGGCGCGACCGGCGATCCTGCGTTTGGGCTCAAAGTCGCGAGTTATATTCGACCTACCAGCTTTCATGCCATGAGCTACGGCATGTCGGCGAGTTCCACCCTCAAAGAGGCTTTCGAGCGGGCGCAGCGCTACTGCCACATCGTCAGCGATGCGGTGGATTACCAATTCTATCTACGCGGGTCCGAGTATCACTTCATCATCGCGCCGACCACCGAGCTGGGCGACGCGCCCATCGATGCGGTGGTCGGCCTCTATCTGCGGATGTGCCGCTCCCTGATCGGCCGAGAGTTCTCGCCGCTGCGCATCGAGTTTCGCCGCTCGCCGCCCGCGAAGCTGGATGATTTCTTGAGCCTGCTGCGCGCCCCGCTGGTATTCGACGCCGAGCAGACGCGTCTGGTGTTCGACCGCGAAAGCGTCGAGCGCCCCTTGGACGGGGGCAATCCGGAGCTCGCGCGGCACAACGACGCGATTGCGCTGCAGTACCTGTCGCAGCTCGAACGCGACAACATCGAGGTGCGGGTGCGCGAAGTGCTGACGCAACGGTTGGCGCAAGGCGAACCGTCACAAGAAGACATCGCGGAAATTCTCAACATGAGCGCCCGTACGCTGCAGCGAAAATTGGGCGAATACGGCACGACTTATAAAGAGATACTCGACGATACGCGCTACGCCCTCGCTTTGGCATACTTGAGCGCGCCGAGGCATAGCGTCAGCGATGTGACTTATTTACTCGGATTCTCCGCTGCAAGCTGCTTCACCAGAGCGTTTCGCCGCTGGACCGGCCAATCACCATCCGATTGGCGCGCGGGTGCAAGAGTGTCGCCCTCGGCTGAGACGATTGCCTAACGGGCATCAACTCAAGGTGCCGAGCGAAGTTTCCAATTCGTTGGCCAGCGCGATGAGTCTCGGCCGCACTTTCTCCAGCAAGAAATCTTTCGACACCATGTAGGCGGGAGCGCCGCAGTTGATCGGCATCGGCGGCAGACCACCTCCGGGGCGGACGGGCACGGCAATGCCGTTGACATCTTTCTGCCATTCACCGAACGAGCAACAGACGCCCAGCTCGCGGATGTCGGACATGGCCCGATCGATGCCCGCTTTGATCTCCAACCAGCGATCTTCCGGCACCAGTTCGCGCACACGCTCCATGATTTCGTTTCTTTCATCCTCCGACACGGCTGTGATGTAGGCGCGGCCCATCGCCGAGGTGGCGATTTGAATTCGTGCGCCCATATCCAGGCTCAAGGTGACTGCTCCCGAGCCCCGGACCACGTCGATGTACAGCATAGAGAGCCGATCTCGGGTCCCCAAGCTCACCATGCATTGCCCGAATTCAGCCAACTCCTGCATGCGCGGATGCGCGAGTTTACGAATGTCCAGGCGCGCCAGCATGGCGCTGCCCAAACTCAAGGTGGCGATGCCTAAGCTGTACTTCGCGCTCTCCTCGACATACACCAGATAGCCCAGTTTGGTGAGGGTATTGGTGAGCCGGGAGACGGTGGATTTCGGCAAGCCGCAGGCCCGCGCAAGATCTTGATTGCCGAGCATGCGATCACCGTGACGGAAACAGGCCAATACTTCCAGCCCTCTCCCTAAGGCATTGACGAAGTGGCGGTCGGCTTTGGCGGCTGCCGTCACGGCAGAGATGTTCGGCTTCTTCATTGGCGTCATTGACAACCCCTGATCGTCATCCGCATAATTTTGCACCTTTTCAGAACTAAGTTCTGTTCTGCAGAACAGAATGTAAACGGAAACTCCCTATGCGTCTAGAATTTACCGAAGAAGAGCAGGCCTTCCGCGGGGAGGTGCGCGCCTTCCTGCGCGAAAAATTGCCGCCTGCGATACGCGAAAAGGTGCTCAATGGGTTTGAGCTGAGCCGGGCGGATCACGTGCTGTGGCAGCGCACCCTGCATTGCCACGGCTGGGGAGGTGTGAGCTGGCCGAAGGAATTCGGCGGTCCCGGCTGGAATTCGGTGCAGCAATATATTTTCGAGGAAGAGACTGCGTTGGCGGGCGCACCGCGCTTGATTCCGTTCGGCACGAAGATGGTGGCGCCGGTGATCATGGCGTTCGGCAACGCTGCTCAGCAACAGCGATTCCTGCCGCCGATCAGCGCCGGGTCCGAATGGTGGTGCCAGGGTTATTCCGAGCCCGGCGCCGGCTCCGACCTGGCGTCATTGAAGACGCGGGCGATACTCGACGGCGACCACTACGTCGTCAACGGCCAAAAGACCTGGAATACCTTGGGCCAATACGCCGATTGGATTTTTTGCCTGGTGCGCACCGACGGCCACGCCAAACCGCAATCCGGCATCAGCTTTTTGTTGATCGATATGAAGAGCCCGGGCATCACGGTCAGGCCCATCACCCTGTTGGACGGTGGCCATGAGGTCAATGAGATTTGGTTCGAGGATGTTCGGGTACCCATCCAGAACCGTGTCGGAGATGAAAACAAGGGGTGGACGTACGCGAAGTTTCTGCTCGGACACGAGCGCACCAATATTGCCGGGATCGGCGGAGCCAAGCGTGAACTGGCGCGGCTCAAGCGCATCGCGCGCAGCGAGAGGAAAAATGGCCGGCCCCTGATTGAGGATCCGCTGTTTGCGGCTGACATCGCCCAGGTTGAAATCGATCTGTGGGCTTTGGAAATTACCAACTTGCGCGTGCTGTCCGGCGAGCGCGGTTCGCGCGCCCCCGGCCCCGAGGCCTCAATCCTCAAGATCCGCGGCACTGAAATCGCGCAGCGCATTTCTGAACTCTTGATGCGGGCAGTCGGACCCTACGCGCTGCCCTTTCGCCGCGAAGCGATGGAGGCCGGGTGGCAGTCGGACCCGACTCGCGAGGCGCCGGGACCTCGCTATGCCTCGACTTTGGCCGCGGCCTATATGAATCAGCGGAAACTGTCGATTTACGGCGGCACCAACGAAATTCAGAAAAATATCATTTCCAAGATGATCGTTGGCCTCTAAGAGAACTTTCCCAAATGAACTTCGAATTCAGCGATGAGCAGCGGCAGTTGCAAGACACGGTCAATCGTTATCTGACCGAGCAATACACCTTCGAGAGATTTCGCGCTATCAACGCCTCTCCCGTCGGCTGGGACAAGGCCGCCTGGGTTGGGTTGGCGGAACTTGGCGTGCTCGCCCTCAACGTGCCCGTGGCGCAGGGCGGGCTGGGATTTGGGCCGCTGGAAACCTTGAGCGTCATGGGAGCCTGCGGCCGAAGCCTGGTGCTCGAGCCATTCTTGGGCAGCGCCGTGATCGCGACGGCGGTGTTGCGTGCTTTCGATGACGCCACGGCCGCCGAACTGCTGACGCGCATGTCGAGCGGCGAGGCGATTGCAATACTCGCGCACTACGAACCCGACTCGCGCTTCGAGACCCAGTGGGTGACCACGCGGGCGCAAAAGTCAGGCGATGACTACCGGCTCGATGGCCACAAAGCCGTAGTTCTGCATGCCGGCGCCGCCGACACCCTGCTCATTTCGGCGCGCACGGCGGGCGAGCCAAACGATGCACACGGGGTTTCGTTGTTTCGAGTTCCGCGGGATTCCAAGGGTCTGACGTTGGATGTGTATCCGACCATCGACGGCCAACGTGCCGCGGATGTGTATCTGAAAGGGGTTCAGGTACCGGCGGGCAGCAGGCTCGGCGCCGAGGGCGCAGCTTTGCCGACAATCGATGCCGCCCTCGATATCGGGCTCGCCGCATTGTGCGCTGAGGCGGTCGGTGTCATGCAGGCCCTGGTGGATGCCACGGTCGCGTACGTGCAGTCACGCCAGCAATTCGGTACGCCGATAGGCCGCTTCCAGGCCCTGCAGCATCGCATCGCAGATATGCTGATTCATCTGGAACAGGCCCGCTCCATGAGTTATCTGGCCGCGCTGCGCTGCACGGACGAAAGTGTCACCGAGCGCCGACGCGCCCTGTCGGCAGCCAAGGCGCTCGTCGGCCAGTCATGCCGCTTCGTCGGTCAACAAGCGGTGCAGCTGCACGGCGGCATGGGTATGACTGATGAACTCATCGTGAGCCACTGGTTCAAACGGCTTACCGCGGCGGAACTGATGTTCGGCGACAGCGATACACACCTGCAGCGCTACGCTGCGCTCACGCGCTCTTAGGATCTCGAAGGAAACACTATGGCTCAATTGGCGAAGGCAGTTTTGGCGCGCGAAGTCGGCAAGCCGGTCGTGGTCGAACAAATCGAAGTGGCAGATCCGCGGCACGGCGAGGTAACCGTGCGCATGGCAGCCTGCGGGGTCTGCCACAGCGACCTGTCGGCCACCAACGGCACCATTCAATACCCGCTGCCTTTGGTGCTGGGGCATGAAGGAGCGGGAGTCGTGGTTGCCATTGGTGACGGCGTCGATAATTTTGCCGTCGGCGATCATGTGGTCTCATCGTTCGTCAGCATGTGCGGGCACTGCCACTACTGTCAGACAGGCCGGCCGCAGCTCTGCGTGCAATCGCTCAAATCGCTGTATACCCTGCCTGACGGCACTGTGCGCACGCGGGACTCCGCGGGGAAGGATCTCAATGTCTTCTGCGGATGCGGCGTCATGGCCGAATTTGCGACCGTGCACATGGGCAACGTCGTGAAAATCGACCAAAAAATGCCACTCGATCGCGCCGCGCTGATCGCCTGCGGCGTCATGACGGGGGTCGGCGCCGCCGTCAATACGGCCAAGGTCGAGGCGGGCTCCATTGCCGTGGTCTTCGGTTGCGGCGGCGTCGGCTTGAATGCGATCCAAGGCTGCGCCATTGCCGGGGCGGGCATGATCGTGGCCGTTGACACCACGGATGAAAAACTCCAGTTGGCACAGCAGTTCGGCGCGACGCATGGCTACAACATCACGGGCCAGGCGAACGCCGGCAAGGACTTGTACAAGTTGACGGGCGGCGGCGCCGACTACGCCTTCGACTGCGTGGGTGTGGGCAAGATTTCCGAAATGGCATGGGGCGTCTTGCGTCGCGGCGGTACGGCGGTGATTGTCGGCATCTCGGGACCCAAGGATCAGATCACGCTGAACGCGCAGCAGGTGGCGACCACCGAGAAAACCTTGACCGGAAGCTACTACGGGTCGGCGCGTCCGCAGCTGGATTTTCCGCGATTGATCGGCTTATACCGCTCAGGAAGGCTCAAGCTCGATGAACTGATCACGCGGACCTATTCCATCGATGAGGCGCCGCGTGCCTTTGCCGATCTGAATGAGGGCAAGCAAGGACGCGGCGTCATTATTTTCGACGCGGCTTGAGCGACTACTCGTCGACCAAAGTTTCCCCGGGGAACAGCGCATCATTGAAGCCGAATTGGGTTAGATCCCGAATCCGGCGGGGATAGAGGATACCATCCAAATGGTCGACCTCGTGTTGCACCACCCTGGCATGAAAATCCTTCACGGTGCGATCGATGGGGTTTCCGGCGGCGTCGAAGCCGGTATAGCGCAGGTCGCGATAACGGGGTACCAGGCCGCGCATGCCGGGAACCGATAGGCATCCCTCCCACCCCTCCTCTTGGACGTCGTCCAAGGGCGTGAGCTGCGGGTTGATCAGTACCGTGAAAGGGACGGGATCCGCTTCTGGATAACGTGGGTTTTCTTCGAAGCCGAATATCACGACGCGCAGCCCGACCCCAATTTGCGGTGCGGCGAGCCCGGCCCCATTGAGATGGCGCATGGTGTCCCGCATATCGGTCAGCAGGTTTTCAAGCTTTGGGGTGGCAAACTCGCCCACCGGCTCCGACAGCGCCAAGAGGCGCGGGTCGCCCATTTTGAGAACTTCGCGTATTGCCATGGTTCCTAGTATCTTAACGGCCTTTTCCCTAACCGCCCACCTTGTAAATGCCCGGTCTTTTATACATAAAAACCTTCGGCTGCCAAATGAACGAATACGATTCCGGCAAAATGCGGGACGTGCTCGAGGCCGCCTATGGCATGACCAGCACCGATAATCCCGCCGAAGCGGATGTCTTGCTGGTCAATACCTGCTCGGTGCGCGAGAAGGCTCAGGAGAAGGTGTTCTCCCTGCTGGGGCAATGGCGGCTCTTCAAGCAGCAGCGCCCGCACGTGGTCATCGGCGTCGGCGGCTGTGTGGCCAGCCAGGAAGGGGAGGGCATCACCGCGCGCGCGCCGTTTGTCGATCTGGTGTTTGGGCCGCAAACCTTGCACCGCCTGCCGGCCATGCTCAACGGCTTGAAACAGTCCGGTCGATCGCAGATCGACATCAGTTTTCCCGAGATCGAAAAATTCGATCGCCTGCCCGAGGCGCGCGCCAACGGCGCCACCGCCTTCGTCTCCATCATGGAAGGCTGCAGCAAGTACTGTACTTTTTGCGTGGTGCCGTACACGCGCGGCGAGGAAATCAGCCGTCCGTTCGAGCAGGTGCTGGGGGAGGTTGAAGGGTTGGCTGCTCGCGGAGTGCGCGAAATCACGCTGCTGGGGCAAAACGTCAATGCTTATGCCGGGCCCATGGCTGACGGCACCCTCGCGGACTTGTCGACCTTGATTCACTTCGTGGCCGGGATCGACGGCGTGGAGCGCATTCGCTTTACCACCTCGCACCCGCTGGATTTCAACGACAGTTTGATCGAGGCGTACGCCAACGTGCCGCAGCTCAATAACTACTTGCATCTGCCGGTGCAAAGCGGCTCGGACCGCATTCTTGCCGCCATGAAACGCGGCCACACGGTGCTGGAATACAAGCAAAAGCTGCGCAAGCTGCGCGCCGTTCGCCCGGACATCTGCATTTCAACGGACTTGATCGTCGGATTTCCCGGAGAAACGGCAGAGGATTTCGTTGCGACCATGAATCTGGTGGCAGATGTCGGTTTCGATCAATCGTTCAGCTTTCTGTACAGCCGTCGCCCGGGCACGCCGGCGGCCGCGCTGGCCGACGAGGTGCCGCACGAGGTCAAGCAGCAACGCCTCGAACTGCTGCAGCAGCGCTTGAACGGCCAGGCGCGCGCGATTTCCCAAAGCATGGTGGGCAGCCGCCAACGGGTGCTGGTCGAGCGCCCCGCCCGGCGTAATCCCGCACAATTGGCCGGCCGTACCGACAATAACCGCTGGGTCAATTTCGACGGTCCTGCCGACAATCCCGGCAAACTCTTGAATACCTTTACGGACGTCGTCATTACCGAAGCGATGCCGAATTCCCTGCGCGGACGCCTCGCCGCCGTTGGCTCGCCGTGAGTTCAGCACCGATGACTCGCGACGTGCTGCTCGCGCCCGCGGACAATGTCCGCCTGGTCGAGCTGTGCGGCCCTCTCGATGAACATCTGCGGCTGATCGAATCACGATTGGGTGTGGAGGTGCGACGGCGCGGCAATCGATTTCAATTGGTCGGGTTGGCGCCCGCGGTCAAACGTGCCGAATCGGTATTGCAGGACCTCTACGCGCGCGCGCAGCGCGAGCCGGTGGATTCGGAGCGTGTACACATCGCCTTGCAAGAGCTGGACATGGACGGCAACAACACCGAAGCAACGGCGGATTCGGACGAATTAAAGGTGCGCACCGCACGCGGCGCGGTGCGTGCGCGCGGCGCAAATCAAACCGAATATCTGAACAATGTTCGTACGCATGATCTGACCTTCGGCATAGGTCCGGCCGGTACGGGAAAAACGTATCTTGCGGTCGCCTGCGCGGTGGAAGCGCTGCAATCGGAAAAAGTGCGGCGCATCATTCTGGTTCGTCCGGCGGTCGAAGCGGGCGAGCGGCTGGGTTTTCTTCCGGGCGATCTGTCGCAAAAAGTCGACCCTTACTTGAGGCCGATGTATGACGCGCTGTACGAAATGCTGGGCTTCGAGCGGGTCGCCAAGCTGATCGAGCGCAACGTGATCGAGGTCGCGCCGCTGGCATTCATGCGCGGACGGTCTTTGAATGATTCGTTCGTGATCTTGGACGAAGCGCAGAACACGACCAATGAGCAAATGAAAATGTTCTTGACGCGCATTGGCTTCGGTTCCAAGGCGGTGGTCACGGGCGACATCACGCAGGTGGACCTGCCGAACTCCAAACAATCCGGCTTGCGCACCGTGATCGATATTTTGCGCGGCGTGCGTGGCATCGCCTTCACCATGTTTACTTCGCGCGATGTGGTGCGTCACCCGCTCGTGCAGAGAATCGTCCAGGCCTATGAGGCCAGCGGCCCCGGCCCCGGCCCCGGCCCCGGCGACGGCGACGGCGGCAAGGAGCCTCTCTGAGTATTCCGCGTGAGACGCGCGGAGGCTCCTAGGTTGGCGCAGCGGCTCGAACTGAACGTGAGCTACGCGTCCCGCAGCCCCTGGGTTCCGGGCTCGCGGCTTTTGGACAAGTGGGCCGCGGCGGCACTGAGGCCCTCGAGGGATCGAGTGGTGGTGTCGGTGCGCATCGTCGGCAAGGCGCGCAGCCGCAGTTTGAACGCGCTCTACCGTCATAAGGACAAGCCCACCAATGTGCTGTCGTTTGCAGGTGCGGGGCATGCTCCCGACGGTCGATATTTCTTGGGCGAACTGGTGATATGCGCGCCGGTCGTCGCCGTCGAGGCACGCTCCCAAGGCAAATCCCTTCAAGCGCATTGGGCGCATATGACCATCCACGGGGTGCTGCATCTGCTTGGATTCGATCACGAGCGTGCTCGCGAAGCGGCAAGAATGGCCTCCCGGGAGATTCAAATCCTTGATCGGCTTGGGTTTTCAAACCCCTATCTTTAGATCCGGTATGCTCTGCCCCCATGTCCGAACAGACTCATGGCGGCACCACCGGCCGCTGGTTAAAACGCATTACACAGTCGATGTCCGGCGAACCGCGCGATCTTGCGGAGCTTGTCGAGCATCTGCGCGAGGCCAGCGAACGCGGCCTGTTCGACGGGGATGCACTGGTGATGCTCGAAGGCGTGCTGGCCGTTGCGGACATGCAGGTCCGCGACATCATGGTGCCGCGTTCGCAAATGGTATTCGTCGAGCGCGATGAGCCAGCGGACAAGCTCGTCGAACTGGTGGTCGAATCGGGCCATTCCCGCTTCCCCGTGATCGGAGAAGACCGCGATCAGATCTTAGGAATTCTGTTGGCCAAGGACCTGCTGCGATTGCAGGCAGCAGCCGACGAGGATTTTGAGATTCGAGAGTACATGCGCCCGGTCGTATTCGTCCCCGAGAGCAAGCGGCTCAACGTTTTGCTCAAGGAGTTTCGCCGCAGCCATAATCACATCGCCATGGTGGTCGACGAATATGGCGGCGTGTGCGGGTTGGTCACCATTGAAGATGTCATCGAGCAAATCGTCGGGGAGATCGACGATGAGCACGATGTCGAGGATGATCAAACCATACGCAAGGAGCGGCCGCGCGAATTTACCGTGCGGGCACTGACGCCGATCGCCGACTTCAACCGGTATTTTTCGACCGAATTCTCCGACGAGGATTACGACACGATCGGCGGCTTGCTGATGCAAGAGTTCGGCCGGCTGCCCCGTCGCGGCGAAACCATCAAGATCGGAGAGCTGGAGTTTCGCATCTTGCGCGCCGATCGGCGCCGCATCGATCTTCTGCGTGTGACCGTTCCCTTCGATATCGAGCCGCCGCCCGCCGAGTCGAGTCTTTGAACGTCGCTGTGCGCGGCCTTGACGGCGCGCAACGCAATCAAGTCCTGGTGCGCCTGACCGCCGCTTTTGCCGCGGGTGCCAGCCTGAATGCCGGCTTCGCGCCCTTCGGCTGGTGGCCGATCGCGTTGCTGGCGCCGGCGGCCTTGTTCGCGCTCATACGCGGACTACCGCCGCGTCGCGCCGGTTGGACCGGCGCGGCATTCGGTATCGGTTTGTTCGCCTGCGGTACCTACTGGCTGTACACCTGCCTGCACGTGTTCGGCCTCGTCCCCGTCTGGCTCACCTTGGTGCTGCAGACCGCGCTGGTCGCGGCCATGTCCGCTTACCTGGCCGCGCTGTGCTATCTCGCGAATCGTTTCTGGCTCAAGCCCGGCGCGACGCGGGATTGGCTGGTCTTGCCGGCGCTGTGGGTGCTGCTGGAGTGGTTGCGCGGCTGGTTGTTGAGCGGATTCCCGTGGCTGTCGACCGGCTATGCGATGATCGATTCGCCCCTGTCCGGTTGGGCACCGATTTTCGGTGTGTACGGCGTGACCTGGGCGGTGGCCGCGATTTCAGTCGCCTTCAACGTCGTGTTCATGCCGGGCGTTGCGTTCTCACGCCGCTGCGTGGCCGTGGCGGCCGCCGCGATGTTGTTTGTCGTGCCGGCGCTGCTGGCGCGGCATCATTGGACGCGAGCCACAGGCTCGCCCATCAAGATCGCGGCCGTGCAAGGGGCGGTGCCGCAGGATCAGAAATGGCAGCGGAAAAATCGCGAGCTCACCATGCAGCGCTATCTGCGGCTGACCGGTGAGGCGTGGGGCTCGGGCTTGATCATCTGGCCGGAATCAGCAATGCCTGTTTTGGCGCCCGACATCAAGGATTATTTGCAGGCGCTCGAGGAGCTAGGGCGCGCCCACGGCGCCGATTTTGCCATCGGGCTCGTGAACTATCTGCCGGAGACCAAGCAATACTTCAATGGCATATTGGTGCTCAGTGAGTCCGGCGACGGCTGGTATTACAAGCGGCACTTGGTTCCATTCGGCGAATACTTCCCTGTGCCTGCCTTCGTGCGCTCCTGGTTGCGGCTGATGAGCTTGCCGTACGACGATTTCACGGCGGGCAGCTCGCGCCAGGCGATGTTGAGTGCGGCGGGACAGACGCTCGGCTTGTCGATTTGTTACGAAGACGCGTTCGGCAGCCAGCAGCTCGAAGTTCTGCGTCAAGCGACCTTGCTCATCAACGTGACCAATGATGCCTGGTTCGGCGACTCCACGGCGCGGCATCAGCACCTGCAGATTGCACGCATGCGTGCGCTTGAAGCGGGGCGATACTTGGTACGTGGCGCGAACGACGGCATCACCGCGGCGATCGATGCGCAAGGGACTATCGTTGCCCGCGTGCCGCAATTTCAAGAGGCCGTGTTGCGCACGGAAGTGCAGCCCATGACGGGCCTGACACCTTACGCGCGGGTCGGCAATTATCCTGTCGTCCTGGGAGCTTTGAGCTTGCTGGCAATCGCGGCTTGGCGGCGCCGCGCCGGTTAGCCCGCTTTTCTCAGTGCGCCGCGCAACGGCACGGTCTTTCATGGGTGCGCGAACATTGATGGGGCCGCCGGTGCGCGCGAAAATCTCGAGCACATCGTCGCTCCAATCCGCCCGTTCTTGATCATGAGTGCTCTGCAATTGATCATTCTGTCGGTCGTTATGCTGGGGATCTTCCGAGGTTATCAATGTATGTAGCGCGCAAGAGAAAACAAGCGTATACGAATATTGCAGGGGGAATTTTGTCCGCGCAGGCTCAGCGACGATGCGGCCAAATCTTAGGCGATTGAAACAATAACGACGCTCAGCGGCGACCGACCTTACGCGCCTGGTAAGCCGCGAAGCCATCCTAAAACCATGGAGACTTCATATGTACGATTTTATTCTTCGGTGCAGGGCCGCGGTCGAAATGCGCGCACTTTTTCTTGGGATCAGCCTGTTTGCTCTCAGCGGGGCCGGATTGCTGGCGGGCGGGGCAGCGAATGCGCAGGATCCGGTCAAGGTCGACGCCAAACACTATAAGGTGGAGTTCGAGAATGACAGTGTGCGGGTACTGCGCATAACGTATCCAGCGCACGAAAAGTCGGTGATGCACCACCACCCGAACAGCGTGGCGGTATTTCTGACTGACGGCCAATCCAGGTTCACACTGCCGGACGGAAAGACTCAGGACGCTCCGGTAAAGGCCGGAGTGGCCCAATGGACGGCGGCTGGCGAACATCTGCCGGAAAACGTCGGCGACAAGCCATTCGAATTGATCTTGGTGGAGCTCAAACCCAAGAAAGCAACGGCCAAGTGAGGGTGCGAGCCTCTCGTAGCCAACTGCACTGGTCGGATTAATGTTGCGGGGCTGATCAACAGCCAACCACGGAAACCCCGACTCATGGTCGGGGTTTCTGGAGCGGGCCAACCGAAAATCAGCGCCTTCTAGTCTGAAGCGTGGCCCTTGCGACAACCTCCAGCCAATCGCTTTTCCAAATCAGCCCGCGGTACCGGGTCCCTTGAGGGGGTCTTTGATGGTGAGGCGCTGCCAGCCGTTGCCTGTATGCACCATAAAATAGCCTTTATACTTCTTCATAACCCCATCATGAAGCGCCACGTCCTCATCTTCGGTCTCGTCGGCGGTTTCCTCATCGCCACCCTGCAGTACTCCGAATACCGATTCGTCATCATCGAGCACTCCGTCGAGATTTACATCGCGATTGTAGCCATCCTCTTCGCGATCTTCGGCATCTGGCTTGGCCTGCGCGTCGCGCGCCGTCGCGAACCCACCCGCGAAACGGTCGTGGTGAGGGAAGTGCTTGTCCCCGTCGAAGCCACCGCCCTCGAACCGTTCACTCCCAATACGGCCAACCAGCAGACCCTCGGCATCACGGCACGCGAGCTCGAGATTCTCACCCTGATCGCCCGCGGCTTCAGCAATCGCGAGATCGCCACGCAGCTTTTCGTTTCCGAAAACACCGTCAAAACACACTGTGCACGCGCCTTCGAGAAGCTCGGAGCCGTCCGTCGCACCCAGGCCGTGCAGCGCTGCAAAGAACTAGGCCTCCTGCCGTAACCCTTCACCCGAAAGCATGAATTCCGCTTACTCCTTACCAAAATCATCCTAAAGGATGACGACATCCGGCCCCGTTACATCGCATGGTGACTCCATACTCACTTGCACCTGGAGCCTCACATGAAGAAAACCGTCCTCACCTTCGGCCTCATCTCCGGCCTCATGATTTCCGTCCTTATGGGCGGCTCGCTGCTCCTCGCCGACAAGATCGGCTCCGGCCACAGCATGGCTCTGGGCTACACCATCATGGTGGCCTCGTTCCTGCTGATTTACTTCGGCATCCGCAGTTACCGCGACAACGACCTCGCCGGCCAAATCTCCTTCGGCCGCGCCTTCGCCTGCGGCATCTTGATCACACTCGTTACCACTATCTGCTACGTCGCCATGTGGGAGGTCCTCTATTTCAACTTCATGCCCCACTTCATGGACGGCTACTTCGCGGCGCAGATTCACAAGGTCCAGTCCTCCGGACTTGACCCCGCCACCACGGCCGCGCAGATCGCTGCCATACAGCACTCTCAGCAGCTGTACCAAAACCCGTTCGTCAACATGGCCTATACCTTCATCGAGCCCTTCCCCGTCGGCCTCATCATTACTCTCGTCTCCGCTGCCGTCCTCCGCCGCAAAGCGCCTGTCGACTCTGCCACCGCTCCCTCGGTATGACCACATAAAAAAGGCTGGAGGGTAAGCCACGGCCTTTTGAAAGGGGATGGGAGGCGTCTTCAGAGATGCCAATTACTTCGCGGGACTTGCCTGACAGATGTAACTTGCACTCGTGTCACTCAGTCTGCTGCAGCAAAATGCGCCATCTGGTCTGCGTGTGCCTTCACGAAGGACGGGCGAGCGGTGGCGCGGGCGACATAGTCACGACAGGCTGGATATGTTGCTAACCCGTCGAACCGATCGACGAGGCGCAGCACATCCGCCATTAGTATGTCGGCGACGGAAAACGTCCCCGCTAACCATTCGCGCCGTGCCATCACAGGCTCCAGGTGCCCGAGCCGGGACGACTTGAGGAACCCGTCAAATACTTTCCACGCCGACGTGTCGCGGGCTTCACCAGTGAATATCAATATGGACCAGGGCAGGCTAGCCGCCTCGACCGAATTGAGTGCCGCAAATAGCCATTCCTTAACCTCGCTGCGACTGTGCGGATCGGCAGGCATCAACGCGTCACTGCGCTCGGCCAAATGAAGCAGGATCGCGCCGCTTTCGAAGAGCGAGATGTCTCCATCCGTCAACCACGGCACTTGACCGAAGGGTTGGTGCGAGAAATGCTCGACGTTCCTGTCGCGAAATGGCGTGCTCTCGACGCGATAAGGCAACCCAGCCTCTTCCAATGCCCAACGCACCCGTAGATCACGCACGTAGCCGCGAGGCACTTCTGGAACCCAATCGAAGGTCGTCAGAATCAGGTCGGCCATTTAGCGTCTCCATTCGTTGCCCCGACTATGATCGCTTTGGGGAGCGCATTGAATCTCAACGTGCATTTTCACATGCTCATTCCGGGCGGGGCGTATTTGCGAACCGCAACGGGGCCGGTGTTTCGGCCGTTGGCGGCGCCCACACGGGATGAACTGCAGGGGCTGGCGCAGCAGATCAGCAGGCGGCTAGGCCGGCATCTGGAGAGGCGCGGGGTGTTGGTGAGGGATGCCAAGAACAGGAGCGTCTGTCGCTGGGGGCGCAGGGGCATATTCGCTATGCCTTGAAGACGCCGTACCGGGACGACACGACCCACGTGGTGTTCGAGCCTGAGGATTTTCTGTCGCGCCTGGCCGCACTGGTGCCGAGTCCGCGGGTGAATTTGACGCGCTTCCACGGCGTGTTCGCCCCGCACCATGAGCTGCGCTCGCGGATCGTAGCGTGCAGTGGCGATTCGGCCGAGGCGCAGGCCGGGCAGGGCAAGAGGGGGTGCCCGTGCCACCTCGATGGGCTGGGGGCCGTGCACACGTGTGCGCGATATGTAACTCTGCCGTATCCTTGGCTTACAGCAAATAACTCTTAAGGGACTGACGAATGAGAATTGCCTTCACGGTTACTCGGCTGGTATCACTCCTATGCAC
>JALYIH010000146.1 GCA_030775865.1 Pseudomonadota bacterium | reverse complement strand
GACCAATGTAGGGAGTGGTTTGCGCCACGCCGCCGGCCAGTCCCGCGAGCAGTGTGGCCGCTGCTTCGGCCAATAAAATGCTGCGCACATCGTAGTCATCACCGGCGACGCGGGCACTTTCGGTGTTGTTCACACCACCGACCACCGTCAACAAGGCGAAGGGAATGATCAGCGGAAGATAATCCCACAGCGCGGCGAAGCCGTGAAAAATCCCTGGATCCGGATGCGGAAATGCGAGCCGCAGAACCGGGACCGGAGGTGCGGGAATTTGCATGCCGAGCAGACCTAAATGCCCCGCGCCGTAATACAGCACAGTCCCGACGATGACCGCAAACAGTACACCCGGCATTCGCAGTGGAATCGATCCCTTGGCAACGAGCGCATAGAGGATCAGACCCAGGGTAAGGAAGCCGACGATCGGAAACTGCAGCAGGTCGACCATGGGAAAGAAGCCGATCAACGTCAGCGCGATCCCAGCCAGAGAACCCAGCAGTCCGGCCATGGGAATCAAGCGCCGCACGGTCCTGCCGCCAAAGGATAGAAACAGCTTGAGAACCCCCATGGCTGCGGTCGCTGCCATACCGAGATACCAGGTCTCGAGGCCGGCCGAGGTCGGATCAAGACCGGCGGCGCGGAACTTTGCGAAAGCCGGACCCAGCACAAGGAGCGCCATTCCGATGGTCGAGGGCGTATCCAATCCGAACGGCATGGCTGTGATGTCACTGCGGCCGGTGCGGCGCGCGAGTCTCACGGCCAGCCACGTATAAACCAAGTCGCCGGCAAGCACACCTAAGGCCGTGCCTGGAAACATGCGTCCGAACACGATGTCCGCGGGGACGCCATAGGCGCCGATCAACACCGCCGCAAGCAATCCAAGAACCGATAAATTGTCGACAACCAGGCCCAGAAAGCCGTTGACGTCGCCGGGAACCAGCCGAAAATAGGAAGGTCGGCTGCGCCTAGTTACCAAGATTGAGCAGCGCCGCGTTACCGCCTGTCGCCGTGGTGTTGACGGTCAGCGTTCGTTCATTGGCGAATCGCGCCAGATAATGCGGGCCGCCCGCTTTCGGACCCGTGCCCGACAGGCCGTTGCCGCCAAAGGGCTGCACTCCGACAACGGCACCGATCATATTGCGATTGACATAGGTATTGCCGATCGCCGTCTCCTCGAATACCTGCCGCCAAAATGATTCCAATCGAGTTTGCACCCCTAACGTCAAACCATACTGGCTGTCTCGAATGGCCTGCAGAACCTCTCCGATCTCGCTCGATCGATACCGCACCACGTGCAGGATCGGGCCAAACTCCTCGCGGGCCAGCTGCGCTGCATTGTCGAGTTCGATGAGATGTGGCGCAAAAAAACTGCCGTGTACGTGTGCCTCCCCGAGCTTGCATGCCTTCACGATCCGCGCCTCCTTGCGCATTCGTTCAACATGCTGTGCCAAGCCATCGCGTGCCGCCTCGTTGATGACCGGTCCCACATCGGTCTGAATGTCGGACGGATCGCCGATGAGCAGCTCATCCATGGCACCGGCGATCATTTCCAACACCGAGTCGGCGATCTCCTCTTGCAGGAACAGAAGACGCAGTGCCGAGCAGCGTTGACCGGCGCTCATGAATGCCGAACTCACCACATCATCCGCCACTTGCTCGGGCAGCGCGGTCGAATCGACAATCATTGCATTCAGGCCGCCGGTCTCCGCAATCAACGGCACAATGATTCCGCTGCGCGCGGCGAGCGCACGATTGATCGTCTGGGCGGTTGCCGTCGAGCCGGTCATGGCCACGCCGGCGAGCGCGAAATGCGCCAACGCGATCTCTCCAAACAATCGTCCCGGCGTCGGCACCAAGTGCACGGCCTGCGGCGGGACGCCCGCTTCGTGCAGCAGCCGAATGAAGCGCGACGCGATCAATGGCGTGGGTTCAGCGGGCTTCGCCACCACCGTATTGCCCGCGCCGAGCGCCGCGGTCACCTGACCTGCAAAGATCGCCAGCGGAAAGTTCCAGGGGCTGATGCAGGCAAAAACTCCCCGGCCCTGCAGCATGAGTTCGTTCACTTCACCGGTCGGCCCCTCGAGGCGCTCCGCAGCTGCGAATCGCTTGCGCGCCTGCAGCGCGTAGTAGCGGCAGTAATCCACGGCCTCGCGCACTTCCGCGATGGCGTCCGAGATGGTCTTGCCCGCCTCCCGTACCAACAGGTCGTGAAACTGCGAGCGATTGGCTTCAAGTAGATCGGAAGCTTTTTCCAGACACTTCGCGCGTGTCTCGCCGCCGCTGCTGTTCCAAGCAGGCTGGGCATCGGCAGCCGCCTGGAACGCCATCTTGATTTCGTCCTCGGTGGCGTTGCGCGATGCGCCCACTTGCTCGCGCCGATCTGCCGGGTTGGTAATCGGATGAGGGGCGCCCGGGCGCAACTCACCATTGATGATGGGTCCCGCAGTCGGTGCCTCGACGGATCTCCCGGCGCGGTGAGAGGCAGCCTCGCCGCGCAAGGATTGAAGTTCGAGCGGATCGCCCAGGTCGATTCCGCGAGAATTGCGCCTATCAGAATATAAAGCGGCGGGAATCGGCAGTCGCGGATGTGCGAGCGACTCCAATCGTTCCAGCTCCGAGATGGGATCTCGGACGATCTCCGCCACCGGCACTTGTTCATCCATGAAGCGATTCACGAACGACGTGTTGGCACCGTTCTCCAAAAGACGCCTCACCAGATAGGCCAGCAAATCCTTGTGTTCACCCACCGGGGCGTACACCCGCACCCGTGGAAAATTTGCGACGTGGCTGGCTGCTTCCGCATACAGCAGCCGGCCCATGCCATGCAGGCGTTGAAACTCAAAATTCGCCTTCGGCGGCGCCAACTCCAACACCGCGGCAATGCTGTGGGCATTGTGGGTGGCGAATTGCGAATAGATCACCTCGGCGTGCTTGAACAATCGGCCGACGCAGGCCAGATAAGACACATCGGTGGTGAGCTTGCGCGTGTAAACCGGGTAGCCGTCCAGACCACGTTCCTGGGCGCGCTTGATCTCGGAATCCCAATACGCGCCCTTCACCAAGCGCACCGTCATTTTTCTGCCGCAGCGTCGAGCCGTTGCCGCCACCCAATCAATCACGTCCAAGGCACGCTTGCCGTAGGCCTGCACTGCGAGCCCAAGCCCCGGCCAATCCCGGGTCGCCGAGTCTTGCGCCAGCGCCTCGATGATGTCCAACGACAGATCGAGGCGGTCCGCCTCCTCCGCATCGATGGTGAGTTGAATGCCGAGCCTGGCGGCCTGACGCGCAAGCTCCAGTACCTGCGGCACGAGGCGCTGCATGACGCGCTCTCGCTGCAGCTGGCCATAGCGGGGCTCCAAGGCCGACAGCTTGATGGAGATGCTCGATACTTCATCTACGGCACGTCCTGCTGCCGCCCTGCCGATGACCTCTATCGCGTGCTGGTAGGATTTGAAATAGCGCGCCGCGTCCTGCAGCGTTCGTGCACCCTCGCCCAGCATGTCGAAGGAGCATAGGCCCACTTCCGCTTCCCGGGCGCTGCGCGCCAGCGCCTCTTCAATCGTGCGCCCGACGACAAATTCGCCGCCGATGATGCGCATGGCGCGGCGAACCGCAAGCCGCACCAAAGGTTCGCCCGCTTTGCGGGTCAGCTTGCGCATCCAGCCGGCGGCATCCGTCTTGATGGAAGGATCCAGCTCGAGAATGCCACCGGTAAGCATCAGTCCCCAGGTCGAGGCGTTGACGAACAGCGACTCCGACCGGCCGGCGTGAGAGGACCAGTCGCCTGAGCTAAGCTTTTCAGCGATCAGCCGATCCGCGGTGGCATCGTCGGGGATGCGCAGCAGCGCTTCGGCAATGCACATGAGCGCAATGCCTTCCTGATTCGACAAACCGAACTCTTGCAAAAATGCATCGAGAAACGGCCGTTCAGCGCGCCGGGCTCGCGCTCCCTCGACCAGCGACATCGCTACCGTGACCGCGCGGTGGCGTGCGCCGCCGGTGAGTTCCAGGCTATGCAGCAGGCGCTTCACCGCCCGATCCTCGGGCCAGGTGCCGTGCTCTCTTATTCTCCGGCGCAGTGCATCCACCGTGTCATTGGGAGCAGATTGGTGCATGTTGGCGGCCATAGTGAAACTCGGATTTTAATGATTTATCGTCGCAAAAAACACGGCGCTGGGCGTTGCTGATTCGGCCGGCTCGATTCTGCTGAGGCGGGCGCTGCTCTGCGAAACCACGGCAAGATCCCAGGGCTCCAGTATGACAGGCTCGAGCCCATCACTTTCCAGCAACAATGGGGCCTCAACGCTGAAAATCAAAGCAGACCCTAGCGACGATTCCCGCGTGGATATGACCCCATCCAAGCGCAGGACGCGGGCGTCGGCTCGAATCGACTTGGAAACCATGAAATTCAAATCCACACACGGTCCATCGAGCAGCTCGCAGTGCGTGGCCACGGCGCCGTCGAACTCCGCCGAATCGCCGATCTTCCGCAGCCGGCAATTCTCCCCGGTGTCGAATGTCAATGTCAGTCCTCGGCCCCGCAGCAACACCATGTTGCGGCGGTATCCGGCAAAATCTGAGAAGGGTCCGGAGGATTCAATGTAAGCGACGCTTACCCGCCAAAGGAAGGAATCGCCGGCGGCCGGAACTCGAATGGCTTCATGGGTGATGCCGCCGCCATTCTTCCAGGGAATCTGCTTGAAAGAGGCCTTGCGGACGATCTGGAGGGCGGTCGTCATCTCTTACCAAAGCGTAACGCGATCCTCGGGCCGCAGATACATCTTGTCGCCGCTCTTCACCGAAAAGGCATCGTAGAAGCTCGACATGTGCACGACCACACCGTTGACCCGGTATTTTTCCGGAGAGTGGGGATCCGATTTTACCTGTTCGATGGTGGCGGCATCGCGTGTCTTACTGAGCCAGCTCTGGGCATATCCCAGGTAGAATCGCTGATCGGCGCTCATACCATCGATGACCGGCGGCGCTTGGTCCTTCAGCGACGCCGTATAAGCCTTGTAGGCAATCTCAATTCCCGCGATGTCCGCGATATTCTCGCCCAGCGTCAACTCTCCGTTGACGTGGAAACCCGGTACGGGTTGGAATCCGTTGTATTCCTTGACCAGCCTATCCGTCTTGGCCTTGAACTTTGCGTGATCCTCCGCCGTCCACCAATCACGTAGATTTCCGTCGCTGTCGAATTGGCTCCCCTCATCGTCGAAGCCATGACTGATTTCATGCCCGATGGTCGCTCCTGTCGCGCCATAGTTGAACGCGTCTTCCGCCTCCGGATTGAATACCGGCAACTGCAGAATTCCCGCGGGAAATACGATTTCGTTCAACTGCGGATCGTAGTACGCGTTGACTGTGGGTGCCGTCATCTGCCACTCGTCGCGGTCGATGGCTCCGCCCAACTGTGCAAGTTTTCGATCGTTTTCGAACTTCGCACCCCGCCGCACATTGCCGAGCAGATCCGTCTGGGAGATGACCAGCGTGCTGTAATCCCGCCAGCGCTTGGGGTAACCGATCTTGACGTTGATCTTGCGCAATTTGGCGCGCGCTTCCACCTTGGTGGCATCACTCATCCAGGACAATTGATCGACACTCTGGGCGTAGGCCTTCAGCAGATTGGCGACGAGATCATCGATGCGCGCTTTGGCCTTCGGCGGAAAGTACTTCGCCACGTACAATTTTCCGGACGCTTCGCCAATCAATCCGTCGACCAGTTCGCAACCCCGCTTCCAGCGATCTTGATTTTTCGGCGTATCGCGCAAAACACCCTGTGTGAAGGCGAAATCCTCATCGACAAAGGCACGCGAGAGGTAAGGCGCGCTGCCGGATAGCAACCGGAAACGCAGATATTCCTTCCAGGTCGGCAGCGGGGTTGCTTTGATCAACCCCGACAAGCCCTTGAGATAATCCGGTTGGCGCACGATCATGGTCGGCAGCGGATCCGATACGCCGCCTTTGGCCAAATAGCTGCTCCAGTCGATGGCGGGCGCCAGTTCCTTGAGTTGCGCGAGCGTCTGCGGATTGTAGGTCTTCTGCGGATCGCGGTTGGCGACACGGCTCCATTGAATCTTCGCCATGGCGGTTTCAAGGGCGACGATGCGACCCGCCTCATCGCCTGGGTGCACATCCCCCAAGAGAGCCAGCATTTTTGTAATGTGCTCGCGATATTTGGTGCGAAAACCCAGCAGCTTCGCATCATCGCTCAAATAGTAGTCGCGGTCGGGCAACCCCAACCCCGCTTGCGAAAACCACAGGGCGTACTGCGTCGAGCGCTTCGCGTCCGGCGCGACGAAAATGCCCACCGGCGTCGCCACGCCGATTCGATCAAGCTGCGCCATGAGCGGCCCGACATCCTCCACGCTCTTCATCGCATCGATCAATTCAAATTCGGCCTGCAGAGGCTTGACGCCCAGCTGCTCGGCACGCGCCTCGTCCATGAAGCTGTCGTACAGGTCCGCGACCTTCCGCGCATCGGTATCATTCGAATTTCGCGCGCCCTCGATCAACTGCCGCAGCTGAGCGAGGGATTGCTCGGCCATGATGACATCGACGCCGTAGCGCGAACGGTCCGGCGGGATTTGCACCTTGCGCAGCCATCCACCATTCGCGTAGTCGAAAAGATCGTTCTGTGCACGGGCCGCCTTGTTCATATCGGCGGCTTGGATGCCGGACAGGAGCGGGGAATCCGCGAGGACAGCCGGCGTGGCGGTGCTGAATAGCAGCATGGCCAGCGCAATAAAGCGTTTCGATTTCAATCCGGGTCTCCTGATGCCTCGCGACTGCGATATTGCACCTTATCGCAATTACGACGCCGACATCACGAGTCAGCATAGCCATGCCGGGCATTGCGCCTCCAGGCTAGCAGCCCACCCCGGTTAAGCGAATTCTACGTGGAAATTAGCCTTTCCAGAACGTGATCAGGATGAACACGATCGCAATGATCGTCAACCCCAGATGACCCAGGGCGGCACGGGATTGCGCAAGCAGATCGTTGGCTTCGGGTTCACGAGGCACGAGGCGGGCGAATGCGGAAAGGAACAGCATGGCGCCAAGAATAATGGCGCCGGGAGATTAAGGCGTGATGCACTTCACGCTCTTCGGGGTGGAAGTTCGATCCGAGGGCAAACTGTCGACTAAGCGTCGTCCCCGTCAGAGTCATCGTCTTCGGGATGCGCCAATACATCCTCATCGTCGGCTTCAAACTCCTCGGGGGCCTCCGTGGCCTCGCTGGTCTCGCGTATCGGCGCTTCGTTCTCATCCGGACTCTCATCCGCGGGGTCATCATCGTCATCCATCGTACCGGTTGTGTGCGGCGCTACGGCGTTCAATTCCTGAAACGGCGGCAGATCAAGCAATTCTGGATCTTCAACTTTCATGTCGACGGCCTGTATGAGTTTGCAGGCCTACTATGCGCACATGTGATGCCCGCGGTCTGTCAGAGGATATGGAGACTTGGCCGGTGAACACGCTTACACGAATCCTGGTCGCCAGGGTCATGCGCGCCACAGCGAAAGCGGATCCCAGTCCCCGATAGAGACCGGCAAAGCGCCCCATAAAAAGGCCTCGAACCCTTGCGGATCCGAGGCCATATCTTTATCCAATACTTCTTATTGTTCTATTCTGCTGCTTCCGTGTCCCCCGCCGGTACCGCATCGTCTGAGTCGCCCATTCCGCCGCTGACATCCATGAAACTGCGGCGGCGGCTGTCGTCCGAGGCGCGTCGACGCCTTGCATGATACGCGAAGCCGGTTCCCGCGGGAATTAGGCGTCCCACGATGACGTTTTCCTTCAGTCCCCGCAGGTCGTCCTTCAAGCCCCGTACCGCTGCCTCGGTGAGGACGCGGGTGGTCTCTTGGAACGATGCCGCGGAGATGAACGACTCCGTCGCCAGCGATGCCTTGGTGATGCCCAATAGCAGCGGTTCCCAGGTCGACTGGTGCTTGCCTTCGGTCTTCTGCTTCGCGATGACATCGAGCAGTCTGCCTCGATCCATCTGTTCGCCGCGCAGCAGCGCCGAATCGCCGGCATCCAGCACTTCGATCTTGCGCAGCATCTGCCGCACGATGACTTCGATGTGCTTGTCGTTGATCTTCACGCCCTGCAGGCGATAGACGTCCTGGATTTCGCGCACCAGGTAGTTGGCCAGCGCCTCGACGCCCTGCAGGCGCAGAATGTCGTGCGGATTAGGCTCGCCGTCGGCGATGACTTCGCCCTTCTCCACCTGCTCGCCTTCGAACACGTTGAGATGGCGCCACTTCGGAATCAGCTCCTCATACTTGTCGGAGCCTTCGTTGGTAATGATCAAGCGGCGCTTGCCCTTGGTTTCCTTGCCGAAACTGACCGTGCCTGAGCGCTCCGCGAGAATCGCGGAATCCTTCGGCTTGCGGGCCTCGAACAAGTCGGCCACACGCGGCAGACCGCCGGTGATGTCGCGAGTCTTCGAGGACTCTTGCGGGATACGTGCAATGACGTCGCCCACGGACACCTTGGAACCGTCTTCCAGGCTTACGATCGCGCCCGCAGGCAACGCGTAGACCGCCGGGATATCGGTATTGGCGAAGGTCACTTCCTTGCCTTTGGCATTGGTCAACCGCACGACCGGGCGCAGATCCTTGCCGCCGGATCCGCGCTGTTTCGGATCCAGCACCACAGTGCTGGTCAAGCCGGTGACGTCGTCGACCTGGCTCGTCACGGTGATGCCGTCGACGAAGTCGGAGAACTTGATCATGCCGGCCACTTCCGTGACCACGGGGTGGGTGTGCGGATCCCAGTTGGCAACCGCTTGTCCCGCCGCCACGATATCCGCATCGTTCACAGTGATCGTCGCACCGTACGGAATCTTGTAGCGCTCGCGCTCGCGGCCGAACTCATCCACCACGCCCAATTCGCCGGAACGTGACACCGCGACCAGGTGCCCTTTCTCATGGCGCACAGTCTTGATGTTGTGCAGGCGAATGGTGCCCTTGCTCTTGACCTCGACACCATTGGCCGCCGCCGCTCGCGAAGCCGCGCCGCCGACGTGGAAGGTACGCATGGTGAGCTGGGTGCCCGGCTCGCCGATGGACTGCGCCGCAATGACGCCCACCGCCTCGCCGATGTTGATGCGGTGTCCACGGCCCAAATCCCGGCCGTAGCACTGTGCACAAACGCCATAACGGGTTTCGCAGGTGATGGGCGAACGCACCATGACCTGGTCGATGCCCATCTTTTCCAGCAGCTTGACCAGCTTTTCATCGATCAAAGCCCCGGCCTTCACCAGCACTTCTCCGCTGGAAGCAACCACGACATCTTCGGAGACGACGCGGCCCAGTACGCGCTCGCCCAAGCCTTCCACTACGTCGCCGCCTTCGACGATCGGAGTGATCGACAAGCCGTTGATGGTGCCGCAATCGATCTCGGTGACCACCAGGTCCTGCGCCACATCGACCAGTCGTCGCGTGAGATACCCAGAGTTCGCGGTCTTCAACGCGGTATCCGCCAAGCCCTTGCGCGCGCCGTGAGTCGAGATGAAGTACTGCAGTACGTTCAAACCTTCGCGGAAATTTGCCGTGATCGGCGTTTCGATGATCGAGCCGTCCGGTTTCGCCATCAGGCCGCGCATGCCGGCCAGCTGACGAATCTGCGCGGCGGAGCCGCGAGCACCCGAATCGGCCATCATGAAGATCGAATTGAACGACTTTTGGCGAATCTTGTTGCCCTTGGAATCGCTGACTTCATCCGTGCCCAACTTTTCCATCATGGCCTTGGCCACTTGGTCATTGGTACGCGACCAGATGTCGACCACCTTGTTGTACCGCTCGCCGTTGGTGACTAACCCTGAGGAGTATTGCTCCTGGATCTCCTTCACCTCTTTTTCGGCCGTCGCCAGGATCTTGACCTTCGATTGCGGAACGACCATGTCATCCACGCCGATCGATACGCCGGAACGAGTGGCATATTGGAAGCCGGTGTACATCAACTGGTCCGCGAACACGACCGTTTCCTTCAAGCCCACCGTGCGATAGCACATATTGATGGTTCCGGAAATGATCTTCTTGGTCATGTCCTGATTGATGGCATCAAAGGACAATCCCTTCGGCAGAATTTCGGACAGCAGCGCCCGGCCTGCCGTGGTGTTGACCACGCGCACGTTCTTTACCAGTTGCCCGCCGGCATCACGGATGTGTTCTACCAGACGCACCTTGACCTTGGCTTGCAAATCGATATTGCGGCTCTCGTAGGCACGGTGTACTTCAGCGACGTCGCTGAATGCCATGCCCTCGCCTTTCGCACCCACGCGCTCGCGGGTCATGTAATAAAGACCCAGCACCACGTCCTGCGACGGGACGATGATCGGCTCGCCGTTGGCCGGCGACAGGATGTTATTGGACGACATCATGAGCGCGCGCGCTTCGAGCTGTGCCTCGATGGACAGCGGCACGTGAACGGCCATTTGGTCGCCGTCAAAGTCGGCGTTGAACGCCGTGCAAACCAGCGGATGCAGCTGGATCGCCTTGCCCTCGATCAGCACGGGCTCGAAAGCCTGAATGCCGAGGCGGTGCAAGGTGGGCGCGCGATTCAACAGCACCGGATGTTCGCGGATCACCTCTTCCAGGATGTCCCACACTTCCGGTCCTTCACGCTCCACCAGTCGCTTCGCAGCCTTGATGGTCGAGGCTTCGCCGCGCAGCTGCAGCTTGGAGAAGATGAACGGCTTGAACAATTCCAGCGCCATTTTCTTCGGCAATCCGCACTGATGCAGGCGCAACGTGGGACCCACGACGATGACCGAGCGGCCCGAGTAATCGACGCGCTTGCCGAGCAAATTTTGGCGGAAGCGGCCCTGCTTGCCCTTGATCATGTCGGCCAGGGACTTCAAGGGGCGCTTGTTGGTGCCGGTGATGGCACGGCCGCGGCGGCCGTTGTCCAAGAGAGCATCTACCGCTTCCTGCAGCATGCGCTTTTCGTTGCGCACGATGATGTCCGGAGCGTTGAGTTCCAGCAGCCTTCTCAGTCGATTATTGCGGTTAATGACGCGGCGGTACAGATCGTTCAGGTCGGAAGTGGCAAAACGGCCGCCGTCGAGCGGCACCAACGGTCGCAGATCGGGCGGCAGCACCGGCAATACCGTGAGCACCATCCATTCCGGCTTGTTGCCCGATTCCATGAACGCTTCGATCAGCTTCAGGCGTTTCGAAAGCCGCTTTATCTTAGTCTCAGAGTTCGTGTTCGACATGTCCTCACGGACCTTCACGACCTCGGAGGGCAGATCCATGGACTTCAGCAGTTCATGCACCGCTTCGGCGCCCATGCGCGCATCGAACTCGTCGCCGTGTTCTTCGATCGATTCGAGATACATCTCGTCGGTCAGCAGCTGACCGCGCTGCAGAGAGGTCATGCCCGGATCCACGACCACGAAGGCCTCGAAGTACAGCACGCGCTCGATTTCGCGCAACGTCATGTCCAGCATCAAACCGATGCGCGACGGCAGCGACTTCAAGAACCAGATGTGCGCGGTGGGGCTCGCCAGCTCGATGTGGCCCATGCGCTCGCGGCGCACCTTGGACTGAGTCACTTCGACGCCGCACTTTTCGCACACCACGCCGCGATGCTTCAGGCGCTTGTACTTGCCGCACAGACACTCGTAGTCCTTGACGGGCCCGAATATCTTCGCGCAGAACAGACCATCGCGTTCCGGCTTGAACGTTCGGTAGTTGATGGTTTCCGGCTTCTTCACTTCGCCGTACGACCAGGAACGGATCATGTCCGGCGACGCGAGTCCGATCTTGATCGAGTCGAAATTTTCGACCGGCACTTGCTGCTTGAACAACTTGAGTAAGTCTTTCATTGATTAGGCCTCGCTCTCTAGTTCGATGTTGATGGCCAAGGAGCGGATCTCCTTCACCAAGACATTGAACGATTCCGGCATGCCGGCTTTCATTTCATGGTTGCCGTCGACAATCGCCTTGTACATCTGCGTGCGTCCGTTGACGTCGTCCGACTTGACGGTGAGCATTTCCTGCAAGGTGTAGGCGGCGCCATAAGCTTCCAACGCCCACACTTCCATTTCGCCGAACCGCTGACCGCCGAACTGCGCCTTGCCGCCCAGCGGCTGCTGGGTGACCAAGCTGTACGGTCCCGTGGAACGCGCATGCATCTTGTCGTCGACCAGATGGTTCAACTTCAGCATGTACATGTAGCCCACGGTCACCGGCCGTTCGAATTGCTCGCCCGTGCGTCCGTCGTGCAACGTGGTCTGGCCCGAGGTCGGCAAGTCAGCCAGGGTCAGAAGATTCTTGATCTCCTCCTCGCTGGCGCCGTCGAACACCGGCGTCGCCATCGGCACGCCCTTCTTCAGGTTGCTCGCCAGCTCGATGACTTCGGCGTCGCTCATGGACTTGATGTCTTCCTTCTGGCCGCCGGTCTCGTTGTAGACCTGACCCAGGAACTTGCGCAATTCAACGATCGCGTGCTGCGCTTCCAGCATCTTGCCGATCTTGGCGCCCAACCCTTTCGCCGCCCACCCCAAATGGGTCTCGAGGATCTGACCGATGTTCATACGCGAAGGAACGCCCAGCGGGTTCAACACGATATCCACCGGCGTACCGTCCGCCATGTAGGGCATATCTTCCACCGGCACGATGGAGGAGATGACGCCCTTATTGCCGTGGCGGCCGGCCATCTTGTCACCCGGCTGCACACGGCGCTTCACCGCCAGGTACACCTTGACCATCTTGAGCACGCCCGGCGCCAGATCGTCGCCCGCGGTGATCTTCGCCTTCTTCTCTTCGAAGCGCTTCTCGAATGCCTTGCGCTGACCCTTCAAGCGCTCGGAAACGGTTTCCAGCTGCGTGTTGGTCTCTTCTTCCTTGAAGCGAATCTCAAACCACTGCTCGCGCGGCAGATCCGCCAGGTACGCATCATCGATTTGCGTGCCGGACTTGATCTTCTTAGGTCCTGCTTCGGCAGCCTTGCCTTCGATCATGCCGCGTACGCGTTGGAACAAATCGTCTTCCAGGATGCGCTGCTGATCGGCCAAGTCTTTGCGCACCCGCTCGAGCTCTGATTTCTCGATCGCCAGGGCGCGCGAGTCCTTCTCGACCCCGTCGCGGGTGAATACGCGCACGTCGATCACGGTGCCGTCCATGCCGGGGGGCACGCGCAGCGAGGTGTCCTTAACGTCGGATGCCTTCTCACCGAAGATCGCCCGCAGCAACTTCTCTTCCGGCGTCAGCTGCGTCTCGCCTTTCGGCGTGACCTTGCCCACCAGAATGTCGCCGGCGCGCACTTCGGCGCCGATGAAGGCGATACCCGCCTCATCGAGCTTCGCCAGCGCCGAGTCGCCCACGTTGGGGATATCCGCGGTGATTTCCTCGGGGCCCAACTTGGTGTCGCGTGCGACGCAAGTCAGCTCTTCGATGTGAATGGTCGTGAAGCGGTCTTCCTCGACCACGCGCTCGGAGATGAGGATGGAGTCTTCGAAGTTGTAGCCGTTCCACGGCATGAAGGCCACCAGCAGGTTCTGACCGAGCGCGAGCTCGCCCAAATCCGTCGAAGGACCATCAGCCAGCACGTCGCCGCGCTTGATGGCATCGCCGGCATTGACCAGCGGACGCTGATTGATGCAGGTGTTCTGGTTCGAACGCGTGTACTTGGTGAGCGAGTAGATATCGACACCCGGTTCGCCGGCCGTCGTTTCATCATCATTCACCCGTACGACGATGCGCGAGGCATCGACCGAGTCGACGCTGCCGCCGCGCCGTGCCACCACGGTGACTCCGGAATCGATCGCCACCGCCCGCTCCATGCCGGTGCCCACCAACGGGGTCTCGGAACGCAAGGTCGGCACAGCTTGTCGCTGCATGTTCGATCCCATGAGCGCGCGATTCGCGTCGTCGTGCTCCAAAAACGGAATCAAGGACGCTGCCACCGACACGATCTGCTTCGGCGACACATCCATGTAATGGATCTTATCCGGCGCAGACAACGTGAACTCATTCTGCGTACGGCAGGAGATCAGGTCATCGGTGAATTCGCCCTTTTCGTTCAAAGTCGCGTTCGCCTGCGCGATCACGTATTGACCTTCTTCAATGGCCGACAGGTAGTCGATTTTGTCGGTCACCTTGCCGTTGGCGACGCGCCGATACGGAGTCTCGAGGAATCCGTAGTCGTTGGTACGCGCATAGACGGCCAGCGAATTGATCAAACCGATGTTCGGACCTTCCGGCGTTTCGATCGGGCATACCCGGCCGTAATGCGTCGGATGCACGTCGCGGACTTCGAATCCGGCTCGCTCGCGCGTCAGGCCGCCTGGGCCGAGTGCCGAGACGCGGCGCTTGTGCGTGACTTCCGACAGCGGATTGTTCTGATCCATGAACTGCGAGAGCTGCGAGGAACCGAAGAATTCCTTCACCGCGGCCGCAACCGGCTTCGCGTTGATCATTTCCTGCGGCATGATCGGCTCGCTTTCGGCGATCGTCAGACGCTCCTTCACCGCGCGTTCCACGCGCACCAAACCGATGCGGAAAGCGTTCTCCGCCATTTCGCCGACGCTGCGAACGCGACGGTTACCCAAGTGATCGATGTCGTCCACATGGCCATTGCCGTTGCGGATGTCGATCAAAGTCTTCATAACCTCGATGATGTCTTCTTTGCTCAAGACACCCGAGCCGGTGATTTCCTCGCGGCCCACACGTCGGTTGAACTTCATGCGGCCAACGGGCGACAAGTCGTAGCGCTCGCCGTTGAAGAACAGATTTTGGAATAAGTTCTCGGCAGCATCCTTGGTCGGCGGCTCACCCGGACGCATCATGCGATAGATTTCCACCAGCGCCTCGAGACGCGTCTTGGTGGGATCGATGCGCAAAGTGTCGGAAATGAACGGACCGCGGTCCAAGTCATTGACGTACAGGGTTTTGATTTCCGTGATGCCGCTCTCGATGAGCTTGGCCACCGTCGGCACCGTGAGGATCTCATTGGCCTTGGCCAAGATCTCGCCGGTCTCGGTGTTGACGATGTCGTGCGCCAGGACTTTGCCCTGCATGTATTCGGTGGGCACGGGCAGGCGCTTTATGCCGGCTTCCTCAAGTTCCTTCACATGGCGCGCGGTGATGCGACGGCCTTCCTCGACGATCACTTTCTTGCCGACGCGGATTTCGAATGCCGCCGTCTCGCCGCGCAAGCGCTGCGGAACGACTTCGAATTCGATTTCCTTCTTCGACAGATAAAAGGCGTTCTTCTCGAAGAAGATGTCGAGAATCTGTTCCTCGGTGTAGCCGAGCGCTCGCAGAATGATGGTCACCGGCAATTTGCGGCGGCGATCAATACGTGCGAACACGCAATCCTTCGGATCGAACTCGAAGTCCAACCATGAGCCGCGATACGGAATGATGCGGGCGGAGAACAACAACTTGCCCGATGAATGCGTCTTGCCGCGATCATGGT
>JALYIH010000145.1 GCA_030775865.1 Pseudomonadota bacterium | reverse complement strand
CGAAACACACTCACGTGGGTCCCGGGAAAATCGAGTTGCTCGAAGCGATCCGAAACGCCGGCTCTTTATCCCAGGCGGCACGTGATCTTAAGATCAGTTATCGGCACGCCTGGCAGCTGGCGGAGAGCCTGAAATCCGCCTTCCAATCCCCCGTCACCCTCGCCACCCGCGGCGGCAGCGGCGGCGGCGGCATCTGCCTCACCCAATTGGGCGAGTCCTTGGTCGATAGCTACCGCGCCCTCGAGCGCGAGTTCGGCGAACTGGCCGCGAGCCGCTTGCAAGACATCACCGCCATGACCAAAGAGCACGGAACGCTGCTTTTTGCCCTCCCGGTGCCCCTCAAATGACTACATCAAAGCGATACCCTGTGGCCGCACTTTGGGCTCTCGTGACGTTGTCTTCCCTCACCATGCTGGGGCTGTTTTGGCGCTTCCCCGTACCGACTTGCATTGCGAGCATCGCACTGCTGGCCACCCTGCTTCGCTGCGCCCGCTTTGCAAGATTGATCGATTTGGGGTCAACCGCGGAAGATTATACCGGCCCCGCTTTGGGTGAACTCGACCATCAGGCCTGACGCGCGCGCAAGTATTGCATGACGCGTCCGAGTTCCCGGCGCAACTGCTCTTCCAGCTCCGGTACTTGATCGACAGCTCCCGCGCGGGCGGCCTGTTCGAGCCGACCGGCGGCCGCGCTGGCGGGCTGCGCAGAAATGCTCGCGCTCGAACCCTTGAACGAATGCGCTGCGGACCCGATGGCCGCCAGATCGCCGCGATCCAGTGCGGCGCTGATGTCGCGCAACGCTGCGTCTCCCGAATCAATAAACAGTTGCACCAATTCCTGCGCAAACTTTTGGTCCCCGTCAGTCACTTGCATGAATTTCACCCAATCAACCGGAGCGTCAGCATCAGCAGCCGGTGGCGGGAAGGAAGCGGGGGTGCTGACGACCTTGGATCCGGCACCTGCGGAAGCAAGATGGCGCGCGATCCTCTCGCTCAGTTGCGCACGATCGAGCGGCTTGGTCAGGTAGTCATCCATTCCCGCTTCCCGACACTGCTGCTCTGCGCCCTGCATGGCGTCCGCCGTCAGCGCAATGATCGGAATATGGCTTGTGCCGTCCTCGCGGCGACGGATTTCCCGTGTCGCCTGGTACCCATCCATCACGGGCATTTGGCAGTCCATCAGAATAATATGATATCGGCCCGTCTCCCACGCACTGACAGCTTCGGCCCCATTGCTCACGACGTCGACCTTATAACCGATTTTTTCCAGCGCTCCGCGCGCCACTTTTTGATTCACCAAATTGTCCTCGGCCAACAGGATGCGTTGATTGTCGACTTGGTCCCGGATCCCTTCGGCGACCACGATCGGTTGGGTGCGCTCATGCCATGCCGCGCCGTCTACGGACATGACGCTGCCCAAGCAATTGCGCAATTCGCGCTGCGACACCGGCTTGAGCAGATAACCCGCGAATCCTAACTCGGCGAAATCCTCGGCACTGCGAACCCCTTGAGCGGACGTGAGCAGCACCAGCCGCGTGGCTTTGAATCGCTCGTCGCTCACGATTCGCCGGCCGAGTTCGAACCCGTCGCAGCCCGGCATCATATAGTCGAGCACGGCGAGATCGAACCGCGGGCCTGCGTGGACGCTGTCCTGAAGGGCCTGCAGCGCCGCATCGGCGTTGTCGACGCAAGCCGAGCT
The DNA here is from genome assembly GCA_030775865.1 of Pseudomonadota bacterium. GTDB lineage: Bacteria > Pseudomonadota > Gammaproteobacteria > Steroidobacterales > Steroidobacteraceae > Bog-1198. The sequence goes on along the minus strand of JALYIH010000145.1, from coordinate 9,789 downwards.
CATTCCTAGTTGCGTCAGTTGCTGGCTCAGTACCTTGCGGTTGGTCGCGTTGTCATCGACGACCAACACGTGTCTGTTTTTCAGCACCTCGGGGTCGAAGCGGCGGGATTCCGACTTGCGAGTCGAAGCGCCGAATCGGGCGGTAAACCAAAACATCGATCCTAAGCCCTCGATGCTTTCGCCACCGGAATCTCCGTCCATCAGCGCAACGAGTCGACGCACGATGGACAGACCGAGACCCGTACCGCCAAAGTGCCGCGTCGTCGATGCATCAAATTGCGAGAATGGCTGAAACAGTGATTCGATGCGCTCTGCCGGAATGCCCATGCCCGTATCGCGAACCTCGCAGCGGATTATCGTTCCGAGAGCGTCGGTGGAAACGACCCTAACGTCGATCGACACCTCACCGTCGCGCGTGAATTTGATCGCGTTGCTGCCGAGATTTAGCAGCACTTGACGCACACGGCCCGGATCGCCGATGAGCCGCTCGGGAATCAGCGGGTCGACGCTGGCTATCAGCTCGAGTTTCTTGGCATGGGCTTGGATGGCGAGCAGGCGCGCGACGTCGTCCACGGTGTTGCGCAAATCCATGTCGATTCGTTCGAGATCCATTTTGCCTGCTTCGATCTTCGAGAAGTCGAGGATATCGTTGATGATCGTGAGCAAACCGAGGGCGCTGTCATGGATCGTTTCCGTTTGATCGCGCTGCATACGGTCCAGATTTGTGTCCAGCAGCAGCTCCGTCATACCGATCACGCCGTTCATGGGTGTGCGGATCTCGTGGCTCATATTGGCGAGGAACTGCGATTTCGCCAGGACGGCAGACTCGGCCCGCTCCTTGGCGTGCAGAAGCTCCGTGTTGGCCAACTCAAGATCGCGCGTGCGCAATGCCACTTGCTCGCTGAGAGTATGTGCGAGATGTCTGAGGCGTCCCACCCGCCAGCGATACCAGGCGCCTATGACGGCCATGAAGGCGAGGATGCTCAGAAGAACGAACCAAACGGTCTGATAGAAAAACGGCTTGAGGGTAAAGTGAAAGCTCGCACCCGTGTCGTTCCAAACGCCGTCATTGTTGCTGGCGATGACGCGAAACGAGTAGGTCCCGGGCGGCAGGCTCGTATAGTAGGCGATGCGGCGATTGCCGGCATCGACCCACTGCTTGTCGAACCCTTCGAGACGGTATCGGAAGCGCGAGCGCTGCGCTGCCAGCAGACTGAGCGCCGTGTAATGGAATTCCCACTGCTGATGGCCCGGACTCACCGCCACACCTTGCGTCAGCGGTATGGGCACGGCATCGACCGTGACCTGTTCGATCTGCACAGGGGGTTTAAATGTGTTCGTTCGGATAGCCGCCGGGTCCACTGCAACGATGCCGCGAATGTTTGGGAACCAGAGTCGACCGTCCGACGTACGGCAGCCTGCAGAGGTGTTGCCGCCATCGAATTCGGTCGTGCGCAGCCCGTCGGAAACATCATAGGTGTGAATGTCGGGCGCCATCGTCTGGCCGCGCGCCAGCGCATCCAGGGTGGCGCGCGCAACGGACGTCAAGCCTTTGTTCGCTGTGAGCCAAACTCGGTGCTGCTCATCCTCGAGCACTTGCAAAATCGTTTCTCCCAGCGGGCCCCCGGCTCCGGCCAGCGACGTGAGCCGGCCATCGCGCCACACCGCCAGTCCGGCCGTCGTACCCAACCACACGACCCCGCGCTCGTCCTCATAAATCGCGGTGACTTGAGTGCTCGGCAGACCATCCGCGAGCCCGAAACGCCGCACCTGATGTGCGTCAATCAAGAATAGGCCGTGCGTGTCGGTCGCCACCCACATCCGGCCGGCAACATCTTCATGTATCAGGCGGATCATCGTGGGGTCCGACACACCCAGCACAGCCTGCATCGAGGTGACCTTTGCATTGTCGATGAGGTCGAGCCCGACGTCGGTGCCAACCCAAATGCGGCCCCGGCGATCTTCATTGATGGCCTTGACCGAATTGCCGGACAAACCGTTGTGACGGTTGAATACGGTGACGTGATTGCCATCTCGCGAGTAGATTCCCGCGCCATCCGTTCCGACCCACAGGACGCCCTTCCGATCTTCGAGCAACGCCCGCACGCGTACGGTCTCAAAGCCCTGCGGCGGCGTAATATGCCCAAATGTACCCCCGACGTACATGCTCAAGCCGGCATCGGTACCGACCCAAATTCCGCCGGCCGCGCGTGGGGTGATGCTCCACGCTTCGTTGCCTTGCAGACCTTCGGGTACTCCCAGCGGCGCGAACTTGCCATCGCGCAATCGCAGCAGCCCGTTCCCGGAACTGCCGATCCAGAGGCTTCCCTCATTGTCCTCGTACAGTGCACGAAGATCTTTGCTCAGTACATAGTCGGCATCGGCCGCGCTGAAAATCCCATCTCGGAGCCTCACCAACCCTCGGCCGTAGGTGGCAATCCAGAGATTGCCGTCATGATCGCGCGTCAGCGTGCGGACGGCCGAACCAAGTTGCCCGGGCGGCGCTACAGCATCGAAGCGAGCGCCGGCTTTCCGGTAAAGTTCGCCCGCTTCGGTGCCGAACCACAGCGTTCCGTCTTGATCTTCGTACATTGAAGTGACGAGGTTCACGACTTGAGACTGCCCGAGTAGCATCGATTCGAAGTTCCTGCCATCGAAGCGGTGCAATCCTCCCGTCGCCGTCGCGACCCAAATCATCCCGCGTCGGTCTTCGAGCAAAGCTCGAATGCTGGCGTCGCGAAGACCGTCTGCGGTGCCGAATACGCGCCCACGCCCGTGATCGACCTCCACCAGGCCTTTGTCCGTTCCAACCCAGAGGCGACCCGCACGGTCTTCAATGATCGCCTGGATCCTCACATGCTCAAGTCCTGCAACTGCGTTGTACGATTTGAATTGCCCATTCTCGAGCACCGTCAGCCCGTCCTGGGTACCGATCCAAAGCCTTCCGGCGCTGTCGACAAATAGAGCGAGGATCAAATTGCTGGACAGCGCGGGTTCATTGTTGCGGTCGAAGACGACGAAACGTACGCCGTCAAATCGCGCAAGTCCCTCCTGGGTACCTATCCATAGGTAACCGTCCGGCGTGCGAGTGATCGTGAGCGCTGCATTCTGGGGTAGACCGTCGGCGAGCTGCCAGTGGTCGAGGATGTACTGGCTCGCTTGCAGTGAGGGATTGAGCGCGATCGCGCGCCCACCGGCCATGGTGAGGAAAATCGCCAGCAGTCCGCCGCCCGATATCCGGCCCATGAGCGACAGGCGCCGTGGTCGAGGCAATAATCCGATCGCCATCTGCTCTCCAATGCAAGTGGGTGCGGCGCTACGCGCAAGGCCGCCTCGCGTGGTTAGCGGCCTCAGTGCCCGATACTGAAGCAATGCGCGGGGATCATGCGAATGGCTGGCCCGCACTGTGACACCGTTGGCACTTCCCTGTGGTTAAACGATCTGGAACGTGATTCCGGCCTTTGCCAAGCGGCCAACCAGTACCTCGCCCAATCCGGTCACGGGCGTGAGAACTCCGCCGGTGAACGGCTTTATATCCGTACTCCTCATCCGTGGCTGCGCCAGCACAAACGCGGACTCGCATAGACACTTGACCGTGATGCGGTTCCCCGCATCACCCTGCCCTTTGAAAATCCCGCGCACGCGCTTTCCACTCTTTGCGATGGCAACGAATTCGCATTCAAAAAAGCCTTCGTTCATGACTTTCTCGGAAGGTCCTTCGCCAGGTTTCGGCAGCAGTCGCTTGATGATTCGCCGTCCGATCCCCGATGCCGCGATCGCTTCGAATGCCCTGCCTCCGATCAGCACCGCGCGTGCAGTCCGGGAACTACCGAACTTCGAATACTCCTGATAGTCGAATCGCGTCCCAAGCAGAGCCTGCGTGCGTCGCACGACCCGCGTGTTGATCGATCCCATGAGAAACGGGGCCACCCATTTTCCAACCTCCGTGTCGTAGCGTATGGCGGCAGGGTCCGCATTGCGGGTGCGCTCCTCGGGCGTGTGCGCCGCCGGGTCCGGGTCCAGTAGAAAAGGATCTCGGGCAACGACGATTTGCTTCGTTTCAATCATATGGAGGAATGAGGCCACCGTGCCGCCGTTGAAGCCGCCGCCGACCCGAAAATACGCAGAGACGCTCATGCATTCCGACTGCAGCACATCGCGCACGTGGCGCGATATGAGCCACGCCCCGAAGTCCGACGGAATCGAATCGAAACCGCAGCCGGGCACGATGCGCGTAGCGTCGGCAGCGGCTTGCGCGTGATGACGATCGATCTGTTGGCGGATCCAAGGCGTCTCGCCGGTGATATCGCAATAGTGAGTGCCGTTGCGCACGCAGGCGTCAACCAGTTTCGTGCCATAGAGGCCGAACGGTCCCGCCGTGGAGGCGACGACGCAGGCCTGTGCCGCAAGGCTGTTGAGCGCACTGTCATCCTGGGCATCGGCAACCAGGACATCAGCCCCTGCCGAATTGACACTCTCAAGCTTGGATCGATTTCGCCCGGCGATGGCCCAGCGCAGGCCGCGGGGAGCGAATTGCCGGCAATACGCCACCATCTGCCTGCCCGTAAATCCGGAGGCTCCGTAAAGAACGATGTCGTATTTGCGGTCGTTCATGGGCGTGCGCGCTACTGTTGAGGACCGAACCGCACGTCCATCGTGGGATGACGGCTCACGACATCCTTGAGGAGCAGCAAGCTTTTGAGGTTCATCGGCTGATCAACCGTGTAGCTGCCTGGTTCCACGCTGTGTTCCCATCCCCAACGCGTATGTGAGATTGCGCTTGCCATCTTTAGAACGGTATCAGCGCTCATACGTTCGAATCTCCAGCAAATGCTTGTTGGGATCATTGAAATACACCGTGGGCGCGGAGCCCCGAGCACCCGATTCCTCGCCGGGTCCCGTATTCGCACCAACCGAATCAAATGTCGGTCCATACGCGATACCGGCGGCTTTGACCCGTTGAAATATGCCATCGAAGTCGAACTTCGAAACGGCGAATGCGTAATGTTCAAAGCCCGGCGTACCCCACGGGGCCATTTGAATCTGAAGGTCAGGGCCGGCTCTCACCACGGTAAACGGGCCGTCGGTTCCCTCCGCTGTGAATCCCAGGACGCCCGTGTAGAAGACAACGCTCGCCGCCAGGTCGTTGACCTTCAAGATGATGTGATCAAGTGTCGCCATTGCCCGCGTCCCCTTCGTGGATCCGCAATACTCGCTCTTGTCCATCGTTATACACACCTGCGCGGAGCGATTTTCGCGCCGGTGCCTTCGAGGACTTGTGAGAGATTCAAACAGATCTGCGGTGTTCTTTGTATACAATAGACATATTCAACGGGGACTATTTCCATGGCCATTCATAACATCTTGATTCTAGGAGCATCCTACGGCTCCCTGCTGGCATCCAAGCTCATGTTCGCGGGCCACAGGGTCTCTTTGGTCTGCTTGCCCGCCGAGGCGAATCTGATCAACGCAGAGGGATTTCGAGTGCGCATGCCCGTCAAGGGTCGACAAGAAATGGTTGAAATCGACTCACGCAAGTTGCCGGGAAAAGTCTCTGCGGGCTCAGCCACTGATTTTGACCCGAAGAGCTTCGATCTGATTGGTCTGGCGATGCAAGAACCGCAGTACCGTTCATCGGGTGTGCGTGAATTGCTCGACGCCATCGCAAAATCGAAAGTCCCTTGCATGTCCATCATGAACATGCCCCCGCTGCCCTACGTGAAGCGTGTTCCGGGGTTGAACCACGCAGCGCTGGCGCCCGCTTACACCGATGCCAGCGTGTGGGACAACTTCGATCCGGCGACAGTGACCTTGTGCAGCCCCGATCCGCAGGCCGTGCGGCCGCCGGATGAAAAGGTCAACGTGCTGCAGGTAACGCTGCCCACAAATTTCAAGGTCGCGCGCTTTGACGATGAAAAGAAGACTTCCATTTTGCGCGACCTTGCACGCGATATTGAAGCGGTACGCATGGATACGCCGGATGGGCAAATCGAGCTACCGGTGAAGCTCAAGTTGCACGATTCGATCTTCGTCCCGCTTGCCAAATGGGCGATGCTGCTGGCAGGCAATTATCGCTGCATTACCGCCACAGGCATGCGCACGGCTCAGGAAGCAGTGCATTCAAATATCGAGGAGTCGAAATCGATTTATGATTTCGTCAATGACCTGTGCGTCAGCCTCGGCGCCGCGCCGTCCGATCTGGTGCCGTTCGAGAAATATGCGGCAGCGGCACGAAGCCTCACGCGTCCGGCCTCGGCTGCCCGCGCTCTGCAGAACGGCGCAATCAACATTGAACGTGCGGACAAGCTCGTACAACTCATTGCGCGCCAGAAGGGAAAGAGTCACCCGGGCATCGACGCCATCGTCGCACTCGTTGACACCCGGCTGGAGGCCAACCGCAACAAGGCGGCGTGACAGCTGCGTTTCTTGACCTTGCAAGCAGCGCCCTTGCGCGGGGGGCTGCGGCGCTAAAATTGTTGTTCGGGTTTCATGGCAAAGGCGAACACCGCGCCGACGACCATCAGCCCCATGGAACCGATAAAGGGCCAGTCCCAATTGCCGGTTACATCGATGATCCAGCCGCCCACCACGGGACTTAAGATCGCGGCAAGGGCCGAACCGGTGTTCATGAGCCCGCTTGCCGTGCCTGAATACTTGGGGGCGATATCCATGGGAATTGCCCACATCGGGCCGATGGTCATCTCAGCGAAGAAGAACCCCAGGCTGAGGCAGATCGCCGCCACTGTGGAATCATGGACGAAGAGAATCGGTAACAGCGACGCGAGAGCCGCCAGATTGCAGACCACTACCATGTAGCTGCGTGCCTTGGTTCGGCTCCGCGTGCGCGCGAGCAGCCAATCAGTGATTTGACCGCCGAGCCAGTCGCCTAGAACTCCGGCAAAAAACACTCCGGAGGCAAACACCGCCGAGTTCTTGAGGTTCATGTGGTAGTTGTGCAGAAAAAACTGGGGAATCCAGGTCAAAAAAAGCCACAAGGTCCAGCCGTAGCAGAAGTAAACCACGGTCACCGGCAGCATGCGCTTGATGAGCGCCTTCCAAGGCACCGCCGGCGTTTCCTTGACACCAACGTAGGGCGGCAAGATCTCGATCTCTTGGGGTGTGATCTTGGCGTGGTCGCGCGGGTCGTCGCGGAAATACCAGCGCCAGACAATGGCCCAGGCGAAGCTGAATATACCCAGCGCGATGAAAGCGCCGCGCCAACTCACCGCGAGCATGAGCCAAGTGACGATGGGCGGCGTAATCGCGTTGCCGACGCGTGCGAACGCGTGCGTGACCCCTTGTGCAAAGCCACGCCGATGAGGAGGACTCCAATTCGACATGGCACGCGTTGCGGTGGGAAAGGTTGCGCCCTCGCCCAGTCCCAGCAACACGCGGGCGATGAGCATGGACACGAGACCCGTTGCGAGGCCGGTCAGTATCGTCGCCCCCGCCCAGATGATCGAGCAGACGGTCAGGGTTCGACGCGGGCCGAAGCGATCACCGACCCAGCCGCCGACGACCTGAAATATGAGGTAGGGGTAGGCAAACGCCGAGAATACGAGCCCGATCTGCAGGTTCGAAAGATGGAACTCTTTGCCGAATTCGATCGCCGCGGTGCTCACGTTGACGCGATCCACGTACGTGATCATGTACATCACGCATAACAAGAGCAGTACCCGGGTGGTTGAACGGTGCAGCATGTTGCTACGCCACGGATACGCTTAAGTTGGGCATTCCCGCGGTATTGGTCGCCTTGGCGCCCTCGCCAAAGGCATGCATGGCGGCCTGCACCCCACTGCCCATGAGCTTGACGCCACATGCCTCCAAGCCCATTTCGCAACCTGCAAGGGTGGCAATCAAGGTGAGATCGTTGCTGTCCCCCAAGTGACCGATTCTGAACATGCGCCCTTTTAGTTTTCCAAGTCCTGTGCCGAGCGACAGGTCGAATCGCTCATAGATTAATTTTCGAACGGCGTCTGCATCCACCCCCCGCGGGATGACCACCCCGGTCAGTACCGGCGAGTACGCCTGGGCGTCCACGCACTGAATGGGAAGACCCCACGCCTGTACCGCGGCGCGCACGCCCTGCGCCCAGCGAGCATGGCGCCTGAATACCGCGTCGAGCCCTTCCTCCAGCAACATCTCCAGCGCCTCGGACAGACCGTAGAGCAAATTCGTGTTCGGCGTGTACGGCCAATATCCGCTCTTGTTCATTTCGATGATTTCGTCCCAGGCGAAAAACGAACGTGGCAGCTTGGCGGTTTTCATTGCCTCGAACGCCCGAGGCGATACCGCGTTGAAGCTCATTCCCGGCGGCAACATCAGCCCTTTCTGTGAGCCGCTCACCGTGACATCGACGCCCCATTCATCGTGGCGATAATCCACGCACGCGAGGCCCGAGATGCTGTCGACCATAAGTAGCGCCGGGTGCTTGGCCGTGTCGATCGCACGGCGCACGGCGAGGATGTCCGAGGTTACGCCCGTCGAAGTTTCGTTATGAACCACGCACACGGCCTTGATGCGATGCTCCGGATCGCGGCTCAGGCGCTGCTCGATCAACTCTGCCTGAATGCCACGACGCCAGCTCGGCGCATTCGGGAATTCCGTATCGCCACCCTGCCCCGCAATGAATTCCGTGGAAATGCCGAGTCGCATCGCCATCCTTTGCCACAGCGACGCAAAATGGCCCGTCTCGTACATGATCACGTGATCGTGGCTGCTCAGGGTATTGGTCAACGCGGCTTCCCACGCTCCGGTGCCGGAGGCGGGATAAACGATGACCGGGTGTCGCGTCTTGAATATCTGCTTGAGCCCCGCCAGGACCTTCAAACCCAAGGCGCCAAATTCTGGGCCGCGATGATCGATGGTGGGCAGACTCATCGCCCGCAGGATCCGATCCGGAACAGGACTCGGACCCGGAATTTGCAGGAAGTGACGACCGCGCGAATGAAAGTTAAGCTTGACCATGGCACCCCCGCTTAGCATACAATATTCAATCCAAAATCCAGCTGCAAGCCGCCAGAGCTAACTATATACCTGGGGTGCGATCAGTTGCATACAAAGCCTCGACGATTTCCCCATGCTGCCTGACTCATCCACCGCTGTATTTCATGAGCGGGAACGGCTGGCGCGCCGTCTGCGCGCCGAGACGGAAGGTGAAGTACTTTTCGATGCGGGATCGCGGGGACGTTACGCCACCGACGCCTCCATTTATCAGATCGATCCGGTGGGGGTTTTCATCCCCAAGCACGAGCGCGACATTGCCGCCGCGATTGACATCGCCCGTGAGCTTGCCGTGCCGATACTGGCACGCGGAGCCGGCACGAGTCAGTGCGGTCAGACCACCGGCGCCGCGCTGGTTGTCGATAACAGCAAGTATTTCCGCACGCTGCGCAGTCTCGATGTCGCCAATCGTCGTGCAAGCGTGCAGCCGGGAATGGTGCTTGATCACCTGAACGCCATGCTCGAGCCGCATGGGCTCTGGTACCCCGTCGACATCTCGACCGGCGCACAGGCAACGCTCGGCGGCATGGCCGGCAATAATTCATGCGGCTCGCGCTCGATCGCCTACGGCAACATGGTGCACAACGTCGCGGGCATCAGCGCATGGCTATCCGACGGCACGCTGGTTGAATTCGGCCCCCTGGCCACCCTCGGCGCGCGTGAGCGCGCGATGGCGAACTTCGTGGAAAATCTGGCGCGGCAACTGGCTCCGGAAATTCATGCACGGTGGCCCAAGGTCATGCGACGTGTCGGCGGCTACAACCTCGACATCTTCGACAATCAGAG
>JALYIH010000144.1 GCA_030775865.1 Pseudomonadota bacterium | reverse complement strand
ACGGTCAATTGCGGCGCGGCCAATACAACAGAACCACGATGCATAGGGAAATCCCCGTGGCGAGATGGGCCCAACCGCGCCATGGCCGCAGGCGGGCTTGGCCGAGGAAACTCCCGGCGCTGGCCGTGGTCAATATGCTGAAGGCCACGAGGCTGCCTGCCAGGCGGGGCAGTTCACGCGACAGATCCGGGTGTTCGCCCATCAAGACCCAGAACACGACCAGGACCGCGCCCAGGCCAAAGCTGATCGATGCGGCAGAGCCCAGGACAATGCCGATCAAAACCGTGAACGGACGCATATCCTTCGGCTCATATACACTGATACTTACACTTGCTAGGAGGCACGAGCTTCTCTAGCCTTGAAGGGAACGGGGAATGAAGTTTACAGGAGAACTGCGACGGTGATACTCAAACGGCTCAAGGCCAGACGTTCGCGATGGATTACCGGCATTGCCGTCTGCGCGAGCGCAGTGGGACTTGCCGCCCTGTTAGGCGCTGCCATGACTCCGCCGGCCGCGGCGCCCGCCGCAGCCGCCGTCCTCGCACCCACGGAGCAGGAGAATTACGTCGCGCGCCGTGTCGCCGACATCATCGCGCACGAACACTACCGTCGCGCACCGCTCGACGATCATCTTTCCAGTTTGATCCTCGACCGCTATCTCGATGCCATCGACGGCGCCAGAAGTTATTTCTTCGCCAGCGACATCGCGGAGTTCGAGCGCTACCGTTACCAACTTGACGATGCCATCAAGACCGGCGATGTCGAGCCGGCGTTCGTGATATTCCGCCGTTATCAGCAGCGCAGCCGCGAGCGTATGGCCTACGCCATCGATCTGCTGAGCAAAAAGCCGGACTTCGAGCTCGACGAGTCGTTCAATTTCGACCGTGAAAAGGAACCGTGGCCCGCCAATGCCACCGAAATGAACGAGCTGTGGCGCAAGCGCGTCAAGAATGACGCACTGTCGCTGGTGACCGCCGGCAAGCAGTGGCCCGAAGTCGTCGACGTTTTGCGCAAGCGCTACGAGCACGTGGCGAAACGCATGGATCAGAGCAAGCCCGATGATGTGTTCGAGGCGTTCATGAATGCCTTCGTGCTGTCATTGGATCCGCATTCGAATTATTTCTCGGCGCGCAATTCCGAGGAATACAACATTCAGATGAGCTTGAGCTACGAGGGCATCGGCGCCTCGCTGCAATTGACCGATGACTATGTGACCGTCATCGACGTCATCGCGGGCGGCCCGGCTGCGGTCAGCGGCAAGCTTGCCGCGAGCGACAAAATTACCGCCGTCGGCGAAGGCAAATCCGGAGAACTCGTCGATGTGATCGGCTGGCGCTTGGACGACGTGGTGCAGAAGATTCGCGGTCCCGGCGGCACGCTGGTGCGATTGCAGGTGCTGCCGTCGGGCGCCGCGCCGGGTTCAGTGCAAAAAGTGGTCGACTTCACGCGCAACCGCGTATCGCTCGAAGCGCAAGCTTCGCACAAGAGCTTGCGGACGGTTACGCGCAACGGCAAGGAAGTCAAGGTCGGCGTCATAACCGTGCCGAGCTTTTACCAAGACTACGATGCCAGCCGCGCCGGTGCGAAGGACTACCGCAGCACCACGCGCGACGTGCAACGCCTGATCAGTGAGCTGCGCAAAGACGGCGCCGAAGTCTTGATCATGGATTTGCGGGCCAACGGCGGCGGCTATCTGCCCGAAGCGGAATCGCTCACCGGTTTATTCATCGATCGCGGACCGGTCGTACAGCTTCGCGACACGTCGGGGCATATCGAAGTGGACGATGATCCGAATCCGGCAATCTTCTACAGCGGCCCCATGGTCGTGCTCGTTGACCGCTTCAGCGCTTCGGCCTCCGAAATCTTTGCGGGCGCCATTCAGGATTACGGACGCGGGCTCATCATCGGTCAACAAACCTACGGCAAGGGCACGGTGCAAAATGCACACCCGCTCAATTACACGATTTTCGGGCGCAAGCCGGAGTTGGGCCAGCTGAATGTCACCATCGGCAAGTACTACCGGATTACCGGTGAGAGCACTCAGGATCGCGGTGTAACGCCGGATATCGCGTTACCCTCGCTCATCGACGCCAACGAAGTCGGCGAAAGTACCCGCGATCGTGCCCTACCCTGGGATCACATCGAGCCGGCGAGCTTCCGCGTTGAGGGCGATTTGAAGCCGGTGGCTGCCACCTTGGAAAAATTGCATACCGAGCGAACCGCGGGCAGCGCAGACTTCAAATACCTGCGCGAGGATATTGCAGCTCTTGATGCCATGCGCAGTCAGAAAACACTTTCCTTGAATCTGAAGACTCGCGAAGCAGATCGGAAGCGCTTGGAGAGCGACCGTCTCGAGCGCGAGAACGCCTGGCGCGCGGCGCACGACGTCAAGCCGGCCAAATCGCTGGAAGAGATCAAGGACGATGCGACAGCGGGCATCTTGCTGGATGAGGCCTCGCAGATCGCGGCCGACCTGGTGACGGTGTCGGCCCGCAGGACTGCTCCGACACAGGCGCGACGCACCGACCCGCATTAGGCACAAGGGGCCTACCGCAGCAGCAAGGTATAAAGATCCCAGTAGTCCTCCGCCAGCACATTCCAAGTGTTGGCGGAAGACTTCGGCTTGTCGATTTCCTGCTCAGTCACCGGCGGTGACAGCGAATCCGCGGTCGGCACCGTGTCTGCCGTATTGCGGTATTCGCAGGTGGCTCGCAGCCGCTCCAATTTCGCCCTGACCAGACTGCCGATCTGTTTTTGATTGGCCACCGCCAGCTGCGCTTTCTGCACGCGCTGCATGTAGCCGTCGCAGTCCGCTCGCGAACCGAAGCTCATTTCATGGACTCGGCGCGCGACCGCCTCCTTGGCACGCGCCGCCAGCCCAAAGGCATCCGCGTGCTCGCACAGCAATTCAGCGTAACTGATGATGGCAAGATTGATGTTGCGCCGGGCTGCCAATGACAGGCCCGGAAATTCAATCAGGGCCTCGTGGTCGATCGCGCTGCGCTCGGCATGCAATTCTCCGACCGCTTGGTCGGCCATGACGACCTGGGTGCGCAGCGACTCCAGCGATTTGAGGCGGCGCCGGCGCCTGAAGTAATGCCAGAAAGCAGCCAAGCGTCCGATCTCGGCTTGCGCTTCGGCCAGAAGCCGGCGTTGATTGTCCGCGGCGACGCTTGCCGTATGCAGGCGCTGATCAGCGTCGGCCAGCCGCGCGCTTTTCTCCGCCTCGACATCCGCCTTGTGCTTCGCCACCTCGCGTGCTTCCTGCTGGCGCGTCAAATCGGCGGCAAACGCCGAGAGCTGCTGATGGCAAGTCTTCCATAAGGCGCGGAGTTGAAAGAACACCAGTGCGCCGAATCCGGTCTTCGGATCGCCCAACAGGTCGCCCAGCGCATCCATCTGCTCCTGGATGCGGATGGTCGCCCCTTCCTGCTGCTTGAGCCGGTCGCGCAGCAAATGAAATTCGTCCTTGAGATCGGCGTAGGCCTTCTTCAGCCCGGCACGATTTTGGAACAGCTGCATGAGCCGTTCCTCGTCGGGACTCGCTGCGCCTCCTTCCGCACCACCTTTTAGAAACGCCAGCTTGTCGATCAAAGTCCCGCCTCATCCCATGACAACCGCAGGTCACCCGATACGAAGCCAATCTTCGCTGCTAGAAGTGATGTCCCCGCTCGGCACAATATTCCAGCCATTTATTTAACATCATGTTTCGGGCCCAGCGCTGATCCAGTTCACGCTTGAGTCCGGACTGCAGCTTGGCGAGTTGCGGATGCCGTTGAAAGCCACGGAAACTGCGCACCTCGGCCAGGCGTGCGTCGTGGTACACGCATACCTCCAAATCCGGGTCGCGGAGCCGCGACGCCTCGAATTCGAACTCGTACGTGAGGCGAAACACACTGGTGTAGCGGCTCAATTCCAACGGGGTGAGATACAGATCACAGTCCGCGCCGACCTTCGACACGCGCTGCGCTCCGACTTGGCGAAGATCACTCACGAGCCATCCCAAGCGCACGAAATTGCTTTCGTACAGCGTCATCAGGCTTACAAAGCTGCCAGGCTGTGCCCGCCACGATGTCTCGCACCATTGATCCGCTATCATGGGAGAACTATACCATGCAGCCTGAAGTTTTCAGGGCCGCAGTCGCCGCTCGAGACCCATGCGGTCGAGAATCCTGGTGGAAATTTCTTCGATCGAGACTTCGGTCGCGTCGAGCACCGGCACGCCGTGACGCTCGAACATGGACTCCGCGGCGCGCACTTCAAAGGCCACTTGCGCCGCGGATGAATAACGACTGTCGGGCTTGCGTTCGTTGCGAATTTGCTGCAATCGATCGGGCCGGATCGTCAGACCGAATAATTTTCGCGGGTACCCGTCGAGTGCGCGCGGCATTTTCCGGGATTCCAGATCATCGTCGGTGAGCGGGTAGTTCGCTGCGAAGACTCCGTATTGCATGGCCAAATACAAACAGGTCGGCGTTTTGCCGGAACGCGACACGCCGACCAGAATAACATCGGCACGCTCGTAATCGCGAACCACCGAGCCGTCATCGTTTGCCAGCGCGAAGTTGGTCGCATCGATGCGAGTCGCGTAGGCATGCGTGTCCGCCATGCGATGAGTCCTACCGGCGGTATGGCTTGATTGCGTCTTGAGTTCACCGGCGAGCGGTGCTAGGAACGGATCGAAAAAATCCAGGAAAAATCCGGTGCTGCCTCGAACCACGTTGCGCACGTCCTCCTGCACCAGCGTGCTGAACACGACGGGGCGCACGCCCTCTTGCGCCGCGACCAGATCAATCTTTCGAACGGCTTCAATTGCCTTGTCAACGGTGGAGATAAATGGCACAGTCACTTGGCGAAATTCGATGCCGTCGAACTGCGTCATGAGACTGTGACCCATTGTTTCTGCGGTAATTCCCGTTTGGTCGGAAACGAAGAATACAGTTCGTTTAATCACGGTAACCTCATCGAGTCGGCGCATTCGCCGTAAAGTGTTTCACTTAAACTTCCGTCGGACAAGCAGTGCACCATGAAGCCTTACATCATCCCGTTTGAAAAACTGAAAAATAAAGACGTCGAACTCGTCGGCGGCAAGAATGCTTCGATCGGCGAGATGATCTCCGCCTTGGCTAACCTCGGGGTTTCGGTGCCGGGCGGCTTTGCGACCACCTCGCATGCTTATAGGGACTTCTTGGCGCAAGGCGGCCTCGACGAGCGCATCCGCACGACGCTCGCGAGTTTGGATGTGGATGATGTGGAACGGCTTGCCGTGGTCGGCGCGCAGATTCGCGGCTGGATGTTGGCGACACCGTTTCCCGAAAGATTGCAAGCGGAAGCGCTGGATGCCTGGCGCGGAATGAAGGGCGCCGGCGATCCGAAGGAATTCGCCGTGGCGGTGCGTTCCTCGGCGACGGCCGAAGACTTGCCCGAAGCGTCCTTTGCAGGCCAGCAGGAAACGTTCCTCAATGTGCGCGGCGAGGAACATTTGCTCAAGTCCATGCATGAAGTGTACGCCTCGCTCTTCAATGACCGCGCGATATCCTACCGGGTGCACAATAAATTCGACCACAGCGCCGTGGCGCTCTCCGTCGGCGTGCAGCACATGGTGCGCAGCGACTTAGGGGCCGCCGGGGTGATGTTTACGCTCGACACCGATTCTGGGTTTCGCGACGTGGTGTTCATTACCTCCGCGTATGGGCTGGGCGAAACCGTGGTGCAAGGTGCCGTCAACCCGGATGAGTTTTATGTCTACAAGCCTGCACTGCGCGCGGGCCGCCGTTCGATCGTGAGAAAGAATCTCGGGGGCAAGGCGGTCAAGATGATTTATGCCGACGCGGGCTCCAAGGATCGCGTTCGTACCGTCGAGGTGGCGAATGAGGACAGGCACCGCTTTTCCTTGAGCGAGGCAGACATTGTCGAGCTGTCAAAGCAAGCGCTCATCATCGAAGAGCACTACGGCACGCCGATGGATATCGAATGGGGCAAGGACGGCAGCACCGGCAAGATCTACATCCTCCAAGCGCGCCCCGAAACGGTTCAAAGCCGTGCCGGCCGCACGATATTGCGCTTTACGCTCAAATCCCGCTCCAAGGTAATCACGACCGGGCGCAGCATAGGACAGCGCATTGGCGCAGGCCATGCGCGCATCATCAAAGACGCCAAGGAAATGTCCCGAGTCAGGGCCGGCGACGTTCTGGTGGCCGACATGACCGACCCGGACTGGGAACCGGTCATGAAACGCGCCTCGGCGATCGTCACCAACCGCGGCGGGCGTACGTGTCATGCCGCCATCATCGCCCGAGAACTCGGGATACCGGCCGTCGTGGGCTGTGGCACCGCGACCAGCGACATCCGCGAGGATCAGGCCATCACGGTTTCCTGCGCGGAAGGCGACGCGGGATACGTCTACGACGGCATGCTGGAATACGATCAGCGCAGCATTGAAATGGATGCGATGCCCGCGATTCCCGTCAAGATCACCATGAATGTCGGCAATCCGGATCGTGCGTTCGATTTCGCCGGCATTCCCCATAGAGGCGTCGGACTGGCGCGCCTCGAGTTCATCATCAAT
Source organism: Pseudomonadota bacterium (assembly GCA_030775865.1). Lineage (GTDB taxonomy): Bacteria > Pseudomonadota > Gammaproteobacteria > Steroidobacterales > Steroidobacteraceae > Bog-1198. The sequence goes on along the minus strand of JALYIH010000144.1, from coordinate 41,443 downwards.
CGCATGATCGGCGTTCACCCGCGCGCACTGCTGGAATACGACAAGCAGAGCGCCGAACTGAAGGACAGCATCAAGAAGCAGATCGCGGGCTATGACGGTCCGGTCAACTTCTACGTCGACAAGCTCAGCGAGGGGATCGCTCAGATCGCAGCCGCCTTCGCTCCTGAACCGGTAATCGTGCGCCTGTCGGATTTCAAGTCCAATGAATATGCGAATTTGATCGGCGGCAAAAACTATGAACCGCACGAAGAAAACCCGATGCTGGGATTTCGCGGCGCGTCGCGCTATATCGACAAGGTATTTCGGCCCTGCTTCGAACTGGAATGCCGGGCGTTGAAGCGAGTGCGCAATGAAATGGGACTGACCAACGTGCAGGTCATGGTGCCCTTCGTGCGAACCTTGAGTGAGGCGCGGGAGGTGACGCAGCTTTTGTCCGACAATGGCTTGAAGCGGGGCGACAATGGTTTGAAGCACATCATGATGTGCGAACTGCCCACCAACGCCCTGCTCGCCGATAAGTATCTGGAATACTTCGACGGCATGTCGATCGGTTCGAATGACATGACGCAGTTGTGTTTAGGCCTGGACCGCGATTCCAGCGTCGTGGCCAAATCCTTCGATGAGCGCGATGAGGCGGTCAAGTCGCTGATGTCCATGGCCATCAAAGCCTGCAAAGCACAGGGCAAGTATGTCGGCATCTGCGGTCAAGGGCCTTCGGATCATCCTGAGCTCGCGCGTTGGCTGGTCGAGCAGGGAATCGACAGCCTGTCCTTGAATCCGGACACCGTGGTCGAGACCTGGATGTTTCTCGCAAGCTAGATTATTCAGGAGCTTCGCGCCGAATCTCCCGGGGTCGATGCGACCCCGTCCTAGAGGTGCTCGCTGCGCGAGCATCGGATCTAGAAAGGCCGCAACAGCTTTTCGCGATAGTATTGCAGCTCACGAATGGAGTCGCGTACATCGTCGAGCGCGAGATGAGTCGAATTTTTTCGAAATCCCTCCGCGACATTCGGTGCCCAGCGTATGGCCAACTCTTTGAGTGTGCTCACATCGAGATTGCGATAGTGGAAAAAAGCCTCGAGCGACGGCATATGGCGCGCAAGAAAGCGCCGATCCTGGCAAATACTGTTGCCGCACATCGGTGAGCGCTTGGGTTCCACCCATGCTTCGAGAAATTCCAGCGTGCGCCGTTCAGCCGTCGCCGCGCTGATGTCGCTGGCCAGAACACGGGCAGCCAAGCCGGAACGGCCGTGCTGATTCCGGTTCCAATCATCCATCGCGCTCAACACCGATTCGCTCTGGTGCACCGCAAGCACCGGCCCTTCGGCCAGCACGCTCAGGTGTTTGTCGGTTACGATCGTCGCGATCTCGATGATCAGGTCCGATTCGGGCTTCAGGCCCGTCATTTCCAAATCGATCCAAATGAGATTGTCCGGGGATTTCATAGTGCTCAAGGGAAGTAATTCACGATGGTAGCAGGCGGCACGGGCACCGTCCTTGCGAGTTTCGGCAGAGGCGTCCTGGTCCAGGGCAACGAAGGCCTCGTTCGCTGCGGACTGAAAGGGCGCAAATTGCGCGTGGTGTGCGGCGACCGGGTCATTTGGGGTTATCCGCCTTCCGCCGACGGCCCGTCCGTCGAGTCCATCGAGCCGCGTCGAAATCTCATCGAACGGATCGATTCGCGCGGACGTGCCGAACCGGTGGCCGCCAATATCGACAAACTGGTCATGGTCGTGGCGCCGCAGCCGACCACTGACTGGTTCCTGGTGGACCGCTACTGGGCCGGCGCCGTGCTGAAGGACTTGGCTGCACTGATCATTGTGAACAAGAAAGATCTGGGCACGGATGCCATTGAGCCGCAACTCGACGAGTACCGAAAATTGAACCTCACCTGCGTCGAGGTCAGCTGTCAAACCGCGGATGGCATTGCCGATCTCGAGCGCTTGCTCACCGGCAGCGTGAGTTTGCTGGTCGGCCAGTCCGGCGTCGGCAAGTCATCGCTGGTCAATGCCATCGTCCCCGAGGCGGCGGCGCAAACCGCCGAACTCACCCGCGACGCCGAGGGCCGGCACACCACGACCACCGCCCGCTGGTATCAGCTCGCCCCAACCTCCGCCATTATCGATGCTCCCGGCGTCCGCGACTTCGCGCCGCCCGCCCACCTGGTGCGCGCTGCCGAACGCGGTTTTATCGAGATCCACGAGCGCAGCGTGGCATGCCGCTTCAATGATTGCCGGCACATGGAAGAGCCCGGCTGCGCGGTGCGCTCTGCCGTGATCAATCAGCAAATCTCCACGCGCCGCTACGAAAGCTATCGGCGGCTATTCCGCTTGTACGAGAAGCTGGCGCCTTAAGGGAAGGGTAGATCTTAAGTTCAGGAAACCGTGGTGCGTCCGGCCAACGCGTGCGCCAGAGTACCGCCGTCGACGTATTCCAACTCGCCGCCGACAGGCACGCCGTGTGCGATTCGCGACGCCTTGATTCCGAGCCGCAACGCAAGCTCGCCCAGATAGTGGGCCGTGGCCTCGCCTTCGGCAGTAGGGTTCGTCGCGAGAATCACTTCGCGAACTTCGCCGTCCTTCAGAAGTTGCTCGAACTCATCCAGTCCCAGTTCGCGGGGGCCCACTCCATCGAGCGGCGACAAATGCCCCATGAGCACGAAGTAGCGCCCGCGAAATCCGCCCGACTGCTCGATGGCCACCACATCCGCGGGCGACTCGACCACGCAGAGTTGCGCGAGGTCGCGCTGTGGGGAGGCGCAGATCGCACACAACTCACTCTCGGTCAGCATGCGGCAGCGCTTACAGTGACCCACCTGCTGCAACGCCTCTGCCAAGGCCTGGCTCAAGGTCCTGCCCCCGTCTCGGTCGCGCTCGAGCAGGTAGAACGCCATGCGCTGCGCCGATTTTGGACCGACCCCCGGCAAGCATCGCAGCGAATCGATCAGGCGCGCTAGTGTCGGCGTGTATTTCATCTAGATCTTCAACCTCAAAACGGCAATTTCATGCCCGGCGGGAGATTCATTCCCGACATGAGGCCCGAATATTTCTCCTGAGTGCGCGCCGCAATCTTTCGAACCGCGTCGGTGATGGCTGCGGCCAGCAGGTCTTCGAGCATTTCCTTGTCCTCGCCGAGCAATTTCGGCTCGATGACCACTTTCTTCGCTTCGTGTCGTCCGTTCAAAGTCACCTTGACCATACCAGCACCGGACTCTCCGGTAGCTTCGATTTCAGCCAATTCGGCCTGCGCCTTCTGCATGGTCTCCTGCATTTGCTGCGCCTGACGCATCAGATTTCCAAGCCCACCTTTCATCCGAACCCCCTTCTTAGTTTGTTGGTTTGACCGAGGATGCGTCCACATCGGCGCCGAAGCGCTCGCGCAAACCCTTCACGGCCGGGTCCGATTCGAACGCGCTCGCGGCGCGCGCGATCCGGTCCTGTTCGGCCTGGACACGCTGGCGCGCCGGCGAATTCAACGCGGACTCAGCCGTTTCGAACGCGACACGAATATCGCGGCCAAAATACTTGGACAAGCCTTGCACCAATTTTTCCTCAATCGGGCGCGTGCGCCGGTCCGACGCGGCCTGGTCCAGTTTCAAGGTCAGCAGGTTGTTCTCAAAACCAGCGGGCACGCAATTCAGCGCAAGCTGGCGCACCATCCCGCTCAGCGCGGCAGCCTCGACTACGGCCGGCCAATTGTTCGCGTCAACGCCGGTCAGGCGCGCCCGATCGACGAGCGGTGCCGCGCCGGAAGCTGCCGGTCCGGGGGCCGCAGCCCCGGCTGCCGCCGAATCAGCCTGAGCCGCAACGGGGTTTGGCCGCCCCGTTCTCACCGGCTGCACCGCACTTTCGGGCCGAAATGCCAGCATTCGCAGCAAAGTCATTTCGAAACCGACGCGGGGCTCGGGCGCCATGTTCAAATCGCGGCGACCGCCGAGCGCAATCTGGTAGTAAAGCTGCGCATCTTCAGGTGAGATTGCTTTGGCGAGCTTGTTCAGAAGCGCGGAATCGAATTCCTCGTCCTGTTGCGCAGCTTCGGGCACGATTTGCACGAGGGCTATGCGCTGCAGCAATGTCGCCAACTCCACCAGTGCACGGTCATAGTCCGGCGCCGCACGGTCAAGGTCCCGCACTTCGGCCAACAGCGCCGCGCCATCGGCCTGGGATAGCGCATCGATGAGACGCCCCACATGCCCGCGATCGATGGTGCCGAGCATCGAACGCGCATTGACTTCGTTGATCGCACCACCGCCGAACGCAATGAGCTGATCGAGCAGGCTGAGCGCATCGCGCATGCTGCCTTCGGCTGCACGGGCGAGCAACGCTATGGCCGCGGGCTCGAAAGCCAAGTTCTCCTCCGCGGCGATGAATTTCAAGCGCTCGCCAATCAATGCGGCCGGCAGCCGCTTGAGGCTGAATTGCAGGCACCGCGATAGCACGGTCACCGGCAGCTTTTGCGGATCCGTGGTTGCCAGCAGGAATTTGATATGCGGCGGCGGCTCTTCCAGCGTTTTGAGCAACGCGTTGAAAGAATGGTTCGACAGCATGTGGACTTCGTCGATGAGGTACACCTTGTACCGGCCGCGGGTCGGCGCGTATTGGACGTTGTCGAGCATTTCACGAGTGTCATCGACCTTGGTACGCGAGGCCGCGTCGACTTCAATGAGATCGACGAAACGGCCCTCGTCAATCTCGCGGCATGCGGCGCACACGCCGCAAGGGTTGGAACTGACACCCGCCGTCTCGCAATTGAGCGATTTTGCCAAGATGCGCGCAACCGTCGTTTTGCCGACGCCGCGAGTTCCGGTGAACAGGAATGCGTGGTGCACCTTGCCGCTGTCGAGTGCGTTGCTCAGGGCACGCAGCACGTGCTCCTGCCCGACCATTTCGGCAAAACGTTTGGGGCGCCATTTACGCGCTAATACGACGTAGCTCATTTAGATATTGTCGCATGCCTTTTAGGAGGCGGCCCGCGCCAGCAGGACTTCGGCGCCCGACTTAAAGCCTCTACCGCTGCTCCCTTCCGGGCCTGACGGGGTTCGTGGCCAGTCGTCGCGAAGATGCAAACGCGAGCCACCATAAACTTATGTGTGGCGGAGAGGGTGGGATTGACTCGGGCCGTCCCGGCCCTCGCCCTGCGGGCGCACTGCGTGCGTCCAAAATCGCTCCCGGCGATTTTGTCGAACCCTTGGGTTCGAACCCCACCTTCACCCTCGAATACACAAAATCAGTCTAGCCTATAAAACGCGATTTTCTGCAGAAAAATTTTGGCGGAGAGGGTGGGATTACTCGTCGCTCCGCTCCTCGCCCCTTCGGGGCCGCCCTACCGGGCGTTATCCCCGCTTCGTCTCTGTCTCCGTCGGCTGATCGAGGCCGCCGAAAATTTACCTATCTATTGGCGGAGAGGGTGGGATTCGAACCCACGAACACGGTTAGGTGTTACACACTTTCCAGGCGTGCGCCTTCGACCGCTCGGCCACCTCTCCTCGCGGCCGCAAGGGTACCGGAGCCGAGTCAGGCGATCAAATCTACCCGCTGGCTGCCTTGTTCGGGGGTGCCGGCTTGTAGCGCGGTGGAACGTCGTAACACGTGTCCTTGGCGCCCGGCGGCGGCGGTACGTCGGTGACGGTGGGGATGACCAGTGCGCCGGCGGTATTCGGCGAATCCATTCCCGGAGGCACTTTCAGCGGCGGCGCCGACAATGCGTTCTGATAATCCTGCCGACTGTGGCAATCAGGGTTCAGCTTCGTGAATAAGTGGCAGCCGCTCATCAGGGTGGTCGCAGCCATCAACAGTAGAACTCGCTCAAGACTCATGCAGCTTGGTCCTCAAAGGTAACGCCGGCGGCCCGCATCGCGCGCAGCACGGTCTCGTGGTGCGCCGTCGCGAGTTCGACCAGCGGAAGCCGGATTGCGTTCCCGATAATCCCCATCCTCGCCACCGCCCATTTGACGGGTATGGGATTCGCTTCGACAAACAGATCCTTATGTAAAGGCTGCAAAGTCGCGTCGATCGTCCGCGCGCCGGTCAAATCGCCCGACAGCGCAGCAGAACAAGCCTCGTGCATCCGGCGCGGTGCGACATTCGCCGATACGGAAATGACGCCGCGCGCCCCAACGCCCATTAAATCGATGGCAGTGGCATCATCTCCCGATAGCAGTTCGAACTCCGGGGGACAAGTACTCACTATCTCGCGCGCCCGGCTCAACGATGCCGTCGCCTCCTTGATCGCCAATATGCGTGGATGCCGAGCGAGACGCGCAACCGTGCTCGGCAAGAGATCCACCGCCGTTCGGCTGGGCACATTATACAGAATAACGGGCGCCGCGGACGCGTCCGCCGCGGCCATGAAGTGCCTGTAAAGACCTTCCTGCGGAGGTTTGTTGTAGTACGGCGTGACCAGCATCACGCCATCGACGCCGAGACGGGACAGTGTGCGCGTTCGCGCCACTGTCGCGTCGGTCGCATGAGAACCCGCGCCGACGATCACTTTGACCTTATCACGGCAGCGCGCGACCGCCCGGTGCGTCAGCTCCTCGATTTCCCCTGGGGAGAGCACGGGCGATTCGCCGGTGGTGCCGGCAACCACGATTCCATCGGTGCCCTCCCGCACGTGAAAATCCAGCAATCTATCCCACGCGGGCCAGTCCAGGGCCCCATCGGCGGTCATCGGCGTGACGATTGCTACCATGCTTCCGCAAAACATCGAGAAACTCCACAGGAAATATCGCTACCTTAAGTGCCGGACATACACCCTGGCAAGCGGCCATCCGGTAGAATTTACGCCGATGAAACAACATATCGTAATTTCCGCGGTCGGCGGGGACCGCGTCGGCATGGTCCATGAGCTATCCAAGGCCATCGCCGATTGCGGGGGCAGCATCAGCGAAAGCCGCATGACCTCGCTCGGCAATGAGTTTGCCATGCTGCTTCTGGTCAACGGCAATTGGCATACCCTGGCCAAACTTGAAGGCGAATTCAAGAAGCTGGCCGATGCCACGGGCATGAATATTCAGTTGCGGCGCACCGAGGAAAGATCCGCCCGCAATGACATGCTGCCCTACTCCATCGACGTGGTCTGCCTCGACCAGACCGGCATTGTCGCGGGACTGTCGGGATTTTTCGCGCAGCGCGGCGTCGACATCGCCGAGCTTTCGACGCGCTCCTACGCAGCCGCGCACACAGGCGCTCCGATGTTCTCTGTGCAAATGATCGTGAATGTCCCGAGCCGTCTGCATATCGGGGTATTGCGCGAAGAGTTCATGGACTTCTGCGATCACTTGAATTTGGATGCGATTTTTGAACCCGTGAAGAGCTAGCAGGCCATGAGCAAGATCGAAATCGGCAAAAAGGCGCCGGCGTTCACCGCCGAGGGCACGAATGGAACTTGGTCGCTCGAGGATGGCAAGGGGACCTCTGTGGTGATTTATTTCTATCCGCGCGACAACACTTCCGGCTGCACCCAGGAAGGCTTGGATTTCTCCGCGCTGCATGGTCAGTTCAGGAAGGCCAAGGCGCTGGTTTTCGGCATCTCGCCGGACAGTGTCGCGTCGCATGAAAAATTCAAGAAAAAGATGTCGTTTGCCTTCGATCTTCTGAGCGATCCTGACCAAAAGGTGTGCAAACTTTACGATGTCATTCAGGAAAAAAGCATGTATGGCAGGAAATACCTGGGAGTCGAACGCAGCACGTTTCTCATCGACGGCAAAGGCGTGCTGCGGCACGAGTGGCGAAAAGTGAAGGTGAAGGATCATGCCGAGACTGTATTGGCCGCGGTGAAGGCGCTGTGACCGGCAACGTGCGGCCCTTGGGCGCCGCGGTATTGAAGAGCCGCCAAGGCAAGGCAGAGCGCCGGATATTCGTGCTCGATACCAATGTGCTGATGCACGATCCCACCGCCATCTTTCGCTTCGAAGAACACGACATCTATATCCCGATGACGGTGCTCGAAGAACTCGACGCCGGAAAGAAGGGCCTGTCGGAACCGGCCCGCAACGTGCGCCAGGTCAGCCGCTTTCTCGACGAGTTGATGCAAGGCGCGACCAAGAAGCAAATCGACCGCGGCCTCGCGTTGCCCACGACTGCGCCCATCAACCACGGCAAACGGCCGCCGGGCGGCAGACTCTTTTTTCAAACCCAATTGATGGAATCGGTGCTGCCGGACAGCCTGCCCGGCCACGGAGCCGACAACGCCATATTGGCCAATACGCTGGCGTTGCAGCAGAAATTTCGCAATGCCCGCGTCACGTTGGTCTCGAAAGATATCAACCTGCGGATCAAGGCGGCCATCCTCGGCGTGCAAGCGGAGGACTATTCGAGCGACAAGACCATCGAGGATGCGGATTTACTCGTCAGCGGCGTGCAGCAATTGCCGCAGAATTTCTGGGAAAAACATGGCAAGGGCATGGAGTCGTGGCAGCAGCAGAGCCGCACCTATTATCGAGTGCGCGGCCCACTTGTGCGCGAGTGGAAGGCCAATCAATTTGTCTACGACCCCGGCGCGAACGGCGTCGAGGCCATCGTGCGAAAACTCGAGGGCGAATCGGCGATATTGGAACTCACCACCGACTACCGGACCGAACGCAACAATGTATGGGGCGTGACTGCGCGCAACCGCGAACAGAATCTTGCGCTGAATTTGTTGATGGACCCGGAAATTGATTTCGTGACGGTGCTCGGTCCTGCCGGCACCGGCAAAACCCTGCTCACGCTGGCCGCGGGTCTCGCGCAAACGCTGGATCACAATCGCTTCAGCGAAATCATCATGACGCGCGTCACCATCCCGTTGGGCGAAGACATCGGCTTTCTGCCCGGCACGGAAGAGGAAAAAATGGAACCCTGGATGGGTGCGCTGATGGACAATTTGGAGGTGTTGACGCAGAGCCAGGGCGGCGGCACTTGGGGTCGCGGCGCGACCAACGATCTCTTACGGCATCGCATCAAGATTCGCTCCTTGAATTTCATGCGGGGTCGCACGTTTTTGAACCGGTTCATTATCCTCGACGAGGCCCAGAATCTGACACCCAAGCAAATGAAGGCGCTCGTCACCCGTGCCGGCCCCGGCACCAAAATGGTGTGCTTGGGCAATATCGCCCAGATTGATACTCCCTACTTGACCGAGACCACGACTGGCCTTACCTATGTGGTCAATCGATTCCACGGATGGGCGTTTTCGGGGCATATCACGCTGGTTCGCGGCGAGCGTTCGCGCCTGGCCGACTATGCATCCGAAGTTCTTTGATTTGGCTTCTGTTTTGAGCGAACTTTGGTGTTCGGCGGCACTCAAAGGCTAAGCCAACATGTCAGTTCTGAAATCCATCACCGCATTCCTCGCCGCTGCGGCCGTCACCGGCAGTGTCGGTGTGGGTTACGCACAAGGGGTCAAGGACTCCAAGCTGGATCTGCCCGACCTGGGTAGCCCGGCGAATGCTGCGGTATCGATTGAAGAGGAGTACCACGTCGGTCTCTCCTACGTGAACGAGATTCGTAACACCGGCTTGATCCTCAACGACCCCGAGGTAAGCCAATACGCCCAAGAAATCGGCCATAGCCTCTCGAGCCGCGCCGAAGAGGGCCAGCACCAGTTTTACTACTTGGTCCTGCGTGATCCGGTTATCAACGCGTCCGCGATACCCGGCGGCTTCGTGCTCATTCAGAGCGGGTTGATCCTCGCCACGCGCAACGAGAACGAACTGGCCGGCGTGCTGGCGCATGAAACTGCGCACGTCACTCAGCGCCACTTGGTGCGCCAGCTCCTCGATCAAAGCCACGAAGGGCTGTTGGCCTCCGCGGCGATGTTGGCCGCCGTGCTGTTGGGCGCAACGGCGGGGCGGGGCTCTCCCGACGCAGTCGAGGGCGCCATCTTGGCGGGCCAGAGCGCCATGATTCAACACCAGATCAATTACACCCGCAAAGACGAGTACGAGGCCGACCGCATCGGTATCGGTACCATGGCGGAGGCCGGATACGATCCGTTGGGAATGGCCAGCTTCTTCGACTACATGGGTCGCACCGGGCCGGAACCGAGCCGCATCAATGCCGTGCAGTTCTTGATCGATCACCCGATTTTCTCAGATCGCGTCGCTGAAGCGCGCGACCGTGCCGATCAGATCGGTCGAATCCACCATGAGGATTCGCTGAGCTACCGCCTCGTCAAGGAACGTCTGCGCTCCATCGCCGCCGATCCGCAAGCTGCGCACCAATACTACGTCAACCTGCTGAAGAACGGCGGCGGCAAAACCATTGAAGAACGCTACGGCAAAGATGTCGCGGAGATTGCGATGCGAAATCCCGCGGCGGCGATTCCGGACCTGCAGGATCTGGTGCGCGAGTATCCGAAGGTAACTCAATTTTACGGTGCGCTCGGCCAGGCATATCTGGCCAACAATCAGCTCAAGGAATCGGCGGCGGTGCTGGATAGAGCCATGATCTTGTTCCCGCGCAACGTGCCCATCACCATTCGCCTGGCCGAAACGCTCATGCGCTCCGGCGACAACAAGCGTGCACACCTGGTGTTGCTGGATTTGTTCAACAGCGTCGAGCCCACGGCGGATCAGACCCGGCTCATCGCCAAAGCGGCAAATACCGCCGGCGACTATGCCGATTCATACAGCTACATGGCAGAGTTCTATTTGATGACCGGCAATCTGACGATGGCGTTCAATCAATTGCAAATGGCATTGAGCCTGCCCGGATTGGACGCCGTGCAACGAGCTCGTTACAGCGCCCGTCTCGAAGAGATTCGAGCAGCGATGCCCAAGAAAAATAAGGGCACTGTGGCCGACGACAATCGCAACGGCGGGAACGGTCGCTATTGACCTCCTTCCGACAGTCCCGCGGTGTCTTTTGGACATGGTATCGTTACCCATGTCCATCAGGGGTCGGGAGAGCTTGAATATGGGGAGAGTCAACCACGCACGCGCGGTGCTCGGCATCATCGTATTTGCGGCGGCCCTGAGTGGCTGCGTCACGCTGCCTGCCGGCCATAAACCGCCCCCGCAGGACCCGTGGGAGTCCTTTAATCGCGGCGTGTACAAGTTCAACGACAAGCTCGACCGCGCCGTGGCCAAACCCGTGGCGCGCACCTATGTGCGGGTGGTGCCTGCGCCGGCACGCACGGGCGTCAGCAATTTTCTGGCGAATCTGCGCACCACGACCGTCATGGTCAACGATGCTTTGCAGGGCAAATTTGGTGCGGCGGCGAACGATCTCGCACGCCTCGTCGTCAATACGACTGTTGGAGTCGGCGGACTTTTGGACCCAGCATCGCAGATGGGCTTGACCAAGAATGACGAAGATTTTGGCCAAACTTTGGGCCATTGGGGCGTTCGGCCGGGACCATTCCTGGAAATTCCTTTCCTGGGTCCGTCAGATGCGCGGGATGGCCCAGCACGCGGTGTCGACATATTTACCGGTGTGGCGCACTACATCAACAACAACTGGGTCTCGTATGGGCTGTACGGCGCGGGATTGGTCGACGCTCGCGCCGCCCTGCTGCCGCTGGATGAAACCCTACAGAAGGTGTTCGACCCGTATGCCTTCATTCGCGATGCCTATTTGCAGCGGCGCGCATACCTGGTGTCGGACGGCAAAGTCTCGGACGAGGTCCTGGTGGATCCGGGCGCCGACGACGACACGGCGACACCGCCGGTCCACTCATCCGCTGCGCCGCCGGTGGCACCCCCCGCGCCGCCCTAATTTGGCGGATTATTCGCCTTGAGAAAGGCGACCGATGCTTGCAGCATCTTTTCTCCATCCCTGGCTGTTTTGTTTTTTTATCCGGCCTAGCTTACCGTCAACAACTCTTCAACATCGCTCAGGCGTGCGAGCTGATGCAATTGCGCCGGAATGTTTTCGTAGCGCAGTGTGCGACTCGACGCTCTGGCAATACTCAGCCACTCGATCAGCAACGCAAGACCCGAACTGTCGCTGTCCTCTACGCCTGCCAGATCGATGACGGCCGCCCGTCCATTGCAGATAGCCGCGCTGCCTTCACTCAGCAAAGCGGTCACCGTGGTGAAATGCAGCACGCCGCTCACGCGCGAACGCTCAGCTTCCAGAAGCTCAAACTCAGCCTTGTGCACAACGCTGTTGGTCAATGCACCCCGGCGGCTGCGGCGCCAAGGGGCCGCGCTCAATGGCTGCTCACCGCGGCGCCATTGGGTCCGACTTTGCCTTCCTTTTCCAAACGCGTAATCACATCGTCCAACCCCTTTTGCTGGATCTCGGAGGCAAAATCAGTGCGGAAACTCTTCACATAGGAAATGCCTTCGATCACCACGTCCCAGGCTTTCCAGCCCTCGGGGGTCTTGCGCAAACTAAAATTGACCGGCACCTTGTCGCCCGACGATCGCTTCACTTCCGTGCGCACCGTCGCCGTTGTATCGCTCGGATCGCCCTTGTAGGGCAGGACGATGAAGCGATCGCCGGTAAAATCGACCAACGCAGCGCCGTAGTTGCGCAGCAGCGAATGGTAGAACGCATCGAGGAAGCGCTTACGCTGCTCGGGTGTCGCCGTGCGCCAGCTTTGCCCCAAGACCAGGCGCGCCGCATAATCCGTGTCGAAATAAGGCAACAGCACGTTGCCCACCAGAGCGTCGAGCTTCGCCGGATCGCTCTTGTACATGGCGCGATTTTTATCCAACTCCGCAAGCATGCGCTTCGCGGAATTCTCCACCAGCTCCTGGGGGCTCACGTTGTTGGCGTTCGGGGCGGGGCTCGGCGCATCGGCTGCGTACGCGCCGCTCGCCAGCATGGCCACTAACATTGCTGTGATAATTTTGATCATTTCGTTTTCTCCGTCGGTTTCGGATCCGCGGCGGCCCCAGAGGCCTGCGCGTCCGCTTTTGATTTGGTGAAGCTCGCCAGAACCTGACCGATCAGATTCTCGAGCACAAAGGCCGACTGCGTAAAATCGATTTGGCCCTTGTCTTGAAGATAAGTATCGGCCCCGCCGGCGGTGAGTCCGATGAATTTACCCCCCAACAACCCCTGCGTATAGATGCTCGCATCACTGTCCACGGGAATCTTGTTGTAGCGGGCGTTCAACCGCAATAGAACCACTGCTTTGTATTCGCTCAAATCAAAGTCGATTTTGGCAACACGTCCGACTTCTACGCCGGACATCGACACCGGAGCCCCTACTTTTAGATCGCCGACATTGTCGAACTTGGCGGTCACCTCATAGCGTGACGGACCGAACATGGCCAGTCCGTGACTCGTCGTCTGGGTCGTCAGGAAAAACAGCGCCGCAAATCCCAGCAGCACAAACGAGCCGGTGCCTAGATTCAATGTGCGCGACTTGCTCATAGCGATACTCCTACAAAAACGCTGCGGTAATCAAATAGTCCAAGAATAGAATCACCACGGCCGACGTGACGACCGTGCGCGTGGTGGCTCTGCCGACGCCCTCCGCAGTGGGCGTTGCGTAATAGCCCTGGTAGACGGCAATGAGACTGCAGGCCACCCCGAATGCCAGGCTCTTCACGATGCCCTCGGTGACATCCGTCAAGCTGACCGCGGAGCGCATCTGCGACCAGAAGCTGCCGGCATCGACTCGCATAATCTGTACGCCCACGAGTTGCGCGCCATAGATCCCGATCACGCTGAATATGGCCGCCAGCAGGGGCATGGCAATCACCCCGCCCAAAAATCGCGGCACCACCACGCGCTGGATGGGATCGACCGCCATCATTTCCATGGCCGATATCTGATCGGTCGCGCGCATCAACCCCAATTCCGATGCCAGTGCCGTGCCGGCGCGGCCGGCAAACAGCAACGCAGTCACGACGGGGCCCAACTCTTTGACCAGCCCGATGGCTACTGCGGTTCCCAGCGCCTCCCCGGAGCCGAATCGCTGCAGGAGCTGGTAGCCTTGCAACCCAAGCACCATGCCGACGAACAAACCCGAGAGCATGATGATGACCAGTGACAGCGCACCCGAATTGAAGATCTGTTGCGAGATCAAATTGAATCGCAACAATGCGGGCGGCGAATTGCCGACCAGGCGAAACAGGAAGTGAACGACCGAACCCAAGTCTTCCAAGGCATCGGTAAAACTCTTCCACAGCTCGGCGAACATGCTCTAAAGATCCTCGCTGCGAGACAGCAGTTCGTCGAAATATTCCGGCGCGGGAAAATGAAACGGCACCGGACCGTCCGCGAGACCGCCGATGAATTGCTTGACGATCTCGGTCGGGTTCGTTTTCAGCTCCTGCGGCGTGCCTCCCGCGACCACTTTGCCGCCCGACAACAGGAATACCTGATCCGCGACGGTCGAGATCTCTTGCACGTCGTGCGAGACGACGATGCTGGTGATGCCGAGGGTATCGTTCAAGCGGCGAATCAGACGCAAAATGACGCCCAATGAAATGGGATCCAAACCGACAAAGGGCTCATCGTAAATCAATAATTCCGGGTCCATGACGATGGCGCGCGCCAGCGCCACGCGCCGGCTCATGCCGCCGGACAGCTCTCCCGGCATCAATTGCGCAGCCCCTCTGAGTCCCACGGCTTGCAATTTTGTCAGCACCAGTTGGCGAATCAGCCGCTCGGTCATGTTGGTGTGTTCACGCAAGGGAAAGGCAACGTTTTCGAACACGCTCAGGTCGGTCAGCAGCGCGCCGTTCTGAAAAAGCATTCCCATCCGGCGACGCAGCACATACAGCTCCGCACGCGTCAGGGCGCGCATATTCTTGCCTGCGACTTCGATCTCACCGCTGTCGGCCATGACCTGGCCGGTGATCAGGCGCAGCAACGTGGTCTTGCCGGTGCCGCTGGGCCCCATCACCGCAGTGACTTTGCCGCGCGGAATCTGAATATCCAGACCCGCGAAGACCGGCCGCCGGCTCACCGCGTAATCTAGGTTCCGTATATCAACTATGGGGGCAGTTTGATTCAATGGGTTAGCTGCGGAGCCGCATCCACAGGGCGCGGCGTGGCGCGGGATTCAAGCCGCCGCGGATTCCATGGCGGCTTTGTATTCGCCGGCCGCCGCCAAGCCATTCAGCTTGGCGCGCTTCTCCAGGGCCTTCTGTCCACTCGCATATCCAGTCGGCTTGCCCCCCCAGGCACTCAGTGCATCTTCCTGTAAGGCGCGTCCGTAGCTGAATGTCAGTCCCCAGGGCAGCGGTCCCGCCGCATGCATGAGGTTCAGGTGCAACGTCGCATCCGTAGGACTTTGCCCGCCGGACAAGAATGCAATCCCAGGAACTGCCGCGGGAACCTGGCGCTTCAGCGTGCGAACGGTCGCTTCCGCGATACGCTCGGGACTCGCCTGATCAGGCGATTTCTTGCCCGGGATCACCATGTTTGGCTTGAGGATCATTCCTTCCAGGATCACGCGCGCTGCAAACAAATGGCTGAACACGCTGTCGAGCACCGCGTTCGTGACTTCCTCGCAACGCTCCAACAAATGGGCGCCATCCATGAGCACTTCCGGCTCGACGATGGGTACGATTCCTGCTTCCTGGGCCAAAGCCGCATAGCGCGCCAAGGCTTCCGCGTTGGCATCGATGGCGTAGTGTGTCGGGATTCCGGAGTCGATATTGATCACCGCCCGCCACTTGGCAAATCGCGCCCCCAGTTTGTGGTACTCGGCGAAGCGCTCGCGCAATCCGTCCAGCCCTTCGGTGATGGTCTCCCCCGGAAAACCCGGTAACGCCTTCGTCCCCAAATCAACCTTGATGCCGGGGATCATTCCGGCCTTCGTCAGATACGGGGCAAACGGAACCCCGTCCTTGGTCTTTTGATGCAGCGTTTCGTCATACAGGATCACGCCGCTGATGTACTGCTGCGCACCCGGCGCGGTAAACAACATCTCGCGGTAGGCACGGCGATTCTCTTCCGTGGATTCCAGTTTGATGCTGTCAAAGCGCTTCTTGATGGTGCTGCTGCTCTCGTCGGCGGCGAGAATTCCACGGTTTTTGGCGACCAAGGCGCGGGCGGTGGCGTTGAGTTCTCCGATGTTCATGACGTACGTATCTCGCTGATCTTGACGGTTGAGTTGGGGGAGGATAACAAACCTCGGCTTGATCCGCCCTCCGGGTGGCACTTCCCTTCAAATAGGACTAAAATAGTCCCACATAAAGCTTCGGCTTACAGGAACCATTTTTTATGCTGCGAATGGGAAAAATGACGGACTACGCCACCGTCGTACTCGCCAGTTTAGCGCAAGAACCCGCGACACATCGTGCCGCGGCTGAATTGGCTGAGCGCACACGCCTGGGAAGACCGACCGTGAGCAAGGTGCTCAAAGGTCTGCAACGCGCGGGCATGGTAATTTCTTCACGGGGGGCGCAAGGCGGTTACCGCCTGGCGCGAAGGCCGGATGAAATTACCGCCGCGCAAATCCTCGATGTGTTCGAGGGGCCGATTGCCATTACCGAATGCAGCGGGGCCTCCAGCCAATGCGGGATCGAGCGCCTATGCCGCGTCGGCGGCGCCTGGCAGCGTGTCAATGCGGCCATTCGGCGCGCCCTGGAAGACGTCACCTTGCATCAATTGGCGGGCCTGGATTCCACCGGCGTGCGGGTGGCTGATCTTGCGTCGGAAATCCGCGTGAATACCTAAGATCCGACCCCATTTAACCTCTCAAGTCCCTAAAGACCCCGGAATACCGTGTCCACCAAATCTCAAGCAGTCGAAGCCCTCGTCGGTCAGAAGTATCGCCATGGGTTCATCACCGATATCGAATCGGACAGCTTACCGCCCGGCCTCGA
Source organism: Pseudomonadota bacterium (assembly GCA_030775865.1). Taxonomy (GTDB): domain Bacteria; phylum Pseudomonadota; class Gammaproteobacteria; order Steroidobacterales; family Steroidobacteraceae; genus Bog-1198. Next base: position 24,726 of record JALYIH010000144.1, on the reverse strand, counting down.
CGAGGACGTCGTAGCCGCAATTTCCAGAAAGAAGCACGAACCGCAGTTCCTGCTGAACTGGCGGCTGAAAGCATTCAGGCATTGGCAGACCATGAAGGAGCCGACGTGGGCGCATGTGCACTACAAGCCCATCGACTACCAAGACATCTCCTACTACTCGGCACCCCGAGCGCCGGCCAATGCGCCGAAGAGCCTCGACGAGGTTGACCCGAAGCTGCTCGCGACATACGAGAAGCTGGGAATCCCGCTGCACGAGCGAGCGCGCTTGGCGGGTGTTGCGGTCGATGCCGTATTCGACAGCGTCTCGGTGGCGACCACGTTCAAGGAAAAGCTCGGCAAAGCGGGCGTCATTTTTTGTTCATTCTCGGATGCAGTTCGCGACCATCCGCAGCTCGTCGAACGCTATCTCGGCACCGTGGTGCCCACGACCGATAATTTTTTCGCCGCGCTCAATTCCGCGGTGTTCTCGGACGGCTCCTTCGTCTATGTACCGCCCGGGGTGCGCTGTCCGATGGAACTGTCGACCTATTTTCGCATCAACGCCGCGAAGACCGGCCAATTCGAGCGCACGCTGATCATCGCCGCCGAAGGGGCCTCAGTCAGTTATTTGGAAGGCTGCACGGCGCCCATGCGCGACGAGAATCAGCTGCACGCCGCCGTGGTCGAATTGGTGGCGCTCGACGATGCGCAAATCAAGTATTCGACCGTGCAGAACTGGTATCCCGGCGATGAAAACGGCCTCGGCGGCATTTACAACTTCGTCACCAAGCGCGGCGAGTGCCGCGGCCGCAATTCCAAGATCTCCTGGACTCAGGTCGAGACCGGTTCGGCGATCACCTGGAAATACCCGAGCTGCGTGCTCAAGGGCGAAAACTCGATCGGTGAATTCTATTCGGTGGCCGTCGCGAATCACTACCAGCAGGCCGACACCGGCACCAAGATGATCCATATCGGCCGCAACACCAAGAGCACCATCGTGTCCAAGGGCATTTCGGCCGGGCATGCCGAGAACACCTATCGCGGACTGGTGAAAATTCTGCCGAGCGCCGCGGGCGCGCGCAATTTCACGCAGTGCGATTCCCTGCTGATGGGTCCCAAATGCGCGGCGCACACCTTTCCGTACATGGAGGTGAAGAATCCGACGGCGACGGTCGAGCACGAGGCCAGCACCTCCAAGATCGGCGAGGATCAGCTGTTTTATTGCCTGCAGCGAGGTATCTCCGCGGAGGATGCGGTCAATATGATTGTCAGCGGATTCTGCAAGGTCGTGTTCAAAGAACTGCCGATGGAATTCGCGGTAGAGGCACAGAATCTGCTCAGCGTGAGCTTGGAAGGCGCCGTCGGTTAGCGGCCACAGAGAGAGAGAAAATATCTTGCTTGAAATTTCAGACTTATCCGCCCGCGTCGCGGGCAAAGAAATACTCAATGGCGTCAATCTCACCGTCAATGCCGGCGAGGTGCACGCCATCATGGGGCCGAACGGTTCCGGCAAGAGCACGTTGGCTCAAGTCCTGGCCGGCCGCGAAGATTACGAGGTGACTCGCGGGTCGGTGATGTTCGAGGGCCGCGATCTGTTGGCCATGCGCGCCGAGGAGCGCGCCCGCGCCGGGTTGTTTCTCGGATTCCAATATCCGGTGGAAATTCCCGGCGTCAACAACGTCTACTTGCTGAAAGCCGCGCTGAATGCCAAGCGCAAAGCCGCCGGTGAGCCTGAGGTCGATGCGTATGAGTTTCTGGCGCTCATCAGACAGAAAATGAAGTTCATGCAGATGAGCGAAGCGTTTCTGACCCGCGGCGTCAACGAAGGCTTCTCGGGCGGCGAGAAAAAGCGCAATGAAGTTCTGCAGATGCTGGTGCTCGAACCGAAACTCGCGATTCTGGATGAAACGGATTCGGGACTGGATATCGATGCCCTCAAAGTGGTATCCATGGGCGTCAACAGCCTGCGCGACCCGAAGCGCGCCGTCGTACTCGTCACGCACTATCAGCGGCTGCTGGATTACGTCATCCCAGATCAGGTGCATGTGCTGTCGGGCGGACGCATCGTGAAGTCCGGCGACAAATCCCTCGCGCACGAACTCGAGCGCCGCGGCTACGACTGGGTGCTGGAAGCCCAAGTCGCATGAGCGCCGCCCTACGCTCCTTCGAGGCGCAATGGCATGCGCGCCAGGTAGACGCATTGCAGCCTGTACGCGAACAGGCGATGCAGCGCTTTCTGAAGCTCGGGCTGCCTACTTTAAGCGACGAAACCTGGCGCTATACCGATCTTCGCAGCCTCGCCGCGCAAAGCTTTCAAGCCGCCGCATGCGACGTGCGCGGCGCCATCCACCACAACGCATCGCTATCGTTGGTGGATGCCTTTCAGCACGCCCCGACCCTGATCATGGTCAATGGATGTGCGCCGGAGAATGCCGATAATGCGAATATAAATGGATTTGAAATCAGCAGCATAAAGACACTATCTAAACTCGATTCGAAGTCTCTGCTGCGCTTCTTCCCGCCCGTATCCGATGCCGATCAACGACGCTGGGTATTGCTCAATACCGCGTTGTTCAACGACGGCCTGTACCTGAAGATCACCAAACAAGTAACAGCCCCGTTGGTCATTCTTCATGTTTCGACCGGCGAGAGCGCACAGGAGCTGGCGCACCCGCGCATCATCATCGACGCAGCACCCGGTACCAGTGCGACCATCATTGAGCATTATGTGGCGCACGGGGAAATTGCGCCGCTCAATAACTCCAATACACATATCGCACTTAGCAAGGATGCGCAGCTCGAGCACTACCGCGTCTATGCGACGGGTGCCGGTGCCACGCATCTGGACGCTCTGGACATCCACCAAGCCCAAGGCAGCCAATGCAAGCAGTTCACGATCGCCTTAGGGGGAGGGTTGGTGCGCTCATCGCTCGAGGCGCATTTGAACGAGCCGGGCGCATCCCTGGAAAGCTTCTCACTGTTGATGGGACACGAAGACCGGCATGTCGATTGCGTGAATATCGTCACGCATGCGGCGCCCCATACTCGCAGCCGCCAAACCGCTCGCGCCATCGCCAGCGATATCAGCCGGGTGATCTTCAATAGCAAGGTCATCGTCAATGCCGGCGCGCTGGGGTCCGATTCGCAGCAGTCCTGTCGTGGCTTGCTGCTGTCACCCAGGGCGGAAATCGACACGCGGCCGCAGCTTGAAATTCATGCCGACGAGGTCAAGTGTGCCCATGGCGCCACCACCGGCAGGCTCGATCCCGACATGTTGTTCTACTTGCTCTCGCGCGGTCTCGACCGCGAAACAGCGCAAAGCCTGTTGGTATACGCCTTCCTCGCCGATGTTCTCACCGGCATGTCCGTGACCTCGGCGCGTTCCGCGATCGAGGGCGCGCTGATCAGCCAATTGCCCGATTCGCAAATATTGCGGAAGTTTCGTTGACATGAACAATATCGCCTTAGCCCAGACCGAACGCACCTTCGACGTCGATGCCGCGCGGCGCCAATTTCCCATCCTGGCGCGCATGGTGCACGGCAAGCCGCTGGCCTATTTGGACAATGGCGCCTCAGCCCAGAGGCCGCAATGTGTCATCGATGCAGTGGATGACTACGAACGTCACCACCACGCCAATATCCATCGCGGTGTGCATACCTTGAGCCAGGAGGCGACGGCGCTGTACGAGAGCGCCCGGGACCGGCTGGTTCGCTTCATCCATGCGCGCTCGCGCAGCGAGCTTATTTTCGTCCGCGGCACCACCGAGGCGATCAATCTGGTGGCACAAAGTTACGCGCGCCCCCTATTGCAACCCGGCGACGAGGTGCTGATCACGCATCTGGAGCACCACGCCAACATCGTGCCTTGGCAGATGGTCTGTGAGCAGACCGGCGCCAAACTGATCGTCGCGCCCATGGACGCGCAGGGCGAAGTGCACCTCGATGCGGTGGTTGCTTTGATGAATCCTCGCACCAAGATTCTTGCCTGCGCGCATGTGTCCAATGCGCTTGGCACCGTTCTGCCGGTGAAGCGCCTGGTCGCTGCCGCCAAAGCTCGTGGCATTACCACGTTGATCGACGGAGCACAGGCGATCTCGCACATGCACGTCGACGTGCAGGACTTAGGCTGCGACTTCTACGCCTTCTCCAGTCACAAGATGTATGGTCCGACCGGCGTCGGCGTGCTGTATGGACGCGAGCAACTGCTCGAGCGCATGCCGCCATGGCAGGGCGGTGGTGACATGATCCTGGCCGTGACATTCGCCAAGACCACCTACAATGCCTTACCGTACAAATTCGAGGCCGGCACGCCCAATATCTCCGGTGCCATCGGCTTGGGCGCCGCCGTGGATTTCCTGTCGGGGTTGGACTTAGGACAAGCCCATGCTCACGAAAGCGCCCTGCTTCGCCATGCGACCGGTGTGCTGACGAAAATTCCCGGGCTGCGCATCGTCGGAACGGCCCCAAACAAGGCCAGCTTGGTTTCCTTCGTGGTTGCCGGCGTGCATCCGCATGATTTGGGAACCATCCTCGATGAAGATGGGATCGCGGTTCGCACCGGCCATCATTGTGCGATGCCGGTCATGGAGTTCTACAAGTTGCCGGCCACTGCCCGCGCCTCGTTTGCCTTCTATAACAGTTTCGAGGAAATCGACAGGCTTGGCGCCGGTATCGAACGCGCGCGCAAGATGTTCGCCTGAGGCTGCCATGGAACTCAACGACCTCTACCGCGACGTGATTCTCGACCACAACCGTCAACCGCGAAATTTTGGCGACCTTGCGCCCGCCGATGCCAGCGTCGAGGGTTTCAACCCCATGTGCGGCGATCATTTGACGCTGCGCCTGCGGCTCACTGAAGACACCATCTCCGACATCCGCTTCCAGGGTGAAGGTTGCGCGATATCTACCGCCTCCGCGTCGCTGATGACGGAGGCCGTAAAAGGCAGAACCCGCGATGAGGCGCTCAAGCTGTTCGACCGCGTCCACCAATTGCTTACCGACGATGCTGCGCCCTCCGCCGAGGGACTGGGCAAACTGGCAGCACTGTCCGGTGTGCGCGAATACCCTGCTCGCGTGAAGTGCGCGAGTTTGTGCTGGCACACGTTGGCATCAGCCCTGAAATCCACGGACCTCAAGTCCCTGCCTGCCGTGTCCACCGAGTGAGATTGTTGAATGCGCACCTACGAAAATGAACCCATTGTCGTGCAACGCGAGGTGAAGGCGGTGTCCATTCCCACCGGCACCGAAGTGAACCTCAAGCTCGGCTCGGTCGGCTATATCACCCAGGCGCTTGGCGGAAGCTTCACCGTTTACATCGACGGCAATTTGTTTCGCATTGCGGGGCACGATGCTGATGCCATCGGCAAGACGTCGGCCAAGCCGCCCGAGGTTCCGCCCGGCGCGTCCGAGGAAGACATCAAGAACATCATCTGGCAGCAGCTCAAGACTTGCTATGACCCCGAAATACCGGTCAATATCGTCGACCTGGGGTTGGTATACGAGTGCGATGTGAGCAAGAACGAAGACTCGACACGCACCGTGGACATCAAGATGACGTTAACGGCACCCGGCTGCGGCATGGGCGAGGTATTGGTGCAGGACGTGCGCGACAAGGTACAGATCGTACCGACGGTGGCGCATGCCAATGTCGAACTGGTATTCGACCCGCCGTGGAATCAAACCATGATGTCGGACGAGGCACGCTTGCAGACCGGCATGATGTGAGATCGCGCGAGGGGATTCTTTTGAAGTGGATTGACGCTGGGCTCACCAACAATTTGGCGGACGGTCACGCCAAATCCATTGCCGTCGGCCGGCGCACCATTGCCGTCGTGCGCAGCGGCGAAGCCTATTATGCGATCGAGGATATTTGCACCCATGACGGCGCCCCCTTGACCGGCGGCGAGATCGAAGGCAATGAGATCATCTGTCCGCGCCATGGCGCCCGATTCTGTTTGCGCACGGGAGAGGCGCTGACGCCGCCCGCGTATGAACCCGTGCGCGTCTTCGCAACCAAGATTGAGAATGGCCATTTGTGGGTACACGCAGACTGACACTGCTTCGGCACGGTAAGGCGGAGGCCGCCGATGCCTATCCGGAGGATTATGAGCGCCCGCTCACACACCGCGGCGTCATCGAGGCGCAGGAGATGGCGACGCGCCTGGTCAAACGAAATCTGGTGCCCGACCTCATTTTGGTGAGCCCTGCCGAACGAGCTTGGGCAACGGCCGACATCATCGCCACCACCTGCGAACTCGATGCGAAGCAAGTGCAGTGCGCCCGCGAACTGTACCTGGCAACACCGGAAAGAACCTGGCAGGTTCTCGCGCACCGCGCCACCTCGTTGAGCCACATCATGATCTGCGGGCACAACCCAGGATTGAGTCAGGTCGCAAGCCGCTTGGGGCCGAAGCCACAGCCGCGTGAATTATCCACCGCAGGGATCGCCACAGCCGTTTGGCACCATGCCGAGTGGGCTACGCTGCAACCGGAGTCGGCCGATAGCTGCGAAATCGACGATCCTGAGGATATGGACGAATCCTGGGCCTGAGGCTCCGTGTCGCCGCGTTCGCCACGATGCAGAGAGCATTGCTCTGCGGCATGTTTCGTCCTTACGGCTTCAAAAGTTGGCGCGGCATCAATTCTCCAGCGCCTTTCCCTTGCCCTCACGGATCGCCTGCTCGATCATGGGCTTCAGCTGACGCCTGACCTCTTCCACGATTTTGCGCTTCTGCTCGCCCAAGAGCGCCTGCTGTTCGCCGAGCTTGCCCTGCTGCTCGCCCAGCTCGCCTTGCTGCGTACCGAGCACACCTTGATGCGCACCGAAGTCCGCCTGCTTCATGGCCAGGTCGGCCGTCAGCTTGCCGGCGGCTGCCTGAATCTCCGCCAAATGCGCCTGCACTTCCGCCAGGGCGTTGCGGTCGATCTGCGCGGTGAGTTCATCCAGGTGCATGTCCTTGATCACGTTTTTCAGTTCCGCCATGTCGTGTTTGAATTCCGGCGTGTCGATTTTCGCCGCGTGCACTTGGGCTGCCGCCAAAGCACCTTGCTGCGCTCCCAGCGTGGCCTGCCTGATGGCCAGCTCGCGTTGTTTTAGCCCCAGCTCCTTCTGCTGCTCTCGGAGCGCATTCATCGGCGCCAGCATCGCCTGCGCCTGCGCAATGATGGCCGGATCTTGAATGAGGTAGGGCTTGCCATCGTGCTGGAAATAGATGTAGTCCCCACGCTGCGACGGTAACAAGTTGCCGGAATTGAACATGGTGTGCGAGTGGTCGGTATTGATCGCCATCACCCCGTCCTCGCGCGGATCATCGGCTGCCTCGTCCTGCTCGACGCGGGCGTCAGCTTTCTTGGCGGATTTCTTGGAGGAATGAGCGCCGACGCTAACCTTCGTGTCGGTTTTCGTGTGCGTATCCGTGTTCGTGCTGGTGTTGGTGTCGACCCGAGTGTTTGGGCTTGGGGGCGCCACAGGACTTGGGGGCGCCACGGGACTTGGGGGTACCGCGGGGCTTGAAGGTGCTGCGGGGCTGGGGAGTGCCGCCGGGGTTGAAGGTGTCGCGGGGCTTGTGGAGGTGTCGGCGTTCAAGACCTGGTCGGTCGGCGCAGCCTGCACCCGCACCATTGAGGTGGCGGCGACCATGGACATCATCACCACGCCCGCAGCCACGTACGGCAGGCGGTGCTTGACGGCAAATGAGCGCTCGAAGCCTCGGTCACTCAAAAGTCGCTCGATTCGCGGCGTCAGGTTGCTGACGCTCGCCATGGCAACGCCTGTCATCGGCCAACGGCTACGGGTTGCGAAGGCAAGCAACGTTTCGGCATAAGACACACGGCTCTCGGCCTGCTCGACCGCGGCGCAATCGCTCAATGCCTCGCCGAGTTCGGAGAGCTGGCGCTGCAGCCACCAACTAAAAGGGTTGAACCAGAAAAACGCACAGTGCAACCCGGCCAGCGCCTGCACGAAGAAATCCGCCTGCCGCACATGCGCTCGCTCGTGCGAGAGCACGATGCGCAAGGTAGCCTCATCCCAGGAGGTGTAGCCGCGCGGCAGCAGCACGCTCCAACCGATGGTGACGGGGCTGTCGATGCGCGAAGTGGTACGCACGTCCAGCTCTGGGTCGAAAGGAAATACGACGCGCTCCGCTTGATTGCGCAGCCGCAGCGCGAAACCGACGCCGGCGCAAAGGCGCAGCGACAACATGGCGGCCACCATGCAATAGCCAATCACGGCGAGAGACAATACCGCGCTCATCAATCGGGCGCTTCGGTCGCGCTCCGGAGCGATGAGCGGCGCCTGCGGGCCAGTCGCGAGGCGATAGTTTGGCGATGCGGATTGCCTGGCAACGTACGGCTCGCTTGCTACCATCGTGGCCTGCGACTTGCTTGCCGCAATATCCGGCAGCAAGCGCGGACCTATCTGCGCACTGACGAGCGCCGGCATCGCCAGCGCGCCCACGAGCGCCAGCAGCCATGCTGTTCGGCGCGCGAACTTGCTCTATTCGCAACACACGCAGCACCACAAAGACTATCGCGCCCATCACCAAGGAGCGCACAGCGGCTTCAAGCAACAGATGAGTATTCAAGTTTTTTTCCCCTTTTTCGAGGCAGCAATTCGTTCGGCGAGACGCTGCAGTTCCTTGCGGTCCAGCACCGCGGAGTCAACCATGCCGGCCAGCAACGTCTCCACAGAGCCTTCGCAGAACCAATCCACGATGCGTTGCACGGCCCGCCCTGCGACTGCCTGGCGCGATGCCGCCGGCCGGTAGAGGAAGGTGCGGCTCTCAATGGAGTGGACTAAATACCCCTTCTCTTCGAGCCGGCGCAGCACGGTGCGAATGGTGGATTCCTTGAGCGGCCGCCCTTGCTGCAGCAATTGCTCGCGGACCTGGTCGGCGCTCTGTACGCCATGTTCCCAGATGAGTTCGAGCACGGCGCGCTCCAGCTCGCCGAGCTCAGCCGGATCGTGACTTTGCGTAGTGTTACCGCTCATAGTGTTACCGACTGTAGCACATGGAATCGCCAAGGCAAGTTTTATTTCAAAACTTGCCGGCGGTCAGGTTTGATCCCGATGCAGCCGCATGAGCCGCCGCCGCTCCCGTTTATCCGGACGAGTGTCGGGCCGGGGCCGAGAGATGTTCGCGAGGCGCTGCTGCTCTCGAAGTTTTGCACGGCGCTCAGCGCTCCCAAGGGTCTCCTGATAGTGCGTGAGCGCCTCGGCAGCAGGCCCGCGCCGCACGGGCAGGCCGCGGACTTCGAATTCCGCCAAGATTCCTTGCAGCGACAAACTCACATGATCGCCAATTCGAACACGATGCGCGGGCTTGACGCGCTCGGCATTCAAGTGAACCTTGCCGCCGTTGATGGCGGCCGTGGCGAGACTGCGGGTTTTGAAGAACCTGACATGCCATAGCCATTTGTCCAGGCGATGAATATCACTGTTCGGGTCGATTGTCATAAGCGCTCGGCGTCGCGGATACACAAGAGGGAAGCGTACGAAATCGCTATAATAGCGCCATGCACGGTGAGGAATTTCTTGAACGGCTGCGGCGCGATACCGAGTCGCTGGATGCCGCGGGTCTGCTGAAGCGCGAACGCGTCATCGGCTCTGCCCAAGGCCCTGTGATCCGGCTTGCCGACGGGCAAGAGATGATCAATCTCTGCGCCAACAACTACTTAGGTCTAGCCAACCATCCCGCGGTGCTCAAAGCCGCGCATGATGGTTTGACGCGCTATGGCTACGGTGTCGCCTCGGTGCGCTTCATTTGCGGCACACAGAGCGTGCACCGCGAGCTCGAGGAACGATTGAGCGCGTACCTATCGATGGACGATACGATTCTGTATTCCTCGTGCTTCGACGCGAACGGCGGCTTGTTCGAGACGTTGCTCGACGAACAGGACGCCGTCATCAGCGATGCGCTGAATCACGCCAGCATCATCGACGGCATTCGCCTGTGCAAGGCGCGGCGCCTGCGGTATGCCAACAACGATATGAATGAACTGGAGCAGGCGCTGAAGGATTCCAAGGACTCACGCGTGCGCCTGATTGCAACCGACGGCGTGTTCTCGATGGACGGATCCATCGCGCGACTCCATGAGATTTGCGACCTGGCCGATCGATACGGTGCGCTGGTCATGGTCGATGATTCGCATGCGACCGGCTTCATCGGCGCCCGTGGCCGCGGTTCGCCCGAATTCCGCGACTGTACGGGCCGCATTGATATTCTCACCAGCACGCTGGGCAAAGCCTTGGGGGGAGCCAGCGGCGGCTTTGTCTCAGCCCGCAAGGACATCGTGGCGTGGCTGCGTCAGCGCTCGCGACCTTATTTGTTCTCGAACAGCATCGCACCGGCCGTCGCCGCCGCCACCATCCAGGTGCTGAATCTTCTGGAGAGTTCACCGGAACTTCGTGATCGCGTCCATGCCAACGCCCGCTACTTTCGCGAGCGGATGCAGGCCTTGGGCTTCGACCTCGTCCCGGGAGAGCACCCCATCATCCCGGTAATGCTGGGCGATGCGCCGCTGGCGGTGCGCCTCGCCGAGCGCATGCAGAAAGACGGCGTTTATGTCGTGGCTTTCTCTTTCCCGGTCGTACCCCATGGAAAAGCGCGAATTCGCACCCAAATGAATGCTGCGCACACGACCCAGCAACTCGATCAGGTCATTTCCGCCTTTGGTCGCGCGGCACGCGATCTCGGCGTGATTCATTAGAGGAAGCCATGAAAGCACTCGTCAAGGCCCGCGCGGAACCCGGCATCTGGATGCAGGATGTCCCGGAACCTGCGGTTGGCCACAATGATGTTCTGATCAAAGTGCATCGCTCCGCCATTTGCGGCACCGACATGCACATTTACAACTGGGATGCGTGGGCGCAAAAAACCGTGCCCGTCCCAATGGCTGTCGGCCACGAATATTCCGGAGAAATCGTCGAGCTCGGCAGCGAGGTGCGCGGCTTTCATACCGGCGACCGCGTATCCGGTGAGGGTCATATCACTTGCGGGCATTGCCGCAATTGCCGCGCTGGCCGCCGCCATCTGTGCCGCAATACATCCGGCGTCGGCGTCAATCGCCCCGGTGCTTTTGCCGAGTACCTGACGATTCCGGCGTCCAATGTGTTCAAGCTGCCCGAAGCCATAGACGATGAGATCGCCTCCATCCTAGACCCGCTTGGCAATGCCACGCACACGGCCCTGGCGTTCAATGTGGTCGGCGAGGATGTGCTCATCACCGGGGCGGGCCCGATCGGTGTGATGGCCGTGGCCATCGCGCGCCACTGCGGCGCGCGGCATGTCGTGATCACCGACGTCAATGACTACCGATTGGATCTGGCCAAGAAAATGGGCGCGTCGCGCGCGCTCAACATATCGCGCGAATCATTGGACGACGCCATGCGTGATTTGGGGATGGAAGAAGGCTTCGATGTGGGATTCGAGATGTCGGGCAATCCGGCGGCGCTGCGTGAATTGCTGCGCACCATGAACAACGGCGGCAGCGTTTCGATGCTCGGTATCCCGCCCGGCGAGACCGCCATCGACTGGAATCAAGTCATTTTCAAGGGCCTGACCATCAAAGGCATCTATGGCCGAGAGATGTTCGAAACCTGGTACAAAATGTCGAGCATGCTGCAAAGCGGCCTGGACATCCGGCCGGTGATCACGCATCGCTTGGGGATCAATGACTATCTGGAAGGCTTTCAAATCATGAATTCCGGAAAGTCCGGAAAGGTAACGCTCGACTGGTCCAGTCTGTAGGACTGCTCAAACACGCGCCTGCCTTAGCGCGGCTCGCGGCACCAGCAATACGAGTACAGCCCGCGGGGATCTTTGAGTTGGGTGATGGCGCGCGCCTGCTCCAACAGCGGATCGAGGATGCGCTCGACCTCGGTGCGCTGTGGAATGATTCCCGCCAGCGCGCCCAAGCGCGCGGTCTGCGATCGTATCTGCATCAGTAGTTCTTCGCGCAGGCTCAAATCAGGCTCGATGTAATCGACGTCGTAGTCCGCGCCCAGTTCCGCCAGCTTCGCGGCGGCATCAGTGGCGTCTTTAAGTCCGCCCAGATGATCCACCAGCCCGATGCGCTGTGCATCGAGGCCGGCCCACACCCTGCCCTGCGCAATCTTGTCGATATCTTCGACTGACTTCTTCCTCCCGTCCGCGACGCGCCGCACGAACTGCGCGTAGGCGTGATCCACAGAGGCCTGCAATAGCTGCTTGGTGGCGGGTCCAAGCGCTCGATCAATGCGTATATCGCCCGCAAGCGGCGTGGTACCCAGGCCATCGACCTTGATGCCGAGTTTTTCCAGCGTGCGCTGGAAGGTCGGAATAAAAGAGAACACGCCGATCGAACCGGTGATGGTGGTGGGGCTGGCAAATATCTGATTGGCAGCGGCGGCGATGTAATAACCGCCGGATGCCGCGTAGGTGCTCATGGAAACGACGACCGGTTTGCCGGCTTTGCGCAAGGCCTGGACTTCGCGCAGGATTTTTTCCGATGCGAATTCACTGCCGCCCGGGCTGTCGACGCGCAGCACCACCGCTTTCACCGCGTGGTCGTAGCGCGCTTCCCGCAACAGGTTCGACGTGCTCTCACCGCCGATCGCCCCCGGCAATTGATGTCCGTCGAAGATTTCACCGGAGGCGACGACGATGCCGATCTTGGAATCGGATTTTGATTTCAGCACACGCTTGGAACGCACCGCCGCCAGGTACTGATTCATCTTGATGGAATTGAACGAATGGCTGCTATCGTCCTCGCCCACCAAGCCCTTCAAGTCATCGGCCACCTGCCGCCGGCTCTTGAGCGCCGTCACCAAACCGCGCTGCAGCGCCATTTTGGCCATGTCGCCATTCACCGCCTGCAAGGAGCCGGGCTGCTCTGCGATGTAGTCCTTCAGCGCGCCGGCCGGCAAAGATCGCGCACGCGTGACATCTTGTGTGTACGCATTCCACAACGACTCGAGCCACACCGAGGTCTCTTCGCGTTCGCTCGGCGCCATGTCGTTGCGGGAAAATTGGTCCGTATAACTTTTAAACGCGCCCGCGCGAAACACGTTCAAATCGACGCTGAGCTTTTCGATCGCGTCCTTGTAGTACATGCGGTAGTAGCTGAAGCCGTTCACGGAGACTTCGCCCATGGGGTCTAAATAGACCTCGCCCGCCTGCGCGGCCAAATAATATTGCGATTGGCTGAAGGAGTCGCCCGCGGCGATCACGCGCTTGCCGGAAGCCCGGAAGTCGCGCAGCGCCGCGCTGATCTCCTGCAATTTGGACAAGCCCGAAGGTTCCATCTCGTCCAAATCAAGCACGATGAGTTTGATTCTGGAATCAGCCTTGGCAGCCGCGATGGCTTCGGTCACGTCCCTCAGCAAGGTCTCCGGCGCCGGGCCGCCCGAGGCCTCGCCGAATGCGCGGCGCACCGCGTCACCCGAGATCTGTTCGACCAGCTGGCCTTGCGGTGCAATCACCAGCGCGGCGCTGCGCGGGACGATCGGTATGGAGGTATGCAGCGCGGCGAGAACGAATCCGAAGATCAGCAGCAACAGCGCAAGGTGCAGCACCTTGCGGATCCCTTCGAGAATTCGCCAGATCAGCCCGAAGAATGCTCTAAGAGCAGAGCCGGCGCCCATTCAATGCTCAGATCTTCTCGTCGATGCGTGCCGCTTTGCCCGACAAGTCGCGCAGGTAGTACAGCTTCGCGCGGCGCACACTGCCGCGGCGCTTGACGCTGACTTCGCTGATCGCTGGGCTGAAGGTTTGAAATACGCGCTCGACGCCTTCGCCATGGGAGATCTTGCGGACCGTGAACGAAGAGTTGATGCCGCGGTTCTTCTTGGCAATCACCACGCCTTCGTAGGCCTGAACACGCTCGCGATCACCTTCGACCACCTTGACTTGCACGATGATGGTATCGCCGGGATTGAAGTCCGGCAGCTTGCGCGTCGCACGCTCGCCGTTGAGTTCTTGGATGATCTTATTCATAGCTATTGCCTCGCACGTTCATTCTTGAATTCTTCCAACAATTCTCGCTCTTCATCGCTCAAGCCACGGCGTTCGAGCAGCTCCGGCCGGCGCAACCACGTGCGGCCCAATGCCTGTTGCAGTCGCCAGCGAGCAATCGCCGCGTGATCGCCCGACGCCAATACCGCGGGCACTTCGTGCCCATCCAGCACCTGCGGCCGGGTGTAATGCGGCCAATCCACCAAGCCGTCGCTGAAGGACTCCTGCAGCGCCGACTCCGAACTGCCCAACGTACCCGGCATCAACCGCGCTATCGCATCAATGACCACCAGCGCCGGCAGCTCTCCGCCGGAAAGCACATAATCGCCGATCGACCATTCCTCATCGACTTCCTGCTGGATGAAGCGCTCGTCGATCCCTTCGTAGCGTCCTGCAATCAAAACCAGACCGGGCCATGCACCAGCCTCGCGCGCCATGTGTTGCTCGAACCTGCGTCCGTCTGCGCCCAAGTACACGCGCCGGCTGCCCGGCGGCAAAACCCTCACCGCATCGCGAACCGCGCTGCGCATGGGTTCCACCTTCAAAACCATTCCCGGTCCGCCCCCGTAGGGGCGGTCATCAACGGTGCGGTGAAGATCGGCGGTGTAGTCGCGAGGATCGAAACAATCGACCTGGAAAATCCCGCGCTCCAACGCCCGCCCAACCACACCGATGTTCAGCGCCTCGCGGATCATCTGCGGAAACAGCGACACCACCGCAATACGCATACTCAATCCGCTGCGGTGTCCCAGTCCACCACCACCCGGCGCGCCTTCAAGTCCACGCGCCGCAGATGCTGCGGCACCGCCGGCACCCAATATTCACGTTCCCCACGCACCACCATCAGGGCTTGCGCCGGGGTTTCCAAAAAATGCTGCACCACACCTAACCCGATGCCTGCCAGATTGACCACCTCGCAGCCAATCAGGTCAGCGCGGTAGAAATCCTTGTCGTCCCGCTGCGGCAGCTCAGCGCGGGGCACGCAGACCTGCGCGCCTCTCAAGGCCGCCGCCTGATCCCGATCCTCAACTCCGGCCAATTTGACCGTCAGCGCGCCCCCGCTACGGCCGCGCTGCTCAATGCGATAGCTTTGCCACGCACCCTCTCGCCCAATCTGCAAATTGCCATGTTCCAGCAGACGTTCAGGAGGATCCGTATGTGACCGTAGCTTGACCCAACCTCGGACGCCAAACGGGGCGCCAACGATTCCCAGTTGGATGAGCGCCGATGATTCGTCGCCCATCGTGCCCTCAAGCCTTTAAGCGGCCTGCTTACGGAAGCTGGTGAGAAGAAATTTGACGCGGTCGGACATGTGAGCGCCCTTGCTCACCCAATGCTCGATCCGCTCGACGTT
The DNA here is from genome assembly GCA_030775865.1 of Pseudomonadota bacterium. Classification (GTDB taxonomy): domain Bacteria; phylum Pseudomonadota; class Gammaproteobacteria; order Steroidobacterales; family Steroidobacteraceae; genus Bog-1198. Next base: position 9,402 of record JALYIH010000144.1, on the reverse strand, counting down.
CAAGCGCAACTTGACTTCCGCGCCACGCGCCACGGGATTGAACAGGCCGACGCTCTCGAGGCTGGTGCCACCCTGGCGCTTGCGGCTGTCGGTCACCACAACGTGATAAAAGGGCGTCTTTTTGCCGCCGCGTCGAGTCAAACGGATCGTCACCATCGTAAATTCACCTTAGGCAAAGCCAAGCCGCTAATTGTAATGACAATCAGGGCTTAAGAGCAACAAATGCTTTGGACCGCACTCTTTTAGCGGCCAAATCCACCGGGGCCGAACCCGCCGGGAGGCATCCGGCCGGCCATTCCGCGCATCATATTCTTGAGCATCCCGCCTTTGACCAGCTTTTTCATGGTTTTCTGCATTTGGTCAAACTGCTTCAAGAGCCGATTCACCTCCGGAAGGGGCACCCCGGCACCGTTGGCGATGCGGCGCTTGCGGGAGTTGTCGATCATTTCCGGCCGCCGGCGCTCCCGCGGGGTCATCGAATCGATGATTCCCATCTGGCGCTTGAGGTTTTTGGCATTCACCGTGCCGGCGGCAGCCGCGGCATTGGCCTGCATCTGGGCCGGCAATTTGTCGAGCAATGCGGCCATGCCGCCCATGTTCTGCAGCTGGCTCAACTGATCGCGCAGATCCGTCAGATCGAAAGACTTGCCCTTACTGATTTTCTTGGCGAGTTTTTCCGCTTTTTCCTGGTCGACTTGCTCTTGAACTTGTTCGACCAGCGACAGCACATCGCCCATCCCCAAAATGCGCGAGGCAATACGCTCCGGCTGGAACAGCTCGAGTGCGTCGGATTTCTCGCCCGTGCCGACGAACAGGATCGGCTTGCCCGTGACATGACGGACGGACAGCGCGGCGCCGCCGCGCGCATCGCCGTCGGCCTTGGTAAGAATGACACCGGTGAGGCTCAGCGCCTCGTTGAAGGCTTTGGCGGCATTCACCGCATCCTGGCCCGCCATGCTGTCAACCACGAACAGGCGCTCGTGGGGCTGGATCGCCGCCTCGAGCGCTTTGACCTCCGCCATCATTTCAGCGTCGACATGCAGCCGGCCGGCGGTGTCCAGCAACAGCACGTCATAGGCCTGCAGCGTCGCTTCCGTGAGCGCGCGCTTGGCGATGGCCACCGGCGCCTCGGTCGCCATGGCGGGTGCGAAGCCCGCGCCCACCTGCTCCGCCAGGGTCTGTAATTGCAGTATGGCCGCCGGACGATACACGTCGGTGCTGACCATCAACACTTTCTTGTTTTGTTTCTCGATGAGCCAGCGCGCGAGTTTTCCCGCGCTGGTGGTTTTGCCCGCGCCTTGCAAGCCGGCGAGCATCACGACGACAGGCCGCTGGGCGCGCAGATTGAGGCCCGTGCTCGGCTCACCCATCAGCGCCGTCAGTTCCTCATGCACGACTTTGATGAATGCCTGTCCGGGCGTGAGGCTTTTGGTCACTTCGACGCCGATGGCACGCGCTTTGACGGCGTCGGTGAAACTCTTCACGACGGGCAGCGCCACGTCGGCATCGAGCAGCGCGAGGCGCACCTCTCGCACCGTGTCGGAAATATTGTCGTCGGTGAGGCGGCCGCGGCCGGAGAGCGACTTCAGCGCCGAGGAAAGGCTGGCAGTTAAGCGGTCAAACATAGTGCGGCTATTATAGTTGTGTCATTATCGGAACGTCATCCAGGAACCCATCTCAAGTATTCCACGTGGCCAGGCCATCCGTGATTCCCGCCATCATTTTGTTTCTACTTTACACCGCAAGCGCCTGGGCCATGTTGCGCAGTGTAAAGAAGCCGCGGCTGGAACCCATCGCCTGGGTCCTCATTCTGGTCGCGATCATCGGCCACAGCGACGTCATCATGCACATGATGCGCCTCAATGGACGGTTCTCGCTGGGCCTGTTCGAAGCAACCTCGCTGCTCGGCTGGACTCTCGCGGTGCTGGCTTGCCTGATTTCCATGGACAAACAGAATCGCGCGCTTGGCGCCATCCTCATGATGAGTGCGGCCGTCGGTGCGGTAATGACGGGCGTCGGACGCAGCTATCCGGAAGCCACCACGGCAGGATGGGAACTCACCGCGCACATTCTGTTGTCGATGGGTGCTGCCGCCTTGCTCTTTGCCGCGGCCGTCACCGCCATTCTCTTGGTGGTTCTCGATCGACGCCTGCGCACGCGCCGCATTGCCGATCTGCCGAGCGCACTGCCGCCGCTCGATGCGCTGGAAAAAGTCATGTTTCGGCTCATCGCCGCAGGTTTCGGCCTTTTAACTCTGGCGCTCGTCACCGGCTTCATCTTCGTCACGAATTTATTCACGCAGAACCTGGTGCAAAAGACTGTCCTGTCGCTGATCGCGTGGCTCTTATTCGGCGTGCTGTTGGTCGGGCGTCTGCGCTTTGGCTGGCGCGGGCGATCCGCGGTGCGCTGGACCTTGTGGGGCTTCGGGATCCTGGCCGTGGCGTATTTCGGCGTGAAATTCGTCCTCGAGTATTTGTTCGGGCGGCATTGGGGCTAGGCGCCCGCGTCATACCCCTAGAATGGAACACCCGTCCCTCGAACTCTTGTTCGCAGCACTGGCAGGGTTACTCGTTCTCGCCGCATTTTTCGCAGGCAGCGAAACGGCGCTCATGAGTTTGAACCGCTACCGTCTGCGGCACCGAGCCCTTGAAGGCAGCCGCGGCGCGCGCCTGGCCGAAGCACTGCTGGCACGCCCCGATCGACTGATCGGTTTGATCCTGCTGCTGAGCACGCTCGTCAACGTGGCGGCGCCCATGTTGGTGGGATTCATCGCCTTGCGCTTGGGCGGTGAGTTCTTGGTGGCCTTCGGCGCCGGGCTTCTGGCATTCGTGCTGCTCATCTTTTGCGAGGTTGCCCCCAAGACGTATGGGGCACTGCATCCGGAGCGTCTGGCATTGCCGGCCGCATATGTTTACACCCCGCTGCTGTTTTTGCTCTATCCGTTCGTTTGGTTCACGAATCTACTGGCCAATGGCATATTGCGGCTGTTCGGCGTATCGCGGCAGGTCGCGGCGAACTCCTTGAGCAGCGAAGAGCTGCGCACGGTCGTGGCCGAGGCCGGCGCAATGATTCCGCGGCGCCATCAACAAATGCTCGTCAGCATCTTGGATCTGGAGAACGCCACCGTCGAGGACATCATGGTGCCGCGCAATGAAATCGTCGGCATCGACATCGACGATGATTGGGATCGAATATTGGAGCAGCTGCGCCAAAGCCAACACACCCGATTGCCCGTGTACCAAGGAGAAATCGACCGCATCATTGGCCTGTTGCACATGAAGCAAGTGGTGCACGAGTTGGCACGCGGGCGACTGGACCGGGACACGCTGGCCGCGGCGGCCGGCGCGCGCGAGGCGTATTTCGTCCCCTCGGGTACCACGCTCAATACGCAATTGCTGAATTTTCAGCGCAATAGACGCCGCCTGGCATTCGTGGTCGATGAGTACGGCGATATCCAGGGACTGGTGACGATCGAGGATATTCTCGAAGAGATTGTCGGCGAATTTACCAGCGACCCGGCAACGATGATGCATAAGGACGTGCACGCAGAATCGGACGGCAGCTTTGTCGCAAATGCCTCCGCCACCATCCGCGCGCTGAATCGTTCCATGCGTTGGAATCTGCCCACCGATGGGCCGAAAACCCTGAACGGATTGATCGTCGAGTTTCTCGAGACCATCCCGGAACCTGGCACAACCTTGAAAATGGCAGACTACATGCTCGAGGTTTTGCAGACCGGCGACAACGCCATCAAAACCGTGCGCATCCGGCCGCCGCAGCCCACGCCCCCTTGAGCAAGCTTGGGTGCTAGAACGCCTCCAACGCTTGATTTAAGCGGCTGACGCCGCGCACGGTCATGCCATCGGGGGGCCGTTTCGGCACATTCGCTTCCGGAACGACTGCCAGCTTGAATCCATGCTTCGCAGCCTCGCGCAGACGCTCTTCACCGAACGGTACCGGGCGAATCTCTCCGGCGAGCCCCAATTCGCCGAACGCAATCAAGGAATTCGGCACGGGCGCATCGTTCAAACTCGAGCGTGCGGCCATCACGATGGCCAGATCTCCGGCGGTCTCGGCAAGACGCACGCCGCCGACCACATTGGCGAAGACATCTTGCCCTTGCAGCAGCAATCCCCCATGCCGATGTGCCACGGCCAACAGCATGGTCAAGCGGTTGCCGTCGATGCCGACGGCGACGCGACGCGGATTGACGCTCAAGGCGTCATCGGCCAACACCTGCACCTCGATCAGCAGTGATCGCGTTCCCTCGCGCATCACGGTAATGACGCTGCCCGGGACCGGCTCAGCATGGCGGGAGAGAAATATCGCGGAGGGGTTGGTGACCTCGCGCAATCCCTGCTCGAGCATCGCGAACACACCGATCTCATTGGCTGCGCCAAACCGGTTCTTTACCGAGCGCAGGACACGGTAGCGGCTGCCGGTATCGCTCTCGAAGTACAGCACCGTGTCGACCATATGTTCGAGCACGCGCGGTCCGGCAATTTGTCCTTCCTTGGTGACATGGCCCACCAGAAGCACGGCAGTGCCGCTGGCCTTGGCGAAGCGCACCAGCTCCGCGGTGCATTCGCGCAGCTGCGAGACGGCGCCCGGTGCCGCTTCCACCCGTTCGGAATGCATGGTTTGAATGGAATCCACGATGAGCACGTGCGCCGAGAGAGTCGATGCCGAGCCTACGATTTCCTCCACGCAGGTCTCGGCGATCAAGCGTGCGGTGGCCGCTTCGAGCCCGAGCCGCCGCGCACGCAGCGCGACCTGCTTCAAAGACTCCTCGCCGGTGGCATACAGCACCGGACCCGATGCGTTGAGCGCAGCGGCAGCCTGCAGCATCAACGTCGACTTCCCAATGCCGGGGTCCCCGCCGATCAAAGTCACGGAACCTGCAACCAGTCCGCCGCCCAACACGCGGTCCAATTCTGTCGAGCCCGTGCTTAAGCGCGGGGATTCGACAATCGCTTCCGCCGCCAACGATGAGGAAGCGTCGCCGCGCCTCGGCCCTGCGGCGTTTTGTTTGCGAGGGTTTGCATTCAAAATCTCCGCCGCCAGCGTATTCCATTCGCCGCAGGTAGCGCACTGGCCCTGCCATTTCGGCGCGGCGGCACCGCAGTTCTGGCACACAAAAACCTGTTTCGACTTCGCCATGGGCTTCGTTAGCACCGATCTGTGAATTTAGGATTGCCGGTATTGTGGCCCAATCACCTATACTGCCCGGCTTCGTAGCTCGGATTATGTCTATTGCATGAGCAAATTTGGACTGATCGCGGCGATTGTGGGCGTAGGGATCCTTGCGGCCGGCCTTTTGCTCCGATTGTTGGCACATCTGCACACTTGGACCTGGCTATGGATGCCGGGCGCTGCGCTATTGGCCGCCGGTAGCGCCGTGTTCCTGTGGGCGCGCGTCCGACCTGCGGCAGCCCTCCCCATGCCTAAGCCTAAGTCGGCGGTGGGTAGCGACACCGCAAGACTGCTGGACAACTTCGAACAGCGCTTTGCGGAACTCAAGGGCCGTAAACCCAGTGCCACGGTTCTCGGGGACTTATACACGCTCGGGAATCAGTTGGAGACGCGGGGGCGTACTCCCCAGGCGACGGCGGTCTACCGTCACTTGGCGCGCTTCGACAGCACCTATAAAGATGTCGCCGGCCGGTTGCGGCGTCTCATGGATACCGACCGCACCAAGCGCAGGGCCGCAACGGCGGCTGACGCGGCCGCCCCACAGGCGGCGATGAATGCGACCACACCAAACTTGCGGGCCGCCCCGAGCAACCGTCCTGCCACGCCTGCCGCTCCCGGCATCCCCGACACCGAGCGGCTTGGCCGATACCAGCTCGAGCGCGAAATCGGCCGCGGAGCGATGGGCATCGTCTACCTCGGACGCGACACGGCCATCAACCGCTTGGTCGCCATCAAGGCCATCCCGCTCGCCAGTGAATTCAGCGATGCAGAACTGGTGGAGGCTCGGTCGCGTTTTTTCCGAGAAGCGGAAACTGCCGGCCGGCTCAATCATCCGAACATCGTTACCATCTATGATGTGGGTGAAGAGCGGGGCTTGGCTTATATCGCGATGGAATATCTAAAGGGCCGGCATTTGAGTGACTACGCGAAATCGAACAATTTGCTGGAGCCGCGCAAAGTACTGGAGATCGTCAGCCGCACCGCCGATGCGCTGGGATTTGCCCACAAACAGCAGGTCGTACATCGCGACATCAAGCCCGCAAACCTCATGTACGACCCGAGCACCGATGTCCTGAAGATCACGGATTTCGGCATCGCGCGCCTCAGCGGCGCCGGCAGTACGCGCACGGGCATAGTTCTCGGAACGCCGTCCTTTATGTCACCCGAACAGCTCGAGGGACGAACTGTGACAGGTCACTCGGACTTGTTTTCCCTGGGTGTTAGCCTATTTCAATTGTTAACCGGCCAGCTTCCGTTCACCGCTGATTCGATGACCGGCCTGATGCAGCAGATCGCCGAAGCACCCCATCCGCCGCTGCGAGCATTCCGACCGGATTTGCCCGCCTGCGTCGAGAGCGTGATCGATCGAGCGCTGGCCAAGAATCCTGAAGCACGGTACGACTCAGGCGCTCAGATGGCTGCAGCCTTGGATGACTGTAGGTCAAAGATGCCAAGCGGATCGCCATGAATGGATTTAGTTGCATGACACGAAAAGCAGTCAAAAATCCATGAGTTTGAAGGGGAAAATCGCTAGCGTCGCGCTTACGGACACCGGCAAGGTCCGTGAACACAACGAGGACATGATCGGCAGCGAGGCCGAAATTGGCCTGTTCGTGTTGGCCGACGGCATGGGCGGCTACAATGCCGGCGAGGTCGCGAGCGGCATCGCCGTGAAGACCATCATCAATCTGGTGCGGGATGCATTCTTAAGGGAGGATCTGACGGTCCGCGACCCAGAGTCCGGATTGACGCGTCCCAGTATCATCCTGCGTGACGCCATTCACAGAGCCAACAAAATCATCTACCACACATCGAAGACCCAGCCGCAGTGTGAGGGCATGGGTACGACGGTGGTTGCCTGCTTGTTCCATGACAATAAGGTGTCGATTGCCCACGTAGGTGATTCCCGGGCCTACCGCCTGCGGGACAACCGCTTTGAGCAGATGACCTTGGATCATTCGTTGCTGCAAGAGCTGGTTGACCGGGGCTTTTATTCCCAACAGGAAGCACAGCGGGCAACGAATAAGAATTATGTAACACGGGCGCTCGGGGTGGAGCAGAATGTGGAAGTCGAAATCCACGAGCAGCCGGCGCAGAAAAGTGACTACTACGTACTGTGTTCGGATGGCCTTTCTGACATGATCGAGGACGAGGACATTCACTTAACAATCAGCACCTTTAGTGCTAATCTTGATACGGTTGCTAAACAGCTGATACAGCTGTCGAACGATAATGGCGGCCGGGATAATGTCTCTGTGATTATGGCGCACGTCCAGGAGCCGTTCCCGGCGCACCGGCGTATATTTGACAAAATCTTGGGATGGTTCGGCTAGCGAAATGGAGTCTGAATGGCACGCCTGATGCTCAGCTTGGACGGTAACGTCCTCGCGGAATACAACATGAACAAAGAGCGCTACACCATTGGGCGCCTCCCGGACAACGATATCCGTATCGACAATCCGGCCGTGAGCGGTCACCACTCGCTCATCATCAATATTCTGAACGACTCCTTCCTGGAGGACTTGAACAGCACCAATGGCACTTACGTCAACGGTAAGCTGATCAAGAAGCATGCGATGCAGCACGGCGATGTCATCACCGTCGGCCATCACCAATTGCGCTTCGTCGACAGCCAGGACGGCGATGTCGAGCAAGATGAATTCGAAAAGACCATGGTCATCACACCGAGTTCGCAGGGTGAGGACCGTATTCGCCGGGTCAGCGCGGCAGTGGACCAGGCAGCCAAGGCCGTTGCGGCCAAACGGCCCAGCGTGCCGGAGAATGCCACCGCCCTACCCAAGGCGAAATTGCAGGTGCTGAGCGGGGCGTTTGCCGGTCGAGAGCTGGAACTGACCAAGGCACTCACGACGCTTGGACGCCCAGGCGTTCAGGTTGCCGCGATCACGCGGCGTGCCGAGGGCTACTTCATCGTGCACGTCGACAGCGGCAAGGAAAACGATTTTCCGCAGGTCAACGGTGTGCCGATCGGACCGCAGGCGCGCCGCTTGAACGACAACGATGTCGTACAGTTGGCGGGCGTGAAGATGGGGTTCTTCGAGAACTAGGTGAATTAGGGCGCAATACCCAGCCTGTTGAATTGGTCTGTGCCCATCATCAGGGCAAGATTCCAATCGCTTTGAATTGTTCCGCGATTTTCGGCGCGATCTTTTCAGCATTCGCGATGTCCGCTTCTCCCGCAGCAATGTTGTTCTTTTTTGTTTTGGCCACGCCTCGCCCGTAAAGAGCCATCGCCATCTGCGGATTTATCTTGAGCGCAGCATCGAAGTCGCCGATCGACTTATCGTAGTCGCCGAGGCGCAGGCGAACGAATGCGCGGGTCGCCAACATGGTTGCATTCGAACCCTTAGGGCTGCGGCTCACCGCGCCATTGCAATCTTTTAGGGCCACGACAAGCTGCCCCATCATTGCCCTGGCTCTGCATCGGCCGTTGAGCGCCACCGCCAGACGCGCATCCTCGTCGCGAGCGGGAATCCACAAATCGAATTGTTCGATGGCGGAGGGAAACTTATTGAGCCGCTCATAAGCGAGCCCCATTTCGAAACGAACATCGGCTTGCTTTGCCGCGATCTTGTCAACCGCATCCAAATCTTCACGTGCACCCTCTAGATTTTTGGCGCGGAAGCGTAGCTCCGCACGGTTCATCAAAGCGGGTACATGATCGGGCTTAAGCTCAACCGTCCGATCGAAATCGGCCGCGGCCTTGTCGGCGTCCCCTTTTTGCGCGTACACCTGGCCGCGTAGAAAAATGTATTCGGGATTGTGCGGCTCCAATTCAGATGCCCGCGTCAAATCCGCAAGTGCATGATCGAAATCGCGGCGCCCGGCAAAGCCGGTTCCGCGGCGGGCTAAGGCCGCCGCATCCAATCCGCCATCGGTTTCTTTCTTGCCATCAGACTCAGCTGGCTTTGTATCCGGCGTATCGGCCGGGGAATTCGCCGTCGCCTGCGGCGCGACGGTGAGGTTGAACACCGGGCCGCCGTTGTACGTGAAATACAATTTGTTTTGGCTATGTGCCACGAATACGCGGTGAGACAGAAAGAAATCGGCTCCGAGCAGCATATCCGCGTCCATATTTATATCGGCAATGCGCAAGTGAGTGCGCCGGATTTCCTCGCCGCCTTCGAATTTGAAGCTGTCGAAAGGCGCGATGTAGGTTTTCACCGAGCTCCGCCCCACCCCTCTTGATAG
>JALYIH010000143.1 GCA_030775865.1 Pseudomonadota bacterium | reverse complement strand
CGCGTTGGCCGACGGCGCCGCCGTCGGCGCGCTCACCGGCTGAGGCACCGAGTCGCCGAGCGTGGTCGCGGGCGCGCCGGTGGGAGCCGCACTGGTTTGAGTGACGGTGCTGACCGGCGGCTCATAGTCATGCAGCCAGGTTTGGTAATTCAAAAACAGTATCGCGGCGAGGACGCCCCAAAGCATCAGACGGATATTAGGCATGGGTCGGTCTCTTATCCGGCACGGGGTCGTAGCCGCCTTCCGCGAATGGATGACAACGTAACAAGCGGCGCAAGCCGAGCCAGAAACCGCGCAGAGCACCGAAGCGTTCGATCGCGGTATGCGCATAGCAGGAGCAGCTGGGATAAAAGCGGCATCTCGCCCCAAGCATCGGGCTGATGGCGAGCTGATACCCGCGAATGCTCCACATCAAGATTTGGCGAGGGGCTACCATTTCCGCGTGATCGACTTCCAATGCTGCTCGAGGCTCGCGCGCAAAACGCTAAGCTTTGCCAAGCGCGCCGCTTCGCGGGCGGAGACGGTAACATCGACTGGCGGCAATGAATGTTGGTTCAATCGAAAGGACTCTCGCGCGAGGCGTTTGATGCGATTGCGGGATACGGCGGTGCCGAAGGTGCGCGTCGCGATGCTCAAACCCAATCGAGGATAGGTTTCATGATTGGCCAGAACGGATAGGCTAAAAAATGCATCGGCGAATTTTTTTCCGCGCCGTTTCACATCTCGAAATTCGGCCGGCTGGTGCAAACGCTTGCGCGGCTCGAACGTCAGTTTACGGATAGACAGCCCTAAGAAGTAGGGAGTTAGGGACAGAGGCGCTTGCGGCCCTTGGCGCGGCGCCGGGCCAGCAAGCGACGGCCACTCTTGGTGGCCATGCGCGCGCGAAAACCGTGGGTACGGGCACGATGTAAATTACTGGGGTTAAAGGTACGTTTCATAGCGCCACTCGAGCAAAAACCACGGGTTAAATCAGCGGTCTGGCTGATTTACGAAAGGCGGCAAGGGTACTGAGCGAGCATGGTTGTGTCAATAGACGCCCCTTCAAGTTGGAGCTAGACTCCCTGCCCTTTCGTTCTTTGCCCCATTGCCCGTAACCCTTTAGGAGAGCGCTCTTGCCGGAGTCGCTATGGAACCGCTGTCTGCGAGTGCTCGAGGGGGAGCTACCGGAACAGCAGTTCAACACCTGGGTGCGGCCCCTGCAGGCGATCGAGCGCGACGGTGAGCTTAGGCTGCTCGCGCCGAATCGCTATGTCATCGAGTGGTTGGGTCAGAACCTGCTGCCGAGGATCAAGGAACTCATTCTCGCCTTTGCGGACGGCCTTGCCCCGGAAGTGGCGCTTGACGTGGGCACACGAGCCGGCGTCATCCAGGCCGCGCCGGCGGCCCTGAAGGATGACGGTGCGGCGGCGGCCAGAGCGCGCAAGCTCGCCCCAATGGTATTGGGCAGCCGCATCAATGCGGAATTTACCTTCGACGGCTTCGTCGAAGGCAAGAGCAATCAGCTCGCCAAAGCGGCGGCGATTCAGGTCGCCGGCAATCCCGGCAAGGCATACAACCCGCTGTTCATCTACGGCGGCGTGGGCTTGGGCAAGACGCACTTGATGCACGCGGTGGCGAATAAGCTCAAGGAGCGCAATTCTGAAGCGCGCCTGGCTTACGTGCATAGCGAGCGATTCGTCGGCGACATGGTGAAAGCCTTGCAGCACAATACCATCAACGATTTCAAAACCTCGTATCGATCGTTGGACTGCCTGATGATCGACGATATTCAGTTTTTTGCCGGAAAAGACCGCTCCCAGGAAGAATTTTTTCATACCTTCAACGCGCTGCTGGAGAGCCAGCAGCAAGTGATATTGACCTGCGACCGCTATCCGAAGGAAGTCGACGGCCTCGAGGAGCGGTTGAAGTCGCGTTTCGGCTGGGGCCTCACCGTTGCGATCGAGCCGCCGGAATTGGAAACCTGCGTGGCGATCCTGATGAGCAAGGCCGCCATGACGCAGGTCGATCTTCCGGAGGAAGTCGCGTTTTTTATAGCCAAGCGGATTCGGTCCAATGTGCGCGAATTGGAAGGCGCGCTGCGCAGAGTCGTTGCGACCTCCAATTTCACCGGCAGACCGATTACGCTGGAGTTCGCCAAAGAGGCCTTGAGGGATCTGTTAGCGTTGCAGGAAAAATTGGTTACGGTTGAAAATATTCAGAAGACCGTGGCCGAGTACTACAAAATCAGGATTGCGGATTTGCTCTCCAAACGTCGCAGCCGTTCGATCGCGCGTCCGCGCCAAGTGGCGATGGCATTGGCCAAGGAATTGACCAACCACAGCCTGCCGGAGATCGGCGATGCATTTGGCGGGCGGGACCACACCACCGTGTTGCATGCTTGCAGGCGGATCAAGGAGTTACGCGAGACGGAGCGGCGAGTTGGCGAGGATTATTTAAACCTGTTGAGAACCCTGGCGGGATAGGGTAGGAAAAGCTGTGGATGAATCTGTGGATAAAGATATCCACAGTTGGCTGACAGTTTGCAGGCGGCCTGCAGACAAGTATCGAGGTGTTTTCGTTTGAATGTATAGCTTTGATTAATATAGTGTTTTTTGCCTTATACACGTAAATTAGTTTCTTCATAATCATAGTAATAATCTCTTTTAAGAATCTAAATCCTAAGATTGGTAAGACGGTGAGCCCATGAAATTGACGGCAGAGCGCGAGAAATTACTGACCCCGTTACAGGCGGTCATCGGGGTGGTGGAACGGCGCCAGACCATGCCGGTGTTGGCGAATGTTTTGCTTGGCGTTCGCGAAGGCCAGTTGTCCATTACCGCCACGGATTTAGAGGTGGAATTGGTGGCGGCCACGGAAGTTGCGGTCCAGGACTCCGGGGACATCACCGTGCCGGGGCGAAAGTTTCTGGATATTTTGCGGGCCCTGCCTGAAAAGCTTGCGGTGTCCTTGAGCGTCGAGGGCGAGAAAATCGTGATCAAGGGGGGCCGCAGCCGATTCAGCTTGTCGACCTTGCCGGCGGCTGATTTCCCGGTGGTCGATGACATCAATTCGCAGCAGACGGTACAGCTGCCCCGCAAGGAGTTATTGCGGCTGCTGGAGAAGACGCATTTTTCAATGGCGCAACAGGACGTGCGGTACTACTTGAACGGCATGTTGTTGGAGATCGACGGCCAGGTGCTGCGTGCGGTGGCGACGGATGGTCATCGCCTTGCGCTGTGCGAGACGGAGTTGGCCGCCAAGGCGAAGAACTCGCAACAGGTCATCGTACCTCGCAAAGGAGTACTGGAATTGCAGCGGGTCCTGAATGTCGACGGCGTTGCCGAGGTGGCGATCGGCACCAATCACGTTCGGGCGCAGATCGGCGACATTCGCTTCACTTCGAAGTTAATCGATGGGCGTTTCCCGGAATACTCGAGGGTCATTCCGGCGGCCCCCGCCTCCGCCATCCGCGCCGATCGCGACGTGTTGCGGCAGGCGTTGCAGCGCACCGCCATTCTTTCTAACGAAAAATACCGCGGAATTCGCGTCACAGTGAAAAAAAATGTGCTGACCGTGCAGGCGCACAATCCCGAGCAGGAAGAGGCTGAGGAAGAGATCGAAGTCGGTTACGAGGGCAATGATCTTGAGGTGGGCTTCAACGTGAATTACCTCCTCGACGCCCTCGCCGCGATTGATGGGCAAGAGGTGGAGCTGGGCCTCACCGACAGCAATAGCAGTTGCCTGATTCGTTCCCCCGGGAATGCCAGCGCGCGCTACGTCGTGATGCCGATGAGGCTATAAGCGGTGAGCTTGGGCCGGCTGCAAGTAACGGATTTCCGCTGCTTGCAGTCGGTGGAACTCGAACTCGATCCTCATTTCACGCTCATCCACGGCCCGAACGCCTCCGGCAAGACTAGCCTGCTGGAGGCCATTTATGTGCTCGGCCGCGGGCGCTCATTTCGTACCCGGCGGCTTGAACACCTGATTCGGCACGGCATCGAGCGATTTGTCGTTTTCGGTCAAGTAGACGCTGCGCATCGGCGGGTGCCCATGGGGGTCGAGGGAACCAGGAGAGGCGTTCGGGCCCAAATCGATGGGGACCGACCCTCCTCCCTCGCGGAGCTGGCGCTGCAGTTGCCGGTGCAGATCATTGACCCCGAAGTCCACCATCTCATTGAAGAGGGTCCCAGCCGTCGCCGACGGTTCTTGGATTGGGGAGTGTTCCACGTGGAGCAATCCTTCGTCGGGCACTGGCAGCGATATCAGCAGGTGCTCAAACAACGAAACGCCGCGTTGAAGGCCCACCAACCTCGAGCCATTGTTTCTGTGTGGGATACCGATCTGATGCGATCGGGGGAGTTACTGAGCGCCGCACGTGCGCGCTATGTCGCCTCCCTGAGCCCGTACGCGGCGGCCATCGGGCGCAATTTGCTGGGGATGGAACTGACCTTGAGCTACCGGAGCGGGTGGTCAAAGGATCAGACCCTGGCGGAGGCACTCCAGCAAAGCTGGAATCACGACCAGGAAGCGGGGGCGACGCAGATTGGCCCCCACCGCGCTGAACTCGGCATTCGCCTCGACGGAGCCGCTGTGAAGGATAGAATCTCCCGTGGGCAGCAGAAGTTGCTGGCGGCGACGCTGCTGATGGCTCAGATCAAACTGTTTCCCGAGAATTCTCCCGTGCAGCCGACGCTGCTGCTCGACGACCCCGCAGCGGAATTGGACGACGACCGTTTGGGCGGACTACTCTCCGAGGTGTCCTCGCAATCCGTACAGCTGGTCGTCACCACCTTGCACGGCGAGTTTCCGGCATTCGGGGTGCCTGGGCGCCGTTTCACCATGAGTAGCGGAGTGTTGTCGGACGGCTAGGACGGGGCTCACAGGCCTCAATGTGTTCCACGTGGAACGGCTCCCAAAGCGCATCTTCGGGGCCGAAAATCTCCGAAAACCATTCGATTAAACCGTACCCCGCAGCTGAAGTGACTCAGCCCCTGCAACTGATTGATTAGACTAAGTTTTTTGGCTTAGCAGGATTGGTTTTTGGCGGCATAAACTGTTAACATGGTGGGTCGGCAATTCAGGATCGAGCATGGCCCAAGATAACGTTTACGATTCGAGCAAAATCAAAGTCTTAAAAGGCCTGGACGCGGTCCGCAAACGCCCCGGTATGTACATCGGGGACACGGACGATGGCAGCGGCCTTCACCACATGGTTTTCGAGGTTGTGGATAACGCCATTGACGAGGCACTGGCCGGTCATTGCGACCGGGTTGTCGTCACCATCCACGCCGATGAATCCGTCACCGTATTCGACAATGGCCGCGGCATTCCTGTGGATATCCACGCCGAGGAAGGACGCTCTGCCGCCGAGGTCATCATGACCGTGCTGCATGCCGGTGGTAAGTTCGATGACACCTCCTACAAGGTATCCGGCGGTTTGCATGGCGTCGGCGTGTCGGTCGTGAATGCGCTGTCGGATTTTCTCGAGTTGCTGATTCGCCGCGACGGTAAATTGCATCGACAGGAATATCGGCTCGGCGAACCGCAGGCGCCGCTCGCGGCCATCGGCGACACCACCGAGCACGGCACCACGATTCGGTTCAAACCGAGCTCGCAGATATTCACGCACATCTCGTTCAACTACGACACCCTGGCCAAGCGATTGCGCGAGTTGTCGTTCCTCAATTCCGGTGTGCGCATCGAGCTCGTCGATGAGCGCGACGAGAAGTCAGAGGTGTTTCAGCACGAAGGCGGTCTCAAAGCATTCGTCACACACCTCAATCGCAGCAAGACTCCGGTGCATGACTCGGTGTTGTGGTTTCAGACTCGCGACGGCCAAACGCAAGTCGAAGTCGCGATGCAGTGGAATGATTCGTACCAAGAAAGCATGTACTGCTACACGAACAACATTCCGCAAAAGGACGGCGGCACTCACCTTGCGGGATATCGCGCGGCATTGACGCGCACGCTTAATAACTACATCGAAAAAGAATTGGCGTCGAAGAAGGAAAAGATTCAGACCACCGGTGACGATTCGCGCGAAGGATTGACCGCGATTCTCTCGGTGAAACTACCCGACCCCAAGTTTTCTTCGCAGACTAAAGACAAGCTGGTCTCGTCCGAAGTCAAAGGCGTGGTGGAATCCGCAGTTGCCGGCCGCCTTGAGGAATTCTTGTTGGAGCATCCGCAAGAAGCGAAGGCCATCGTCAACAAAATCCTCGAGGCAGCCTATGCTCGCGAGGCCGCGCGCAAGGCGCGCGAGATGACGCGGCGCAAGGGCGCGCTCGATATCGCCGGACTTCCCGGCAAACTGGCCGACTGCCAGGAAAAAGATCCGGCACTGTCGGAAATGTTTTTGGTCGAGGGTGATTCCGCCGGCGGCTCGGCGAAGCAAGGCCGCGATCGGCGCACTCAAGCCATCCTGCCTCTCAAGGGCAAGATCCTCAATGTCGAAAAAGCGCGCTTCGATAAAATGCTGGCCTCCGCGGAGGTCGGCACGCTGATCACCGCGTTGGGATGCGGTATTGGGCGCGATGATTTCAACGTCGATAAATTGCGGTATCACCGCATAATCATCATGAGCGTCGACGGCGACGAGCATTGCTTTGTGAGGGACCGAAGCGGCGTACGAATGACGACCGTGGGAGCCTTTATCGACGGGGCTCTGCAAGGGATGAGCCCCGACGAAAATGGTGTCACGAAGCGTGTACGAGAACCGCTTGGAGACGTACTGTGCTTTGGACTGGATGATCACCAGGCCAAATTCCAGCCGATCAAGGGTGTGATTCGACATCCCATCGATGAAGTTTTGTACGAAGCTAAAACCGCCTACGGACGCTCGATCCGAGTCACAGCGAGTCACAGCGTGTTTGTCCAGGACAACGGCGAGATTCGACTGAAGCAGGGCAGCGAACTCAAAGTTGGCGATCGTTTGGTGGCACCAAAAAAGATCCGGCTGCCAGAGAACGCGACGGGCAGGATTGACCTTCTGCGAAGACTGTATGAAATACCCGAGGCGCGGAGCCAGATTTGGTTGCGCGGTCCCGCCGTCGAGGCATGGTACAAATCACAGGTCACGCAAGAATATGCCAGCCGGCCGGAGATGTCCGCGCCACGAGTCGAGTGGCCTGAAGCGGTTCGACAGCAGCTGAAGAAACTACGCAGAGCCAGCGGGGTAAGCAATGCCGAACTGTGCCGCAGGGTCGGCATCCGACAGCCCGTAACGTTTTATGCCTGGGAGCGAGGGCTATCCCGTCCCACCTTACCAAACTGCGAGGCCTACCTTGCCGTGATCGGCGCCGATGCGGCGACGTTCATGCCGCAAATAACTGTCGGGCCCAGCCGGCTCGAGCGGATCTGGGAAACCCAGTACCGCGGCTCACCGAGTAATCGAGTCAGAAACTATGTACCGCTGGGGGCGCTGGAGGCCGAGGACATCGGATGGTTTGCGGAGCGTGAAGATCTGCAGTTGAGTCCGGAACACAACGCCGACTTGGCCATTCCGCGCTTCCTGGAGATCACACCGGAATTGATGAAGCTGCTCGGCTTCTATATGGCTGAAGGCTCGTGCTCTGACCGGAATGGCATAAGGCTGGCCATCGGCAAAAGCAATTTGCGTTTTGTCGACGAAATGGCGTCCGCTTTTACCCGGGTATTCGGCCTGACGCCGCAATTTTACGCCATCAATAGAGGCTGTGGGGAACTCAAGTTGGTGAACCGCGTGGCGGTGTTAGCCTGGCAACACTTATTCGGCAACGCCGGCGTGGACTCGCTCACCAAGAAGATCCCTGATCTTGTGTTCAACGTGGACTACGCGCTACGGCTCGCATTTCTCCGAGGCTACCTTCTCGGCGACGGCTGTGTTACTGGTGGAAAAGTTGTCTTCAGCACATCGTCGCGCGATATCGCAAGTGGAGTTTCCTATCTGCTTTCCAGCTTCGGCGTAGTCAGCAGCATCAGCGAAATCGCCGCCGACAGAGTGTCGCGACAATGCGGCGCGCAGATCTTTAAGTCAACACATCGCCACTGGCAGATTCGTGTTTCGGCCGTCGAGGACTTGGTGCAGCTCCGGAGCGTTTGGGGCGATCACTCCGGCGCACCTACCGTGGAGGAAAGAATTCATATCCTTGACGTCCCAAGGCGCCGCGCCTTCAACGTCATAAACGGCGACCTTATTGCGTTGCCCATCGTTTCGGTAGCTCCGGTGACCGCTTCCAATGGGAACGTCTACGATTTCTCCGTGGAGGGCGATGAAAACTTCATCTGCGGTTTCGGCGGCATTGCGGCAAAGAACACGGACGCCGACGTTGACGGAAGCCATATCCGCACGCTGTTACTCACGTTTTTCTACCGTCAAATGCCCATCCTCATCGAGCGCGGCCACATCTACATTGCGCAGCCGCCCCTTTACAAAGTGAAGAAGGGCAAGCAGGAAAATTACGTCAAGGATGATTTGGAGCTCAATGCATTGCTTCTGAATACCGCCATCGAAGACGCTGCCCTGCACGTCAATGCCGATGCGCCGCCGTTGTCCGGTTTGGGGCTTGAGTCCTTGATGCGCAAATACGTCGAGGTTGAAGCCATCATTGCGCGCTGGGCGCGCCGCTACGATGAGCGTTTTCTCGAACAGTTGCTGTATGTGCCGACGCTCACCCCCGAGGCGTTCGATCACATCGATGTACTTCGCGACTGGTGCCACAATTTGGAAGCGCGGCTCAATAACCTGGATGACGTCTCTCGGCAATACAGTGTCACCGTTCAGACGATGCCCGGCGGCGGCCATCGCATCGATCTGAAGCGCTTCGAACATGGGCTAAGTTCAGCCAAGCACATCCCGCGTGAATTTTTCGATTCCGCGGAATACCTGCGCATCGCCGAGCTGGGTCAAACCTTGAGCGACCTGATGGGTCCGGGTGCTTACATCCAGCGCGGCGAGGACAGGCAGGAGGTCGGCAGCTTCAAGGTCGCCAAGACCTGGCTGTTCGAACAAGCGAAGAAAGGCCAGAGCATTCAACGCTACAAAGGCTTGGGCGAGATGAACGCCAGTCAGCTGTGGGATACCACCATCAATCCGGAAACGCGGCGGCTGATGCAGGTGCGAATCGAGGACGCGGTGGCGGCGGACGATATATTCACGACGCTCATGGGCGATGCCGTGGAACCGCGGCGCGAATTCATCGAGAAGAACGCGCTGAACGTGTCGAATCTGGACGTCTAACCAAAACGTTCTAACCGACGCCTTCGCGCGTCAGCGCATCAATGCCGGCTGCGCCGTATTGCGCATACACGCGCTGTCTCTGATCGGGATCGACATTGACCTTACGTATGTCGCCGCCCGCCCATTGCATCAGTTTGGGGTCCATCACCCTGAACCACAGAGGTGGCACCGCCGCCAGCCCGAATGAACCCGGATAGCCGCTCGGCAGGCGCGGCAGATCGTCGAAATCGCGCAGCGTCTGGTAAGGACGCAGCGCATTGGCGTGGTGATCCGAGTGGCGCTGCAAGTGAAAGGTCAGAAGATTGGAGAAAATATGATTGGTGTTCCAGGAGTGCCGAGGCTTGCAGGACTCGTAGCGTCCGGTAGGCAACTTCTGCCGCAATAGACCGTAGTGTTCGACGTAGTTCGCTTGCGTCAGGCCGTACCAGGCATAGAAATGATGGATGACCAGAAAGGGCACGATGACCCATCCAAAGACCACGGTCAAAGCAATGCCGATTCCTGCCGTCAACAACCACGACCACAAAATATCATTGCGCCAACTGACGGGCGCGGCGCCCAGCTTGGCCAGCCGCGCGCGTTCGTGGTGCCAGCCGCGCTTGAACGCACCGGGTATTTCCCGCAGCATGAATTTGTAAATGCTCTCGCCCATGCGCGCGCTCGCGCAGTCCTCCGGCGTGGCGACGTGCACATGGTGGCCGATGTTGTGTTCGATGCAGAAGTGTCCATAGCCGACCAGGCCATTGGCCACCTGCGCGGCAATGCGATCGGCACGGTTGTTCTTATGTCCCAGCTCATGGCCGAGCAGAATGGCGCCGCTGCTGTTGAATCCGACGCCGAGCGTGAACGCCAGATAGCCCCACCACGGCAATGCGTGGGTGCCTAGAAACCAGGCGACGAAAAAGAAATTCGCGTATAGAAAAAAGACACCGACATACAGAAGCGAGCGATAAAAACTATCGCTCGCCATGGAGCGCACGACTTCTTCGGGAGGATTGTGATGATCCTCTCCCATGAGCGCATCCACGACAGGGATACCGATGAACGTGTACGCCAACGGATACAGCATGCTCAGAGGATTGCGGCCGGTCACAAAATACAGGCCTACGGCGATCGCCGTATGAAAGGATCCGGTCAGCGACAGCAGCCACAGGTAGCGCTTACGGTCTACGTAGCGAACCGTGCGGCCATCCGCGCTCTCCCCTACAAATTCCATACGGTACCCTCGCAGCCATTGGGCGCCCACCGAGCATAGCGATCAGCCTGCCGGCGGTCCATAGGCCACCTGTGGCCGCCTAAATGCGTGAAACGCTAGGGCTGCCCTTCACCCGTCAGCGCGACAAACGCTGCGCCGCCGTCTCTCACCATCCGAATCAGCAGGGGCGCCTGCGGAGTGGGCGCGGCGATCCCAGAAATATCCCGCACGTCCACCAATTGTTTACCGCCCGCATGAGTGATGAGATCACCCACCCTGAGGCCCGCCACGGCGCCGGGACCCGCGGGGCGCAGCTGCGTCACGATCAACCCGCTGGGTTCATCGCTGGCTTTGATGGCTTTTCGGATCGGTTCGGTGGTGTTGGCCACGCCGAGGCGCAGCGCCGGGACCCACGTGTCCGGCTCTCCATTCAGAGCCGGGTCCGCGGGCGGATCGGGTAGGCGTCCGATTTTCAGCGCAACGGATTCCGATTTGCCGGCTCGCAGCATGGTCATCGTCACGAGATCGTCCGGCAGCAATCGCGCCGTGATCTTGCCCAAATTCTTGAACGTGACGTGGCTCGGGCCGATGGTGAGCAGCACATCCCCGGGCACGAAAGTGCCATAGGCAGGCCCCGCCGAATCCACGGAGGTTATCAATGCTCCCCGCGGCGCCTTCAACCCCAACGCCTTGGCCAATATCGGTGTCGGCTCTTGCGCCGAAATGCCCAGATAGCCGCGCTCGACGTGGCCTTTGGCCTCCAGCTGGCCGATCACTGAGGCGACTGTCTCGGCGGGGATGGCAAAACCCAAGCCGACGGAACCACCGCTCGGAGAAAAAATGGCTGATGTAACGCCTACCACGGTGCCGTCAGGCGACATCAACGGGCCCCCGGAATTGCCGTGATTGATCGCAGCATCGGTTTGCAGGAAGTCGATGTAGGGATCATCTTCGAGGGTGCGTCCTCGCGCGGAGATGATGCCGGCGCTCACCGACTGCCCCAGTCCGAAGGGATTGCCGATGGCGATGACGGGGTCTCCGACCGAGACGGACTGAGAAGTACCCAAGTGCAATGCAGGCAGATTGCCGGCGTTCACCTTGAGCAATGCGATGTCGGTGACGGCATCGGCCCCTAGCAGTTTCGCAGGGACGTCACGACCGTCGGGCAAATGCACGCGAATCTTCAGGGCGCCATTGACGACGTGCCGGTTCGTGACGATGAGCCCGTCGGCGCGAATGACAAAACCCGAGCCCAGCGCTCCGGTGGGTCTCTGATCCTCGGGAGCGCCGCTGCCGCCGGTGAGCAGTCGCCTGATGAGGGCACCCAAATCGACGCTGTTCTCCGCAGAGGCCAGTTCGGCGGCGCGTTGTCCCGCGCTGACGGGTTTTTCCTCGACGATGACCGTGACCACGCTGGGCGCGGTGCGCCGAACCAGACCGGCATAGCCGCCGACGCCGGCGCTGCCCGCTGTGGATGCCAATGACAAGAGCAACACCATGAGGGACACAGTGGACAGGCTCCTGGTGTTCATGGGTCATGCGTCCTTCGTTCTACAATCCACAACCATGACCGTAGAAGTGCGAACGTGCAAGCCCTGCCGCACCCGGTATTGCCGCAGGGCTATGACTTCGGCGCCTTGTCCTTCGACGTGCCGGATTTATCGGTGGCGAGGAAAGTGTCGAGTACCTCGAGATACTTCTCGGGCTCTTCAAAGGCGGGAAGATGGCCGCTTTTCTCGAAGAAGACGATTTGCGCGCCGGGGATGGCATGCGCCATACGCCATGCGGTGAGCGGCGCGACGTTCATGTCGTAGCGGCCCGTCATGACCAGGGTCGGGAAGTGAAAGCCCGCGAGCTTGGGCGTGAGATCGAGATTCTCCGTGGCTTTTTGCACCGCCTGCCCGACGGCGGGGACGAAGCCCAGATCGCCCATGTGCCCGACATAGGCATCGCGCATCTCGGGCGAGTAGAACATCATCCGCATGTGATTGACCAAGCCGGCCTGCGCAGCAGCCTCGGGGTCGGCCGCAAGTTTTTTGCCTTCGGCTTCGCCTTGTTCTTCGCGATCAGGGAACACCTGTGGCAGCAGATGAACCATGCTCTTCCACGAGGGCGCGGGGGAATCGGAGAGGATGAGGCGGGACACATGTTCGGGATGAGCCGCAGCGTAAGCCATCGCGATCATTCCGCCGTAGGAATCCCCCAAGACCGCGATGCGGTCGAGCGAGAGGGCGTTACGAATCGCCTCGAGGTCGGCGACCTGCGCGTCCATGCTCTGCGGCGCGTGGGGCCGCACATGCTTGGAGGCGCCGGTGCCGCGCTGATCGTAAAGGACGACCAGGCGATGTGCCGCGACGCGCTGCCACAGATCATTCTGCATCATGTACGCGTGGGAAAGTCCCGGACCGCCGTTGACCGCAAAGAGCGGAATTTCAGCACCGGGCGCACCCAGGACTTCGTAGCCAAGGTCCACCTCGGGTGTATGAAGCGAGCCGGTGCGGTGTGGAACTTGGGCAAAGATCAACGTGGGCATCAGAAACGCCAAGGCGAATACAAATTTCGGCATACAGAACCCTTGGATAAAATGAGCCAGTCGCGGCGGATGGGACACATGCAAGCTTAGAGTAATCTATGTAACCCGTGGAAGGATCCGCCTCTTAAACCAAGCGAGCACACGCATGAACACACGACCGGAAAAGCTGCCTGGCCCAGATCATCCGATCACGATCCAACACCACGCACAGCGCGTCCTGGTTCGGGTCGCAGGCCACGTGGTGGCTGACACGAAAAGCGCGCTCAAATTACAGGAGGCTGCCTACCCAGCCGTTTTCTATATCCCGCGGCGCGACGTTGACATGTCGAAATTGCAGTTGACAGAACACACGACCTATTGTCCCTATAAGGGCGACTGTACGTACTACAGTATCCCTAGCGGCGGCACCAAATCCATCAACGCCGTCTGGTCGTACGAGAAGCCATACTCATCGGTGTCAAAGATCGACCATCACCTGGCGTTCTATCCGTCGCGCGTTGATTCGATCGAGGAGGCAGGCAACGCTGCCAGGCACGGTCCTCATTTAACATGATCGAAGAGTGGATTCGAAAGGGTCGCGAACTGGGTGCCAGCGACCTGCACATTGAGGCGGACACCGCTCCGGTAGCCCGCATCAGAGGACAGCTGTCGTCGATCGGGTCGACCGTCGCGGGATCGCTCGTCGTGCGAGCGGGGCGCGAGCTGTTGGGTGGCGATGGCTGGTCTCAATTTTTGAGCAGAGGCTCTGCCGATCTTTCGCGAACCATCGCCGGCGCACGTTGCCGCATCAACATTTTTCAAACGCTGCGCGGTGTGGCGCTGGCGGTGCGCCTGCTAAGTTCATTTCAAAACAATCTTCGGGCCTGCAATCTGCATCCGGACTTGAAGAAATTAACTGATTCCACCACCGGGTTGATCGTCGTGTCCGGACCCACCGGCAGCGGTAAATCCACGACGCTAGCCGCGCTGGTGGAAGAGATCAATTCATCTAGCGCGCGCCATATCATCGCGATCGAAAGCCCCATTGAATACCTTTTCACCAATCGGCGATCCTTCATCCGGCAGCGAGAGATTCCCACCCACTCTCCCAGCTACGAGCAAGCCTTGGTCGATGCCTTGCGCGAAAACCCCGATGTTCTCGTCATCGGTGAAATGCGGACGCCCGAGGTGATGCGCCTGACATTGAGTGCGGCCGAAACCGGTCACTTGGTCATCGCCACCATGCATTCAGCGACCTGTGCGGAAGCCATCACGCGCATCTGCATGTCATTTCCCGCGGAAATACAGGGCAGCATTCGCGCGCAGCTGGCCGATTGCTTCGTCGGCTTTGTGTGCCAGAGGCTCGATTTCCTTAGCGAATTCCGCTTGCGCGTTCCGGTATGCGAAATTTTGCTGCCCAGCGCCGCCTCCAAGGGCACCTTACGAGGCGGCCAATTCAGTCAGATCGCCAATGTCCTGCAAACCGGTGGAGAGGCCGGGATGTGGAATTTCGATCGCTATCAACGCTGGGTCGCGCAGAAGAAGGATTGGGTTCCACCGACTCTCGCCATGCCGCTGCCGGAGGAGCGAGCCGCACCCGCGCAGCCCAAGATTCAACGCCGCGAGATCCAGGCATTGGCGAAAGACGATGCGCTGGAAATATCCATCGAAGAAAACGCGGATCTCGACGAGTTGGCCAAGCGCATTGAGAAAGGCACTCGATGAGCGCACGGCAGTGCAATCTCCCGGATCAAGTCTTTGTTCCAACGATGCGGGCCATGCCACTTGGCGTCGTGCCGCGGCGAACGCTTAGGCCAAGTTCAACCAGCTTGGCCGCAACCCGTTCCGGCGCGAGCCTCAGCTTAGGATAGCTGCTGACAGTCTGATGCCACTGACCGTTTTCGCGCTCGTTCAGCACATCATGAACGGTCACTACGTGCTGCGCGTATTCGAGGAAGCAAGTCAGGATTCTGTCCGCAGCGGCGCGCACCAGAATGAATCGCTCATCTCCCTGGAGTGTCTTGGTCGCGTAGTCGCGAAATGTCGCCGCAAAAACACCGTCCCGCGACAAAGAAGCGGCAACCGACCCGAGTAAGGATTCGACCGCCGCCAAGGACGGCAGATGCGTCAGCGTGTCACCCATGCACAGGATGACCTGCGGCTGCCCATCCACGATGGATTTAAATTGCAGAAGATCCGCATTGACGGCGCTAACGTCCAGGCCCGCGCACCGCAGCTTCAAATCAGCGAGCAGCAGCTGACAGCTGTCGATGGCCGTGACACGAAAGCCGCGCCTTGCAAGCGGCAGCGTATGTAACCCGAGCCCCGCGCCGAGATCCACCGCCAGGCGATGATTCGCCGCGAGCAACGGCAGATCGTCGATTTCCGCGGCGCTTCGCGCAAACGCGGCATCGATGTCGCCCAGCATCCAGGAATAGATTGGCCCCAGGTGCGTCTTGTAGTGAGCGGCCGCCGTCTGCATGGCGAATGAGAGGACTACTCCTCCAGCTGCAGATCGCGCATCGCCGGGGTTGCGAAGGCAACGCCGCCGTCGACGGTCAAGGTCGAGCCAATCACATAGTCGCCGGCCCGCGAAGCCAAGAAAATGGCGGCGCCGGCCATGTCTTCGTGCGTCCCGACACGCCGTGCCGGGATGTGCTTGGCCACTTCGTCAGCGTGATCGCGCGCTTCCTTGTTCATGTCGGACTTGAATGCGCCGGGCGCAATCGCGCTGACATAGATGTTGTCCTTGACCAGGCGCGCCGCCATCAGGCGCGTGAGCTGGATCAGGCCTGCTTTGCTGGTAACGTACGAATAGGTTTCGCGGTGAGTCAGGTAAATGCCGTCGATCGATGCAATGTTGATCACCTTTGCCGGGCGAGCGGCGGTGGCCGCTTTGCGCAGCGCAGGCGCCATGGCTTGAGTCAGGAAAAACGGTGTCTTGGCGTTGAGATTGAGCACCTTGTCCCAACCCTCTTCGGGAAATTCGTCGAAGGGTGCTCCCCACGCGGCGCCGGCGTTGTTCACCAGAATGTCCACTTTGGGTTCTTGAGCCATCACGGCTGCGCTAAGCGCTTTGGCTCCCGCGACCGTCGCCACATTCATCGGAATCGAGATGCAGGTGCCGCCGTCCTTTGACAGCTCCTTCGCAGTCTGGTCGCAGGCGTCAGCCTTGCGCGCCGAAATGTAGACCTTCGCGCCTTGTGCAATGAATCCTTCGGCAATCATCTTGCCGATGCCGCGCGATCCGCCCGTGATGAGCGCAACACGTCCCTTGAGCGAAAACAGGTCCTTCGTGATCATCGGTTCCTCGAATGATTGTTGGTGTGCAGACCGTCATTCTAGCGCAAGCCCCGGCCGTGCCAGCCCGCGCTATGGTGCGCTCGGTCTCGGCCATCTCTCATGGCACAGGGCCAAAAAACGGGTTCCCGCCTGTGACAGCGGCTGATGTTTCAAGCAATACGCCCCAACCTGGCGATCGATACTGGAAAAGGGCAGTCCTTCAACCGGAACCAATTGCGGTGGTACTGCCGTGAGCAGGTCCGACACATAGGTGACGCCCTTGCCGTCGGCGACCAACGCCAAGCGCAACTCCATATGACTGACTTCCCACACCGACCCGAATGCGTCGCGCAGCCGTTCACCGCTGGCGCGGCGCGCGGAATCGTCGAGAAACGAGGTGACCAGCGGCAGCTCGCGCATAGTGCCTAACGAATCCCGTGCCAATGCGGGGCGAGCCGGGTGGTCACGGGAGATCATCAAGCGGCGCGTTTCGGAAAAACAGGGATGCAAGCCGAAGTGCGCCGGCATGTTGTGATGAAACGGACCGAAGCCTAACTCCCAACGGCCCTCACCGACGCCGTGCACGATTTCCCGGCTGGGTGCGACGACGACTTTGAGCCGGGTAAGCGGATTGCGTTCGCAGAATTCCTTGAGCAGTGCAACGCCGATGCGGGAGTTGGCGGCGGGCGAGAGCGCCAGCGACAGGGTGGACAATGCGCCGGTCTTTATTTGACCGATGTCTGCGAGCGCCTCGCGTTCCTCGTTGAGCGTGGTTTGCGCGAAGCGCAGCAACCGAATGCCGGCTTCGGTCGGCTGCGGCGGATTGCCCCGGCGCAACAAACTGGTGCCCAGGCGGTGCTCCAGATTCGCGATCGCTTGACTGACCGCCGATTGCGAGAGATCCAGCCGCTCTGCCGCACGGCTGAAACCACCCGCTTCGATCACCGCGTGAAAGCAGCGCAGCTCATGACGTTCGATCTGCATGTGTCCTAGGATAACCGACCGAGCGCCAAGGCTCTTTGGTTATCCGCCTCGCTGATACCTCTATCAGTTGCGCCATCTGGCCTTAAACGCCATTAGGGCTCTTACTTGATGCATAGGAGGTGGCTCATGAGCGCAGTGGTCGATATCAAAAAGGGTCTCGAAGGCGTGGTGGTGGACAGCACCTCGATATCGCTGGTCGATGGCGAGGCCGGGCGCCTGTACTACCGTGGGTACGCGATCGAGAAACTGGTTAAACACCCGTTCGCCGCGGTCGCGCACCTGGTGGTGTTCGGCGAGCTGCCGGAGGCCTCGCAGCTGCAGGAATTCGAAGACTTCTTGTGGGAGGCCGGGCAATTGCCGCCGGGACTCGCCACCGCTCTTGAACATCTGGCCAGTCTGGGAGGACATCCCATGGCGACGCTGCAGGCCGCCATGCCTTTGATGGCGTTGGCGCCGCCCTCACGAAAAATAGGCCGCACGGAAGACGAACAGGAAGCCTTGGTCGTCGCCGCGCGTTTGCCCACCGCGCATGCCATGCTGGCCGCCCTGCGCGCGGGCCGGGCACCGATCCAGTATCCCGACACCCGTCGCTACGGCGAGCGCTTCCTGGAGATGCTGAACAATCGCAGGCCGTCGGAAAAAGCAGTCCGTATTTTCGAACAGACACAAATTCTGCAGATCGATCACAGCTTCAACGCGAGCACCTTCACCGCCCGCGTCGTGACATCCACCTTGGCGCCTCCCGCTTCCGCACTGGCCGCGGCCATGGGTTCGCTTTATGGTCCGCTGCACGGTGCCGCGGATCAGGGGGCGCTCGAAATGGCCGAAGAAGTGGGCGCTCCGGAGCGAGCGCCCGATTTCGTGGCCTCCTGCCTCGCAAACGGACGGCTCGTGATGGGCATGGGTCATCGCGAATATCGCGTGGTCGATCCGCGCTCCAAAATCGTCAAGGTATTGGCCGATGAAATCGCATCGACCGAGCACGAGAAGCGTTTGATCGAAACCTTGAAGGCGGTCGACGAGGCTTTTGTCGCTCAGACTGCGCATAAGAAGCGATCGCTGCGCGCGAATTTGGAGTTCTATAAAGGCGTCGTGTATTCGGCATTGGGCTTGCCCAAGGAGTTCTTTACCGCGACGTTCGCCATCGCGCGGATATTCGGTTGGTCGGCTCACATCGTGGAACAGCGCAAGGACAATCGGATCG
Organism: Pseudomonadota bacterium; assembly: GCA_030775865.1. Taxonomy (GTDB): domain Bacteria; phylum Pseudomonadota; class Gammaproteobacteria; order Steroidobacterales; family Steroidobacteraceae; genus Bog-1198. The sequence goes on along the minus strand of JALYIH010000143.1, from coordinate 36,910 downwards.
TCCGACCATCCGCCAATTACATTGGACCGGCGCCGTTCCCCGATTAGATTAAATTCCCAGCACTCATTCCGGTAACATCGGGTGCATGCTGTTTTCTGAAACGCTGGCTTCGATCCAGCCGCGGGGCAATGCCTGGAGCGCCATTGTCGGCGAGGACTGGTCGCAGGGTCGCGCGACTTTCGGCGGCATGGTAGCAGCGCTCGGCAACGAAGCCATGCGCCGCTTAGTTCAGCCTGAGCGGCAGTTGCGCGGGCTCGAAACGGTCTTTGCGGGCCCCATGGTGGCCGGAGCTGCGCATATCGAAGCCGACGTTGTGCGCGTCGGCAAGGCCGTGACGATTGCGAGCGCGCGCCTGTGGAGCGCCGACAAAATCGCGGCAACAATGACCGGCGTCTACGGTGCCGCTCGCTCTACGGCAATTTCGCTTCTGCCGACCGCGGCAACGGGCGTGCCTGCCGTGGAGAATTTGCCGCAGCCGGCGATGCGTGCCGACGCGGGTCCCGCCTTTTTGCAGCACTTCGATTTCCGCGGGGCCGAGGGTGCGTGGCCTTTTAGCGGATCGCCATTGCGCACATCCAAAACCTACGTCCGTCATCGAGACTCCGCCGCGCTCACAGAGTCCCATGTCGTTGCGCTGGTCGATTGCATTCCGTCAGTGATTCTCCAAATGTTGAGCACGGCCGTGCCGTCCAGTTCGCTGACCTGGACACTTCAATTCCTCAAGCACGATTACAGCTTCGCTCCCGAGGCGTGGTGGCGTATCGACGCCGAAGTCAATTCCGCCGCAGAGGGGTATTCCTGCGAGTCCTGCGTCGTGCTGGATCCCAGCGGCGCGCCCGCGGTCATCGGCCGTCAAATGGTGGCGGTGTTTGGGTAAGAACCTGCCGCCTATCGGCCGACGAAGATGCTTTTCGGCAGCTTGACGTGGACACCGAGATTCGGCTTGTCCACGAGCTGCGTGATAGCCACATTCCCGGCAATGCTCACCAGCTGATAGGCCTGATGGCGGGTCAGTTTTTTCTCCGACACCAAGAAATCCACCATTTCTTGAATGGCCCCCTTGGTGGCAGTGGCCAGATCGGGATCGGTCGCCATGCTGATGTAGTCGGTGGCGGTTTCGGCGCGCGGCCATTTCAGTTTCATGTCCTTGCGCACCGTCAGCTGCAAGCGGCCGCGCAATGAGGTCTCGATGGCTGTTTGATCCACCTCGCCGTCGCCCTGCGCCGCATGTCCATCGCCGATTTCGAACAAGGCTCCGCGGGCGAATACGGGGATATAAAGAGTGCTGCCCACAACCAATTCGCGGTTGTCCAAGTTGCCCGCGTGCCGGCCCGGCGGATTGCTGCTGAGGCGGCCCACCTCCGGCGCGGGCGCAATGCCGATGCTGCCATAGAAGGGCTTCAACGGAATCACGATGCCGGGCAGGAATTCAGCCGTCATTTTTTTGCGGTCGAGCGCGATGATCTTGGACGGCGCGCCGGTCTCGCAATTCTCCGGTAGGTAGCCGCTGCAGCCGTTGTAGCCATAATCGAGCGGCAGATCGATGGATAGAATTTTCACTTCCAACACGTCGCCGGGCTCCGCACCCTCGACGTAAACCGGCCCCGTCAGGATATGACCGCCCGGACCCTTACGATCGCCGGTCACCTCGGTCACGATGGCTTTGAGCGAAGCCTGAATCTTATCGTCGGGTACCCCGGCCTTCGCGAGACCCGCCGGCGTGTTGGTCAGCAGGGTATCGACATCGATGATGTCGCCCGAGTCGATGTGCAGCACCGGCGGCGCGTCCGACCAGTAGTAGCCATACGCGACGGTTGCCGGCGTCGCTTCGAGGCGATGCGTTTTCGGCGGGTGCGCGAAGGCGCTCGCCGTCAGGCCAAGCGCAACGATACTCAAGCAAGCAGGCGTGATTTTTTTCATAGGTACAATACGCTATCACGTTCGCAGTTCGCGATGGCGCTCAAACCACCACGCCCAGGGGATGAGCACGACGGACGCGACGACGGCCGTCCCGCCTATAAGAAGATGCTAAGCGTCGCGAGGCCCGATGGCGTGCCGGGCGCGCCAAAGCCGTTGCCAAAGACCTAAGGCACCTCAGGAGCGCACGCCGCGGTATAACCATCGATGCTTTTTGGACTTGTTCGTGTTGCAGCCATGGCTACAACGATTTGGCAGAGGATTCCTGCGCGATCTGCGCAAGCCCCGCCTCGATCGATCGCCTGACGTCGTCGTTGAGCTCTCGAGGATCTTTCCCCGTCGCGTCTATCGGCTCACCGATGACCACCCTGATGGTGCCTTTCTTTTTCACGATCCCGCGCCTCACCCAGAAATCAGCCGCGTTATGCGACAGCGGCACCACGAACCTATTGGTCGTGGTTGCCAGCAGCGCCCCGCTGACGCCGTACTTGCGCTTCTCGGCACCGACCACCCGTGTGCCTTCGGGAAAAATGATGATCCATAATCCGTCCGCCAGGCGCGCCTTGCCTTGCTCGACGACTTGATTCACCGACCGGTGACCTGCGCCGCGGTTGATCGAGATGGGCCGCAGCAATTTCAACCCCCAGCCGATCAAGGGTATCCACAGCAACTCGCGCTTCAGGACCCAAACCTGCGGCGGGAAAATCAGAAACTGCGCGATGGTTTCCCATGCGGAGGTGTGATTGCACATCACGATGTGATTCCCGGCCGGAATCCGCTCGCGGCCTTCCACGGCAAAGTTAAGCCCGCAGACCTTGTCCAGGACCCAAAATAAGATACGTGCCCACGTGCGGGCAATCGCAAATTGCGTGCGGTAGGGGGCCCAAAAGAGCAGCGTCATGAATCCGCCAAACACGAGCGCCGACAGCATCATGTAAGCAGTGAAGAACAGCGACTTGATTAATTGCATGCTGGGAGGCTGTCTGGGTGTTCCGCGTGACAGGCCTAGGCTCCTAGCCGGGCAATCGAGACAGATCAGCGACGCCGCCCAGCAGAATTTGTACATCGCGCAGCAGGGCGAGACGGTTGTTGCGCTTATCGAGGTTCTCGTCCATCACCATGACGCGATCGAAAAAGTCATTCACCGGCGCCCGCAGTCCGACCAACGCCTGCAGGCTGTCTGCGTAACGGCGTTGGCTGGTCGCTTCGAGCACCGGGTCGCGCAGATCCATCAGCGCATGATGCAGTCCCCGTTCGGCGTCTTCAGTGAGCCCTTCAGGATCGACGACCACATCGCTTCGCACCTGTGTCTTCTTCAGAATATTCGCGATGCGCTTATTGATGGCCGCGAGCACCCCGGCATCGGGAAGGAGCAAAAATCCCTTGAGAGCCGCCAAGCGCGTGACCGCATCCAAGGGCGAGCGCGGGCGGTTCGCCAATATGGCGTCGAGCATTTCCGGCGTCGTACCCGGCTGCTCCAGCAGCATTCCGCGCAAGCGTTCCGCGATGAAATCATAAACCTCATCGACCACGCCGGCGCGTTGCACCGGCTGCGCGGCGGCGGCCACGGCCAACAGCTCGGCCAAATCCACGTCCAATCCGGCCTCGAGCAAAATGCGCAGCACGCCCAATGCCGCGCGCCGCAAGCCGAACGGATCCTTGGTGCCGCTAGGCCGCTGCTCGATGGCAAAAATTCCAACCAGCGTATCAATCTTGTCGGCCAAGGCCACGGCTCGACCAATGTTCGTCGCAGGCAACGCATCACCGGCATACCGTGGCCGATAATGCTCCTCGAGCGCGAGCGACACGTCGCGCGACAGCCCTTGCGCTTGCGCATAGTAGCGGCCCATGGTGCCCTGCAATTCCGGAAACTCGCCGACCATGGCGGTCATCAAGTCTGCTTTGGAAAGCTCGGCAGCCTCTTTGACCTCGGATCCGGCCCCGATGCGGCTGCCGATCAATTCGGCCAGCTGTGTGACGCGTGCGGTCTTATCCGCATAGCTGCCCAGCTTCGCTTGAAAAATCATGCCGGCGAGTTTCGCGGCATGCTGCTCAAGGGGAATCCTTCTATCCTGCTCCCAGAAAAACGCAGCGTCGCTCAAGCGCGGCCGCACGACCCGTTCATTGCCTTCGCGCACCTTGGAAGGATCGCGGCTCTCGATATTGCAGACCGTCACGAACCAGCCGGATAATTTCCCGTCGGCACCCTGCACCGGGAAATATCGCTGGTGGTCCTGCACGGTCGCAATGACCACATCGCGCGGCAAGCTCAGAAACCGCTGCTCGAATTGGCCGGCCAACGGCACGGGCCACTCCACCAACGCGGTTACTTCATCCAGCAGCGCCTCGTCGATCAACGCACTGGAGCCCGCACCGCATGCCGCCGCCGTCGCGGTCACGCCCTCGCGAATCAACTCGCGGCGTTTGGCGAAGTCGACCACCACCTTGGCACGGCGCAGCTTGCTCTCATAACCCTTGGCGGTTTTGAGCGTGATGGGCTTGGGTGAGTGGAATCGGTGACCTGAGGTCACACGCCCCGCGGCAAGACCCAGCACTTCCACGGGCACTACCTCATCGCCATAGAGCAACACCACGGAATGCACGGGTCTTACGAACTCGGCGCTGCGCGCGCCCCACCGCATGCGTTTGGCAATCGGCAGCGCGGCGATCGCTCGAGTTAGAATGTCGCCCAGCAGTGCGGTGGTAGCCGAGCCGCGCTCCGTGCCGCGAAATTGCAGCCAGGCGCCCTTCTCGGTCGTGAGCTTCGACAGTTCTGCCACCGCGACGCCGCAGCTCTTGGCGAAGGCCGTCGCAGCCTGAGTCGGCGCACCCTGTGCGTCGAAGGAACTCGCCAGAGGCGGACCCCGCCGTTCGACTTGCCGATCGGGTTGATTTTCGCTTAAGTGCTCAACCCATACGGCAAGCCGCCTGGGCGTTGCAAAGCCGTGGACCTTGCCATGCGCTAGCCCTAAGCCGTCGATGCCCTTGGCAATGCCCTCGGTGAGCGCGTGGGAAAGCGCCGGCAGCGTACGCGGCGGAAGTTCCTCGGTGCGCAGTTCGAACAGCAGGTCCCGTGAACCCATCAGGCCACTCGTTCTGCGTCGACGTTCTTGAGCAGCGGAAACTTCAGCGCTTCGCGGCTCTCACGATAGCCCTCGGCCACGCCACGCGCCAAGGTTCTCACGCGAAGAATGAAGCGCTGGCGTTCGGTCACGGAAACCGCATGCCTCGCGTCCAGCAGATTGAACGCGTGCGATGCCTTGACCATTTGCTCATAGGCCGGCAGCACCAGTTTGTCCCGCAGCAGCTGCTGACAGGCAAGCTCATTCGCCGCAAATTGTGCCGACAGCACGGCGATGTCAGCCTTTTCGAAGTTATACGTCGATTGTTCGACTTCGTTTTGGTGAAACACGTCTCCGTACGTGACGGTGCCGAACGGTCCGTCGGTCCAAACGATGTCGAAGATGCTTTCCTTGCCCTGGATGTACATGCCTAACCGTTCGAGTCCGTAAGTGATCTCCCCCATGACCGGTCGACAATCCAGACCCCCGACCTGCTGGAAGTAAGTGAACTGGGAAACCTCCATGCCGTTGAGCCAAACTTCCCACCCTAAGCCCCAAGCCCCCAGGGTCGGCGATTCCCAATTGTCTTCGACAAAACGGATGTCGTGCGTCAGCGGATCGAACCCTAGGTAACGCAGTGAATCGAGATACAAGTCTTGAAAGTTATCGGGGGAAGGCTTGATACAGACCTGAAACTGATAGTAATGCTGCAGCCGAAACGGATTACTGCCATAACGTCCGTCCGTGGGTCGCCTCGATGGCTGCACGTAGGCTGCGCTCCAGGGCTCGGGGCCGACAGCCCGCAAAAACGTCGCCGCGTGGAATGTGCCCGCACCCATCTCGAGGTCGTACGGCTGCAAAATAATGCAACCCTGGTCCGACCAGTACTTCTGGAGCGCAAAAATCAGGTCCTGAAATGTGCGTGGTGGTGAGGGAGCGTGAGGCATGAGTGCTCGCGAGGAAGGCAAAGTCAGCGAGTATAGCGACGGGCCTTGGGAGTCTGTCTCTAGTTTTCCGCGTGAGCTGAGGCCCGTGCACTCAATTGGCCCATAGTTTCCGGCACATCGGCAATTTGCGATAATTTTGGCCTAAAACCATTTTCATGCACCGAAACAGGGCGCTGATTTCCGCGAATCGTTCCATTATGATGCGCCGAGCACGCGCGACCAATGCTAAGTGCTTGATCCGCATATGCACGCTAATGGCACATTAGCTGCATTATTTTTTCAGCCCCGGCTGGCCGGGCCTCTCTACCACGCTTGCGAGGACGCAAATGACTCCCGCCGATGTTCTGAAATTGATCCAAGAAAAAGATGCGAAATTCGTTGATCTCCGCTTTACCGACACGATTGGCAAGGAACAGCACGTCACCGTCCCAACGCGATTGGTGGACGAGGGATTTTTCAAGGACGGCAAGATGTTCGATGGCTCTTCCATAGCCGGTTGGAAGGGTATCAACGAGTCGGACATGATCCTGATGCCGGACCCCGCCACGGCGGTGATCGATCCTTTCTACGAGGAAACGACGCTCAATCTGCGCTGCGATGTCATCGAGCCGATGACCATGCAGGGTTACGGCCGCGATCCGCGATCCTTGGCAAAGCGTGCCGAAGCCCACTTGAAAGCTTCCGGAATCGCCGATTCGGCCCTGTTCGGTCCGGAGAACGAGTTCTTCATTTTTGACAACGTGACGGTCAGTTCCAGCATGAACGGCTGTTCGTACGAGGTCGACGCGTACGAAGGCGCATGGAATTCCGGGAAGACTTACCCAGACGGCAACCGAGCCCATCGGCCGGGCATCAAGGGCGGCTATTTCCCCGTGCCCCCGGTCGATTCGCAACAGGACATCCGCACCGCGATGTCGATGGCTTGCGAGGAAATGGGCTTGAAGTTCGAAGTCCACCACCACGAAGTGGCCACCGCCGGACAGGGCGAGATCAACGTGGCTGCGAATACCCTGACCAAGAAAGCCGACGAAGTGCAAATCCTGAAATACGCACTGCAGAACGTCGCGCATGGTTATGGGAAAACCCTGACTTTCATGCCGAAACCCATCGTCGGCGACAACGGCAGCGGCATGCACGTGCATCAATCGCTGCAAAAAGACGGCAAAGCGCTGTTTGCAGGAGACAAGTACGGTGGCCTGTCGGACACCGCGCTCTATTACATCGGCGGCATCATCAAACATGCCCGCGCGATCAATGCTTTCACCAATGCCAGCACCAATAGCTACAAGCGCTTGGTGCCAGGCTTCGAAGCGCCCGTGAAGCTGGCGTATTCCGCGCGAAACCGCTCCGCCTCCATACGCATTCCTTGGATTTCAAATCCCAAGGGCCGGCGCATCGAAGTGCGATTTCCCGATGCAACGGGCAATCCCTATTTCATGTTTGCCTCCATGCTGCTGGCGGGTCTCGACGGCATTCAGAACAAGATTCATCCGGGCGATCCGGCCGATAAGGATCTGTATGACTTGGAGCCCGAGGAAGACAAGAAAATTCCGACGGTTTGCCATTCGCTCGACATGGCACTCGATTACCTGGACAAGGACCGTGGGTTCTTGAAGGCCGGCGGCGTGTTTACCGATGATCTCATCGACGCCTACATCGAACTGAAAATGAAGGAAGTGACTCGCTTGAGGATGACCACGCATCCGATCGAAATTGAGATGTATTACAGCTTATAGGGGAACGGTGCTTAGGCCTTAAGGTGACGGCGGTCACGCCGCCGTCACCTCGTTTTGTGGTCCGGAGGCGATAGGTCTATGCTTTGGAAATATGCACCCGCGGACGTCATGGTTGGTGGCAGGCCTATTGGCAGCGTTTGCGGTGCAAGCGGCCGTGGTCTACAAATGGGTCGACGCCGACGGCGTCGTCCACTACTCCGACCAGGCCTCGCCCGGCGCCGAAAAGATCTTTACGTCCTCTTCCACATCCGCTGCGGCGACATCGGGGTCGCGTCCCCCGCCCGGATCGCGGCAAGCGCCGGCGACTGCGGGCCCCGCGACGACCGGGCTCGGCTACAGCGAATTTACCATTACGTCACCGGTAAGCGATCAGGCATTCTTCGGCGACGATGTCATCGCCGTGCACCTAAGCCTCGCGCCCACGCTCAAGCCCAATCAGGGCATCACCTGGCACTTGAACGGCAAGCAGTTGGACTTCCCACCGGACGCCGTCTCGTTTCCTCTGCCGCATTTGGATCGTGGCACATACGCGCTCGCCGCGACCATCACCGATCAACGAACGGGCGAGTCACAAAGCAGCAACACCGTCACTTTCTTCGTACGGCAGCCGTCCGCGCTGTCGCCGCTGTCGCCGCAGCACAAGTAACCCGCTTCCCATTGCCGGCGGGTGCTTATGTCCGCTGAGCTCCAAATTATTACTTTGCACATCGACGGCACCGAATTGCTCGATGCCATGGTGACCAGCGTGTTTCTGCTGGACCAAGAGCTGCGCGTCACTTATTTGAACGCCGCCGCGCAAACTTTGCTCGGCCTGGGGCCGAATCAAGCACTGGGCCGTTCCATTGCGGAATTGACGCGCGGCGCCGAGAGTTTGCTGCCGATGTTCGATCGCGCGCGCACCGGCGGCGAAGGCGTCGTGCAGCGCGAACTCTCGTGGCCTGCGCCGGGAGGCGCCGACCGCATACTCGACTGCGCCGTGACGCAGATCGCCGTCGGCCAGCAGGTCCTAAGGCTGCTTCTCGAAATCGAAGATATTACGCAGCATCGGCGCCTCACTCGGGAGAACGCATTGCTGGCGCAGTTAGGCGGGAGCCGCTTGATGGTCCGCCAGCTCGCGCACGAAATCAAAAATCCGCTCGGTGGCTTGCGCGGTGCGGCGCAGCTGCTCGAACGAGAGCTCTTGGATCCGGCGTTGCGAGAATACACGCGCGTGATCATCAGCGAGGCGGATCGGCTCACCAACCTGCTGGACTCCATGTTGGGTCCCGGGCGGCCGCCGTCGAAACAGCTGGTGAATGTGCACGAGCTGCTGGAGCGCGTCTATCACTTGCTGCGCAGTGAAGCGCCGCAAGGCGTCACCATCGATCGCGACTATGACCCCAGTCTTCCGCCGCTCACGGTGGATCCGAATCACATCATTCAAGCGATGCTCAACTTGGGCCGCAATGCCATCCAAGCGCTGACGGGTGCCGACGTTGAATCGCCCCGACTCATCTTGAGGACTCGAGCAGCGAGCAATGTCAGCGTCGGCGCGCACCGCCACCGCCTGGTTGCCTCCATTCAGTTCGAAGATAACGGTCCAGGCGTTCTCAACGAGATTCGCGAGACCATCTTTTATCCGCTCGTGTCGGGACGTGCCGACGGCACAGGCTTAGGGCTGGGGATCGCGCAGGATCTCGTCAGTCGTCACGGCGGTTTGATCGAATTCGACAGCGCTACTGGGAGAACCATATTCGTCATTTCCTTGCCGATGGATTCCGCATGACCCCAAAGCCTCTCCAAGTCTGGCTGGTCGATGACGACGCCTCCATTCGCTGGGTGCTCGAAAAGGCCCTCAAAGGCAGCGGCATGCAGGCCAAGTGCTTCGACCAAGTCGACAATGTCATGACGGCGTTGCGCGGCGAGGCGCCGGATGTACTGATGACGGATATACGCATGCCCGGCCGCAGCGGCCTGGACTTGCTCAAGGAAATTCAAGTATCGCGGCCGGGACTGCCGGTGATCGTCATGACAGCCCACTCGGATTTGGATGCGGCAGTCGCGGCATATCAAGGCGGCGCATTCGAATACCTGCCCAAGCCCTTCGATATCGACAAAGCCGTGGATCTCGTGCGGCGCGCCGCACAGCAAGCCACCCTGTCGACCGACGCGGAAGCCACGAGGCGCAGCATCCCGGAACTCCTGGGTCAAGCGGCGGCGATGCAGCAGGTGTTTCGCGCCATCGGCAGATTGTCTCGCTCCAGTATGACGGTGCTGATCACTGGGGAATCGGGCACCGGCAAGGAACTCGTGGCGCGTGCTCTGCATCGGCACAGTCCGCGCGCCAGCAAAGCCTTTGTCGCGCTCAACACCGCCGCCTTCACCGCGGATCTCCTGGAATCAGAACTTTTCGGTCATGAGAAAGGCGCATTCACCGGCGCCGATACTTTGCGCAGAGGCCGGTTCGAACAAGCGGACGGCGGTACGCTGTTTCTCGACGAAATCGGTGACATGTCACCGGCGCTGCAGACGCGGCTGCTGCGCGTCTTGGCCGAGGGTGAATTTTATCGCGTCGGCGGACAGACTCCTGTGAAAGTCGATGTACGGGTGATCGCGGCGACTCACCAAGACCTCGAAATGCGCGTGAAGTCCGGGCACTTTCGCGAAGATCTTCTGCACCGCCTCAACGTGATTCGAATCGAGATTCCGCCGCTGCGCGAGCGCCGCGAGGATATCCCGGAATTATTGCGGCATTACTTGGCGGCCGCAGGACATGAGCTCGGCGTCGAGCCCAAGCTCCTGACGACGCCCGCGGAGAGCGCGCTCGTGACATTCGATTGGCCCGGCAATGTGCGCCAGCTCGTGAATGCTTGTCGCCGGCTCACGGTAACCGCGCCCGGGCGCGAGGTCCGCGCGGAGGACATCCCTCCCGATCTCGGTGGTGCCGAGGCGGGCCACACCGCGAATCACGATTGGATGGCAAAGCTCTCGCACTGGGCCGAGCAAGAGCTGGACGCCGGCACGCAACGTCTGCTGGACACGGCGGTCCCTGAGGTGGAGCGAATCTTGATTCGCGTCGCGCTGCGCAAGGCCGAGGGTCTCAAGCAAGACGCAGCCAAATTGCTGGGTTGGGGACGCAACACGCTGACGCGCAAGATGAAAGAACTCGGCATGGAAGACTTAGGCTAGGCGCCAGTCCGAGTCCTTAGACCGGTGCTCGGACGAGTTTTGCCAGGGCGCAGTTTATAATCCGCCGAATGAGCGAATTTCTGTCCAAAAAACTCGGTGCGGTGCAGGCATCGATGCTCGGCATTCCTCCCGCGGAGTGGTTGATCGCGGCCGTCATCGGGGTCGTCGTCTGGGCCGGCCTGTGGATCCTGCGAGATCTCATCGCGTCGCGCTACAAGAGATATTCCAGCGTCGGTAATACCCTGATCCGGCTCGTCGCTTATTTGATCGGCCATACCACGCAGATCCTGTTCCTCGCCGTCGCCATCGACGTCGCGAAAGAGAGCCTTACGTTGCCGGACAAGATTCGGCACATCGCATCGAACGCGGTGATGATCCTCATTCTCATTCAAGTCGGCCTTTGGGCCGGGCGCGCGGTTCGTTTCTATCTGGAAATGAAGGAATTGGAGCGCGGCGCCGACCGTGTTTTTGCCGGCTCACTCAATATCATCAATTTTGTCGTGCGCATGCTGATCTGGTCATTGCTCATCCTCGTGGCGCTCGACAATCTCGGCGTCAATATCACCGCTCTGCTGGCCGGCTTAGGGGTGGGCGGCGTTGCGGTAGCGCTCGCCCTGCAGAATGTCTTGGGAGACTTGTTTGCGTCGCTGTCGATTGCGTTGGACAAGCCCTTTGTGATCGGCGACAACCTGACGATCGATACCTTCATCGGCAAGGTCGAGCACATCGGCATCAAGACCACTCGCTTACGCAGCGAGGGCGGCGAGCAGATCATTCTGTCGAATGCCGACATCTTGAAAAGCCGCGTGCGCAATTTCGGCCGTTTGTCGCAGCAGCGGATACTGGCCACCATTCGCGTAGGTTTTGACACGCCGGCCGACAAGCTCAAGGCGATGCCCAAACTCTTGGAGAAGATCGTTTGTGAGCACGAACAGGCGCGCTTCGAGCGCTGCCATTTGAAGACCTTTAGCGAAAGCTCGTTTCAATTCGAGCTGTCGTATTTCGTCCAGCAGCCGAGCGTCAATTCCCTGCTGGATCTGCAGCAAGCGGTGAATTTTCGAATTATCGACGAGCTGCGGCGTCTGGACGTGCACTTCGCCTACCCCACGCAACTCATCGTCCTCGATGGGCATCGGCCGTCGCCCGAGAAATAAGGCCGATGTTTCATGTCGTCCTGTTCGAGCCGGAAATCCCGCCTAATACCGGCAATACCATTCGCCTGTGCGCCAACACCGGCGCAGCACTGCACTTGGTGAAGCCGCTGGGCTTTCGGCTCGATGATAAAAGCCTGCAGCGCTCCGGGCTCGACTATCACGACCTGGCGGACATCAAGATTCACGCGAGCCTTGCCGCCTGCTTGAGTCAACTCGAAGGCTCGCGGGTGTTCGCGGTGGAGACCGGTGGGTCGCGTTGCTACAGTGAGGTCGCGTACCAAGCCGGGGACGCGTTCTTATTTGGACCGGAAACCCGCGGTCTGCCGCCCTCCGCGCTCAAGCAAGCGGGCCCCGATCATTCCTTGTTCATTCCCATGCGCCCCCAAAGCCGCAGCATCAATTTGTCCAACGCCGTCGCCCTCGTGGTTTTTGAAGCCTGGCGTCAGATCGGCTTTGCTTGAGCGCGAGCTTCAAGAAAGCCTCGCGTCGATAGTCCGCGGGACTCGAGAGCACCCTGACCGATAACATGTCGACCCAGCGCTGGATCGAGCTGCGCATCGCCAACTCATCGGGCCCGGCCGTGCCATAGCGTCAATTTGCAGCGGTTCTGACGGACGCCTTCTGCGTGTGAATCCAGCTGTTGGTACGCGAGTCCAAAAGATCGAGCGGCAGCACTCCGCCGTTCAGCATTTCGTCGTGAAAGCTGCGGATGTCGAACTTGGATCCCAGTTCCTTTTGTGCGCGGTCGCGCAATTCGCGAAACTTGAGCTGGCCGAGCTTGTAGGAGAGGGCCTGAGCCGGCCACGCAATGTAGCGATCCGTCTCCGATTGAATGGTGGGCTCATCAACCGGCTGATATTTGCGGAAGAATTCGACCACCTGCTCGCGGCTCCAACCTTCGGAATGAAGACCGGTGTCGACCACCAACCGCACGGCGCGAAACAACTCGCTGCTGAGCCTGCCGTAGTCGCTCACAGGATCTTGGTAGAACCCGACTTCCTTGCCGAGCTGCTCGGAATACAGCGCCCATCCCTCGACATAGCCGGAATTGCCGGCGTGCTGTCGAAACTTCGGCAAGCCTGTCATCTGCTGCGCCACCGACAGTTGCATGTGGTGTCCCGGAATGCCTTCGTGGTAGGCAGTCGCCTCGTCATCGACGAGCCAGCGGTGCTCGAAATTGGAAGTCGCGACGCTCACACGTCCGGGACGCTTGCCGTCAGGAGTGCCGGTTTGGTAGTGCGTGGCCGACGCTGCCTGAAAGGGCGGAATCGCTTCGACAGTGACCGGCGAGCCGGGGATATAGCCGAATAAATCGATTAGCTTCGGCTGCATCTGCGCGATGTATTTGCGGAAATCATCGAGGATCTGCTCGGACGAAGAGGGAATGTACTTAGAATTGGTTTTCAGCGAGTCGCGGAACGACGCCACGTCCGCGAAGCCTTGCGCCCGTGCAATGGTCAGCATCTCGCCCTGTATGCGTTCGATCTCCCGTAAGCCGATCGCGTGAATCTGGGCGGGGCTCAAGGTGCTGATCGTCGTGCGCGTGCGAATGTCATTCAGATACCGCTCCTTGCCACCCGGCAGTGAAGCGACGCTCAAGGTGGTGCGGCCTTGGGGTGCATATTCCGTCACGATGAAAGCGGCAAAGCTCTTGTATGCCGGCATGACTTCATGGTTGACCGCGTCACTAATCAATTGAGTCAAGCGCTGCTGATCCGCGGACGGGATGGCGGCAGGAAACTTCTTCGTGGGTAACAAATACGGGTTTGCCGCGATCACCCCCTCGCACTGCGCCGGGACCTTCTCGATGAGAAACCGTACCGGCACGAGCTGGTCCTTCATTCCCGCACGCAACACCTCCTCGGTTTGCGCAAATACGCGCGGGATCTGGTGAAGGCGCGCAATGTAGTCTTCATAGTGCTTGACGGAATCCAACGGTACCGACAGCGGCATGTCCGCCAGACGTGATTGCGGACCGTCCATTTGATTCACCGGCATCTCGTATTCTTTGAACTCGAAGTTCGCGATGCGCTGCGCCAACGTGCGTTCCATGACCTGGTGGGACAGCTTGTCCTGCTCCGGAAAGCCCGCCGTCGAGATTGCATTCAAGCGCGCTAGGAAGTCCTCGTCGAGGGCATGTTGGAGCTGAAAGGCGGCCAGGGAGTAATCATCGAGCTGATCGTTATATCGATAATCACCGACGGCAGTTGCGCGCTCTGGGTGTCTCTTCAGATCCGATTGATACTGCTCCTCGAAGAGCGCGTTTTGGGCGCTAACTCTGGCGGCAACCGGCTCCGGTGCCTTGGCAAAGGCACCCAAAGAACAGAAGACCAGCAGAACGATCGATGTGATGTTGCGCATATCTTGAAACGCCATGTTTATGCGTGATTACTTCGCGAAAGCGGGGAAAGCCGGCAACTTATCGATATCACGCGCATCGTGCTGGATGATCACGGTGGCGTGCAAATTCGTCGCCAGCTGCTTGAAGCGGTCCAACGAAGCCAGGGTATCGGCGCGGTTGGTGTTGAATGTCGGCACGCCGTTGCTATCGTAGTTTTCCTGGAAGTGGGATAAATCGCCGGTGATCAGAACGTTGCCCTTTTCCTTGAGCTTGACCAACAGGCTGTGATGGCCGGGCGTATGTCCCGGCGTATTCAACATGATGACGCTGCCGTCGCCGAACACGTCCTTGTCGCCGGACACGGGCTCAACTTTTCCGCCGCCGCTGATCCAATGGGCGAAATTCGCCGGCTTGACCGCAGGGTTAGGCTTGGTGTCGTTGAGCGCGTCCCAGTCGCCCTTGCCGATCAGCAATATCGATTGCGGAAACGAAGCTACTTGGCCGATGTGGTCCCCGTGATAATGGCTGACGGCGACAAAGGTCATTTGTTCAGGTTTCAAATGCAGCTGCGCCAGTTGTTCTACCAGGCTGCTTTTTGGCGCGGTCGGCGCCGCGGCGGCGCCGCCGGCCGCCGGATTGCCCGTATCCCAGACGAGATAGTCGTTTCCGTGCTTCACGAGATAGCAGCTGAAGGTTAGCTGAACACTCAATCCCTTGAACGCGGCAACGTCCGAGAAGCCGCTTACATCCGTGAGCGTGGTGGTCTTGCCGCAATCCAAACGCGTCAAGGAAAGCTCCGGTGACGCTTGCGCCGGTGCTACCTGTGCCGGCGCCGCCTGTGCCGGCACGGCGGTTGCGGCCATGATCAAACTCGCCAGCAAACCTGCGCCAATCTTAAATTCCAAACGATTCATGTGTGCTCCCAATTCACGGAAAATGGTTGATCAACATCGCGAAACGACCTTGCGAAAACTGAATTTGTTTTGACCGGTATTATTCGGTCTCCGAACGAACATCTCGTCCCATGAGCGCTTGCACCGCGCTGACGACCGGTTTGTTCTCGTACATGATGCCGTATATTTCTCGGCAAATCGGCATGTCGACTTGTAATCGGCGCGCCACATCGTATACGGCGCGTGCCGCGAGGACGCCCTCGACCACCTGATGAATGATGCCTTGCGCCTCTGCCTGCGATTCGCCGCGGCCCAGCGCCATGCCGAAGCGGCGGTTGCGCGATTGATCGTCGGTGCACGTCAGGACCAAGTCTCCAAGCCCCGCGAGTCCCATAAAAGTTTCGCGCAACGCGCCGAGCTTGACTCCCAGCCGCATCATTTCGGCGAGACCCCGCGTGATCAACGCAACGCGCGTATTGGCGCCGTACCCCATACCGTCGGCGATACCTGAGCCGATGGCGATGACATTCTTCACCGCACCGCCGACTTCCACGCCCATGATGTCGGTCTGGGTGTACGCTCGGAAACTGGGTCCCGACAGGCTCAACGCAAGTTCCTTGGCAAAGTTCTCATCGGGAGAGGCGATGGTCATCGCGGTCGGCAACTGGGCGCCGACCTCCTTCGCAAATGTCGGCCCGGACAAGACGGCCCCGGGCGTTGCGCCCAAGACTTCCCGCACGACCTGATGGGGCAGCAGGCCGGTCGCAATTTCGAATCCCTTGGTCGCCCAAGCAATCCGCGTGTGCGGCTCCAAGTGCGGCCGAATTCCTTCGAGAGTCGCGCGAAACGCATGGGAGGGCACGGCGATCAGAGCGTCCCGGGCGCCGCGCAACGCTGGTCCTAGATCAACCGCTACATGCAGGGTCTCTGGGAACATGGCGTCCGGCAAATAGCGCAGATTGCGGCGCGCGGTGCGCATCGCCTCGAGCTGCGCGACGTCGCGGCCCCACAATTGGGTAAGGTGCCCTTCCCGCGCCAACAGTATGGCGAGTGCCGTGCCCCAGGAGCCGGCGCCGATGACCGTCATCGGTTCCGCACGCCGGGACTGCATATGGCCTCTAATTCACCAGATTCGGCTGGGGGGCTTGCTGCGCCTGCGCGAACAGCGCGTCGAAATTGACGAGTGGCAAGAGGAAATTGGGGAATCCCCCTTTTACGATCAAATCCGAAATGACTTCCCGCGCATAGGGAAATAACACGCTGGGGCAGAAGCTGCCGATCAGGCGTTTCAAATCCTCGACAGTCGTGCCGGTAATCGTGAACACCCCCGCTTGCTTGACCTCTACCAGATAGAGCGTCGCGTCACCCTGCTTGGCCTCCACCGTGACGGTCAACAATACCTCGCGGGCGTCCGGCGACAGTTCCTCCGCAGAAGTATTCATGTTCAGCTGAAACTTCGGCTCCCAGTTTTGGTTCGTGGGCAGGCGCGGACCGTTCGGCGACTCATAGGAACAATCCTTCAAATAAACGGTCTGCAAAGTCACTTGCGGGCCTGCATTGGCCTCCGATTCCGCCGTTCTAACCTCGTTCATCCTGCCCCCTGAATTAGCCGATCCAGCTCCCCGCTGCGATCGAGTGCGAAAAGGTCGTCACACCCACCGACATGTTTGTCACCGATAAAGATCTGCGGAACCGTCCGACGGTTGCTGCGCGCGATCATTTCCTCACGAAATTTCGAATCGTCATCAACATTGATTTCGGTGAAAACCAACTGTTTTTCACTCAGCAGGCCCTTGGCCCGCTGGCAGTACGGACACCAATCCGACACGTACAGCATGACGACCGGCTGCGTCATTTCGAACTACTCTTACCCCCGGTCGTTTTCGCCAGCGGAAAGTTATCCTTGACCCACGCATTGAGTCCGCCATGAAGATTGAACACCTTCGTAAACCCCAGCTTGATGAGCGAGCGTGCGGCGCTCGCGCCGTTCGACCCGCTGTCGCAATAAGTAATGACATTCTTGTCGCGCCACTTCTTCAACGAGTCGGCTTGCGATTCGAGTTCGGCCGCCGGTACGTTGCGCGCATCGACGATATGCCCGGCATCGAACAATTCCTTGCTGCGCAGATCGATCACCAGGGCGCCTTGATTCATGAGCCTCACCGCCTGCGTGGCGCTCAATGCCGCAAACGCCTGGACTCGCGCACGAAGCTCGTAAACAACCACGACAATGGCGGCCAGCACAGCGGCGGCAACAAGATACGGATGATGGCCAATGAACTCTAACAGTCGCTGCATGCGGCTCGCACAATTTGGGGTTTTTGGGCGCGCAAGTATAGCAGCGGGCACAAGGCTTGTATGCTTGGCGTCAGGATGAACGCCCTGCCATGAGTCGACGCCACAAACGCCTGTGCATGAGCGCGGTGCTGGCCTGCATGCTGTGCGCAAGCGGCCGGGGCGCCGTCACCGAGCCCGGGGACTCGGCGCAGGCGAAAGCCAAACTTGCGGCCGTGCGCGCGCGAATTGCCGAACTCACCAATCGAATGGGCTCGCAGCTGGCACAACGCGATTCCTTGAGCGCACGCGTGCGCGAGACGGAACTCGTCATTGCCGCCAAGCGTCAACGGGTGGAAGAGCTGCATGCCGCTGAGGCCCGTTCGGAGCGCCGGCGCTCGGAGTTGCGAGCCGACCAAACGCGCAACCAGAGCGCGCTGCAATCGGAGCGGGAGTCGCTCGCGACTCAAGCGCGGGCGGCATACATGATCGGGCGTCAGGAGGAACTCAAGCTGCTCTTGAACCAAAGCAATCCTGCGAGCCTGGGTCGGACGCTCGCGTACTACGGCTACTTTGCCGATCAGCGCAGCCGGAAGATCCAGTCCATTCAGGATGACGAGACGCGATTGCAGCAATTGGTCGCGCAGATCGAGCAGCAAACGCACGAATTGCAGACGCTGGAGGACACCGCTGCCCAGGAGATTGCCGGACTGCAGCACGCGCGCGCCGAACGCACGGTGGCTGTCGCGGCACTGACGAAGAAATTGGCGAGTGCCCATCAGGAACTCGGGGATCTAAAGCGTGAAGAACAGGCAGTCGAGACCCTGGTCGCGGATCTCGCCCGCATGCTGCAGGACTTCCCAGTGGATCCCTCGCAAAGCTTCGATCACATGCGCGGCAAATTGCCGTGGCCGGTACCGGGCCGCTTAAGTACGCGGTACCAGGCGCCGCGCGAGAACTCCGCAGGCGGCGTGCGTTGGAACGGCGTGATGATAGACGCGGCACGGGGGGCGAAGGTGCGGGCTGCGTTCTACGGTCGCGTGGTCTATGCGGATTGGCTCCAGGGCTTGGGCTTGTTGATGATCGTCGGCCACAGCGGCGGGTACATGACCCTGTACGGTCACGCCGAAGTGCTCTACAAGTCCGTCGGCGACCGGGTCGCGCCCGGAGACGTGATCGCCGCCTTGAGCGACACGGAAGGCGTCAATCCGCAGCTTTACTTCGAAATCAGGGAGGGGCGAAAGACCGTCGACCCCAAAGTCTGGCTGAAGACGAACCCCTAAGGGCAGCAATTCATTTTAATTTGACACTATCCGTTGCGGCTGGCGGCGGGTCGCCTCCGCACGTATGCTTCCGCTTCTGATGATCAAGAAATCTTCAAACGCTTTGCTGCTGGCTGTAGGCATCGCCATTGGCCTGTCGCTTGGGTTGGCGCACGGCGTGCTGGCGGACAAACCAGCCGCTCTTGGCGGTGATCTGCCCTGGCAAGACGCCCGCATGCTGGCCGCCGTGCTGGAGCGGGTAAAGCATGATTATGTGAATCCAGTGGACGACCATCAACTGCTGCAGGCGGCGATACGGGGGATGGTGGCATCGCTCGATCCCTACTCGGCTTATTTGGATGGCGACGAATACGACGAGGTCAAGATCAGCAGTTCGGGCCGCTATTCGGGCGTCGGCCTCGAGCTATCGATCGAGGATGAGCAGGTCGTCGTCATCGCGCCGTTCGAGGGCTCATCCGCGGCGCTGGCGGGAATTCGCCCGGGCGACATCATCGTGACGATCGACGGCATCCCTGTGAATACCAGCACTTTGGCCGATACCATTGGCCGCATGCGCGGCGAGGAAGGGACATCGGTCAAGATAGGTATCATGCGTGAAGGCAACGCAGAGCCGATGCTGTTCACGCTGAAACGGTCGCGCGTCGAGTTGCACAGCGTCCGGGCGCAAATGCTGGAGTCCGGTTACGGATATGTACGAATTTCTCAGTTCAGCGAAACCACGGGCGATGACTTGGTGGCGGCGCTGAAGGATCTGCGCAAACACAACGGCGCGCAGCTTTTGGGTTTGGTGCTCGACATGCGCGATAATCCCGGCGGAGTCCTGGAAGCGGCGGTGGCGGTTGCCGACGCATTCCTGGATAGCGGGGTCATCGTGACCGCCAGGGGGCGAACGCCCGATTCCAAATTCCAAATGGATGCGACTCCGGGCGATGCAATGAACGGCGCCCCCATCGTTGTACTGGTCAATGGTGGTTCGGCCTCGGCGGCGGAGATCGTCGCAGGTGCGCTGAAGGATCAGCACCGCGCAAAACTCATGGGGCGCACTACGTTTGGCAAGGGCTCAGTGCAGACGATCATCCCGCTGTCCGACGATCGTGCCGTCAAGCTGACCACGTCGCTCTATTACACGCCATCCGGCGTGTCCATCAATCATCGCGGCATTGCGCCTGACATTGAGTTGGAACGCGATCCGAAACCGCCCGCCATGGCTCTGCCCGTGGATGCGCCGTTGTTGCAGCGTGATCCTGAGGTCCGACGAGCGCTCGAGGAACTGAAAGTATCGCCGAGCGCACGCCCGGGCAAGGCGACGACTGCGGCTAGCTTGAGATAATGCGCAGCACTCGTTCCATCGAGATACTGTGTTTGGTGCTCGCGGCCTTGGTGCTCATTTGGTCCGGTGCGTTGGCGGCGCAGAGGTGGCCGGTCATCGGATTGCTCGTAGCGTTCGCGCTGGCCATCGTGGGATTTCGCGGCCGGCGTTTTCTACCGGGCCGCAGCCGTACCAAGCTGCTGATCGAATCTTGGTCGATGGTGATATTCATCACCGGCGTGATGTGGTTCACGGGTAAGGGCGGCAGTCCGCTATTGAACCTGTATTTGTTCCCCATTATTTTGAGCGCGCTGACGCTGGGCCGCGTGATAACGCTGCTACAAGTGGCAGTCATCGCGATTTGCCACTTCCTGCTCGCGATGACGACCCCGGGTCTGGAAGTGCTCTCGCTGTTCTACGCCAGTCAAGCCGTCGGGCAGGTGGCGCCGTTTTTGTTGGTGGCGTATCTCACCACCACGTTATCGGCGGACATCACGGAGGCACGCGAGCGCATCGAGAATCTGGCGCAGAATGATTCCTTGACCGGCCTCTACAACGTCCGCATGTTCAACGAAGTGTGGCAACGCGAGCACAACGCGTGCGCGCGCAACGGCGGCGTCTATGCACTGTTGATGATCGATATCGACAAGCTCAAGGAGATCAACGATGTCTTTGGCCACGATGCCGGGAACAGCGCCCTCACATTGGTGGCGGAGTGTTTGCAAAGAAGCATTCGCACTACCGACCACGCTGCTCGATTCGGCGGCGATGAGTTTGCGGTGCTGCTCCCGGGTGCTTCGCCGGAAGTCGCCGAGGCGGTGATCAAGCGCGTGCGGCACAACGTCTACAAGACGACGCTGGATCTGCGCTCACGCATGATTCGTTGCAGCGTCAGCATCGGCGTGGTCAATTACCCGAAGGACTCAAAGGACATGCGCGAGCTGCGCAGCCGTGCGGACGACAACATGTACCGCGACAAAGAGCTGCGGCGTAATCCGGGCGCAGAAGCAAATGCTTGAATGTCCGGGAGCAAATGCTTGAATGTGCTGGACTTTCGTAGAAATAATGTCAAAGTTAGGGCTGCATCACGCCGGGGCGTGATTAACATATGGTGAGCTGGTCTTCGTTTCCTCATGCTGGAGAGAGGGTTAATGCGGTCAATCAATCGAGCCTCGCCACCGGTCTTAGGTAGGCTCCCCGTACGCGCATTAGCCGGCCTTTTCCTTGGTTTTCTGGCATTTCAGGCGACAGCTAAGACTATTGGCGACCCGAAACTGAAGTCCGGTTCTGTGCTCATCGTCGACGAAAGCGACTCCTCGGTGCTGTACTCCCGCAATTCGGACGTCGCCGCACCCATCGCCTCCATCACCAAGCTGATGACGGCGCTGGTGGTTTTGGACGCCAAGCAGCCGCTGGATGAACCCATTCAAATTACCGAAGCCGACCGCGATTTCCCGAAAGCGGCGTTTTCCCGGCTGACCGTGGGTACCACCTTGACCCGTGGCGACCTGATGCACCTCGCCCTGATGTCCTCCGAGAATCGTGCTGCGCACGCCTTGGGAAACAACTATCCCGGCGGCATGCCCGCCATGGTGGCCGCGATGAATGCCAAGGCCAAGGCCTTGGGTATGACCAATGCGCACTTCGTCGATCCGACAGGGCTGTCGAGCCAAAACGTGGCCAGTCCAGAAGACTTGTCCAAGCTGGTGATAGCGGCCTCGAAGAATCGCACGATTCGCGAGTATTCGACGGATAGGAATTATGCCGTGCGGGTGCGCAAGCATTTGGTCGAATTCCGCAACACAGATAATTTGGTCGCCAATCCGACCTGGAACATCATCGTGCAGAAGACGGGCTACATCGCCGAGGCGGGCAAGTGTCTGGTGATGGCCGCCGTCATCGAAGGCCGCTCCGTAGTCATCGTACTGCTGGATTCGTTCGGCAAGTACACCCGTGTCGCCGATGCGCAGCGGGTCAAAACTTGGATGGAAAGCACGTCCAACCGGCACTTCCAGGCACAGATCCGCTAGAGTTTCAGCCGGGGCCGCGCGCGTTCCTGGGGGTAACGAGCGTTAGCGTTCCCCTGAGCGGTGGGGCCATCGCATTTCAACCCGGTAAATAGCCTTCGCCCGTTCAAATGGTGAATACGCTGCCGGCGTATTTGTCGGCGGCGCGCCGCAGAACCGCATAACTAATTGAATAATAATAGAAAATTATGCATGAAGCGTGCAAACGGTAGCTGCGTGCTCTCCGGCACACCCGCTGTTGCACCGGGCTCTGGCGGACGATGCGCTCCTGGATCCTTTAAAGCATGCGGCGAGCGCGTTGGGCTACGCATTGCGGTAGTCGCATTGCGACGAGCGACCTGGTAAACGATCGGCTCCCCGGGGCGATTCGATTTCGCCACGCCGGGTTCTTGGACGCAAACAACGGCGGCGACACGCGCTCGAACTTTGGTTACCAGCAATGCCAGGGCGGGTACGATCTACTCAACAATCTGGACGTAAAACTGCACGATGGAATCGTGGTGCGGTATCGGCCGGACAGGCGACCAGTAGCTGGCTCATCTCGTTTCGATCGCTAAGCCGAAATAGGTTAACAAATATGCACGTAGAGCATGTTGCCATATGGACTTCCGACCTCGGTCGTTGCAAACGCTTTTACGCGATGTACTTTGATGCCATCGCCGGCCCCCACTATCAAAACAGCGCGAAGGGCTTCGAGTCGTGCTTTCTCAGTTTCGGCGGCGGCGCCCGTCTCGAAGTGATGACCACGACATCGTTGTCCTTGGTCCACTCGTCGCCAGGCGCTCAGCGACTTGGCTTGACGCACCTGGCGATCTCAGTGGGCTCCGAGCGCCTCGTAGATTCGCTTACGGAGCGCCTTCGGGCGGACGGGATCGCGATCGTTGACGGGCCTCGACGTACTGGTGACGGATATTATGAGAGCGTTGTCCTGGACCCCGACGGCAATCGCATCGAGATTTGCTGCTGAAAGCGCGCCTATTTGGCGCGTTGTTAGGTCGTTGGGCGCCTGAAGCAAGCCGATGAAGCTCACAGTCGGTTCAGCCCAAATGACCTTGACGCGGGGTCCGCCGAAGCGTAATTGCACTGGGGTTGAGAAAGCGAGTTAGCTAAAACATCGAAACAATTCGTTCCAACAGGGGGATTCAATGTACAAATCAATACATTTCATCTCGGCCGCTGCCGCACTGTTTGGTTTGAGCGAATGGGCGTGGGCTGCCGATCCGCCTGCCGCGGGCGTGCCTGCAACGCACCATGCCGCAACAGCCGAAGGAACAAAGTCGGCTCAGACGGATGACGAACTGATCGCGAGCGCCATGAAGGCGGCACCCAAGAAAGTCGCCGAGAAAGCCACCATCGTGACCCCCGATCCGAAAGGCGGGATGCGTACACTGCGTAAAGGGACCAATGGATTTACGTGTATGCCTGACAACCCTGAAACGCCGGGACCCGATCCGATGTGCTGGGACAAGAATGCGGGTGAATGGTTGGATGCGTATCTAGGTCACAAGACGCCGCCGGCGGGAAAAGTCGGATTGATGTATATGGTCGCCGGTGGGACCGATGCGAGCAACACGGACCCGTACGCCGCGAAACCCACTACTGCCAACCATTGGATCAAGACCGGACCTCACATCATGATCGTTGGCGCAGACGCCAGTTTTTACGATACCTATCCGAAGAGTGCGGACCCCGACACGAAGAGTCCCTACGTGATGTGGGCTGGCACGCCCTATCAGCATCTGATGGCACCCATTAATTAGAGGCCGATCGCGCCGAACGACGCCACGAGGGTTGAACGAGTCTCCAAGTGATGCTCGCTCAACCCTCCATCCCGATGCGAGAGGCGGCCACAGAAACAAGTCGCACCCTTTCCGATCCCACCGAAAAGAAACCGTTCTGTTTAAAGAACAACGCGGTCAATCGTCTGCAGGCGCCAACGCAGGATTGTGTCGTTTCAAACGGATCCGGGCGCGTGTCCAGCGCGAACGTCATGAGTGTGATCGTCACCTGCACAACCGTGCCGTTCACGGTCTTAGCGAATCAGCCGCCGAATGTCGGTTACTTGAGCCTGCTGCTGACGGACGGCAGTGTGATGGTGCAGTCGGACAATCCGATGTGCCGGCGGCCGCAGAGACTGGCGCAAGTTCGCTGGTTGTCGTGGCCAATGGCATCGCTTCGGCGCCCGTGAGTGTGACGGTAAATTGAAAGGCGCTCAGGATATTTCGGTTGTTGCGCTGGGCGTTGAGCTGAGCGATAGGCTTCGAGAGTGTCACGTAGTTTTCTGCTTCGTGCGGAGCAATCGCGCGGGTCCAGAACGATGCTGGAATCGAACGTAATACACGCGTTGTCCGGCTCCATGCTTTACCGTCTTCAGCATGTCGACCAGTCCGAACCTGTTCGCGGGCGGGCGGTCACGAGTACTCGTGTGTCGTCGACGGTGAGGGTGAGCGCATTGGCGTCGGCTGCTGATTGGGCTCAGAGTGCCGTCGAGCGGGGTTTCGCCGAGCGGAGTCTAAGCGACGGTAGAGAAAAGCTCCATGGTGGGCGTGTCACCACCCACGAGCCATTCGATGAGGGTGCTTACGTGCTCGTGCCAGCCGATTCCAATTGGCGGTCAGGGGGCCCGGTGATCGTCGATATGGGGTGTGGCCGCGCTTCAATGGTCAGCGTACCCAGGGTTTTGCGCAGTTGCTCGCGCTCCACGAAGGTCGCGGTCCAGTATTGGTCGTGGCAACGGGCATGGAGGCGAATGCCCTTGCCGGACATCAACGCATTGGCGATCAAAGCGATCGGAAGCTCGAAAGCGGACTCCGATGCGCATTCTGGGCAGGTCACGGGGAATTTTAAGGCGGGTTCTTGCATGGTCGTTTCGCTCAAGCCTCATCGGAGTGCGGGAAGCTGAGGGAAATCATAAGCGCACTCAAGTGTCCTTGACATTACAAGGAAGTGAAAAGAAGTCTGTAGCCGCCAATTACAGGTGTGTCGGGTATGTCGAATGTGTCCGTGCCGGATGGAAATTCTGCGCACTCTTACGCGGTTGGGGGGGGCTGCCGTAGCTTACAATTGCCTCATGTCGGGAACCCTCAAGACAAGCGGCTGAAAAGCGATGGTGAGAAGGCGCCAATCGCGGATCAAAAACTATTTCGCCGAAAATAGGCTGTTTACCGTGCGCAGCATCGTCGCGGGCGTCATCGCGGCGGTGCTGCTCTTTACCGTCGCGGGGCGACTGTTCTATCTGCAGGTGCTCAAGTACGACTACTACGCGAATCTATCGCAAGGCAACAGCATTCGGACCGAGCCCATCCCGCCCAGCCGAGGCTTGATTTTGGACCGTCATGGCGTGGTGCTGGCGGACAATCTGCCGGCCTTCAATGTCGAACTGATTCGTGAACAGGTCGGCGACAACAAAGCGCTGGACGCCACGCTGGCCCAGTTGGTCAGCGTTGGCCTGCTGCGCACCGAAGAGGTCGTCAACATCCGGCGTACGGTTCTGCTTCACAAAGTGTATGAAAGCGTCCCGATCAAGTTGCTGCTGAATGAGGAGGAGATGGCACGGTTTGCGGTGCATCGCTATCAATTTTCCGGCGTGGATATCCGAGCGCGGCTGGCGCGGCATTACCCGCTGCGGGAAATGGGTGTTCATGCCATCGGCTATGTGAGCGCGATCAACGAGGCGGATCTGAAGCAAATCGACAGCGCGGAATATGCCGGCACCAGTCTCATTGGAAAACTCGGGGTGGAGGGCGCCTATGAGCAGCAGTTGCACGGCAAACCGGGTTACAGAGAAATAGAAGTGAACGCCGCAGGGCGCCCGGTCGAGAAGCAGGGAGGCTATGCCTCCAAACTCAATACTCGTCCGCCGGTGGCCGGAGAGGATTTGATCTTGGGTATGGATGTGCGGGTGCAAAAAATTGCCGAGGAGGCGTTGGTTGGCAAGCGCGGATCGGTGGTCGCGCTCGATCCGAAAACCGGCGACATCATTGCGCTCGCCAGCACCCCCGGCTTTGATCCCAACGATTTTGTCCGCGGCCTGTCGGTTGCGCAGTACGCCGCGCTATCGAATAGCATCGATGTGCCGCTGCTCAATCGCGCATTGCGCGGCGCTTATCCGCCGGGCTCGACGGTGAAGCCGCTGTACGCGTTGGCGGCGCAGCACTACGGAATTTTGACCCCTGAACATGTCGAATACTGCCCTGGGTACTTTACCTTGCCGGGCAGCAGCAACAAGTACCGCGATGATAAAGTTCATGGTTCCCTGGATATGCGGCACGCGATATCCGAGTCCTGCGACGTCTATTTCTATCGGCTCGCCGACAAGATGGGCATCGATCGTATGCACGCGTTTATGAGCGCGTTTGGCTATGGCGAATTGACCGGGATCGATATTCCCGGGGAGAAGGCCGGCTTATACGCTTCGCCAGAATGGAAACGACGGGTATTCAAGCGCAAGGCCGATCAAGTGTGGTTTCCCGGCGAAAGCATCAGCATGGGTATCGGCCAAGGTCCAATAACGGTCACACCACTGCAGCAGGCGCACTTTGCTGCCGAGATTGCGGAGCGCGGGAAGATCATTGCCTTGCCGCGCTTGGTCGCGGCCATTCGCGCGCCAGGATCGGCAACCGCCGTACCACGCAGCAGTACTTTCGCCAAACCGGTCGACATGGCCACCGATGATCAGTGGAACGTGATTCACGACGGCATGATTGGCGCGGTCACGCAACCTGGCGCAACTGCTTACCTTGCCTTTCGCGGCGCGCTCTATAAGCTGGCAGGCAAAACCGGAACCGCTCAGGTAGTAACGGTCAAGCAAACCGAAAGTACCAAGCACCAGGACGCCGACGTACGCAAGCGCGAACATGCCTGGTTCATCGCATTCGCACCGGTCGATGATCCGAAGATTGCGATTTCCGTGTTGATTGAGAACGGCGGCTTCGGTGGTTCGACCGCAGGTCCCATTGCGCGCAAGGTGCTCGACACCTATTTATTGGCAGATGATGCCGCCGAGCCGAAAAAAAATCCCGAGGGCGGAATTAAAGCGGGCGAGTCGAGATAGTGCGCGAGTCGCGCTTGATCCCCGCGACGGATATGGGGAACTTTACGGCCGGCGTTACCTTGTCGACTCAAAGAGTTAGGGGGCCATCCTCGGTCGTGTGGCCTCATTCGCGCTTGTTGGCCGGGAAGCGGGTGCCCACTGGCCGGTGTCGGCATCGTATGTTGGTCGGCTCGAGCACTTGTCTGGAAGGGTACTAAGCTTCGAGGCAACTGATCTTCGTGCCTCGAAGCTTAGTACCTTTCCAGGCGAGTCCCACACCAACTGGTCATAAATCACTGGGCCGAGGTACTAAAACCGCGCCGTAAAATGCACGCCCCAGCTTCTCGGTTCTCCCAATTGCACGTAGAGTTTATTCGCAAAATCGGGCGGCTCGTTGCCGAAAAAGAAGCCGCGCACGGTGTAGTTCTTGTCCAGCAGATTGCGGCCCCAGACGTACACCTCCCATTGCGGGGTGTCCCATCCTAGTTTTCCATTGATCAATCCATAAGGACTGGATCGGGTATCGTTCGGCGGCAGGTCATAAAGAAACGAACCCATGCCGGTGACGTCAAGGCGCGCATAGGGTCCGCGGGGGTCGCGCCAAGTTGCATTGAGGGCAGCCTGCCAGGGAGGCGCATGCGGCAACGCGCGATCGGGAAGGGTCACGCCGTTTTGCACGAACCCGTGGTACTGGGTCTGCAGCAGGCCGAGTGAGCCGCCGAACTCCAGGCTTTTCGTGGCAGCCCAAGTCGCCGTGCTTTCCAGGCCGTAGTTGAAACCGGATTTCGCGTTGCCGGTGAAGAAAATGAAGGTGTTGGGATTGTTTGGATCCAGCTGCTCGCTGGTGAGCACTTGTTCGTTGTGGCGCAACATGTAGAACAACGAAGTGTCGATGCGCAGCCGTCCGTCGCTCATTTGCGCTTTGTGACCGATTTCAAAGTTCAAATCGGACTCAGGAGCGAATTGCAGCTGGTTGGCCGGCAGTCCGGGACTCAAGTTGAAGCCGCTCGCCTTGTAGCCGCGGGCGATGAGCGCGTACACCTGCTGGCCTTCGGCAACGGTGTAGTCGAGCGACGCCTGGCCTCCCCACAGATTGTCGGCAGGACCGAAATTGTTCGCCGTCGTCGGTGCATCGAGATTCGTGGTCGTGTCGCTGTATTGACTGGTATGGCGCTCGCCGCGCAAGCCCACTGACCAGCGCGCCCGTTCGCTGAAATTTCCGTCCAACTGTCCGTACACGGCGCCGTTGCGCGAGCGGTAGTGGCTCGACACCACGCTCAAACTGTCTGAGTTCTGCGTCGCATCGAAGGGATCCACATAAGTCGCGGCAGTGGTGTCCGTCAAGGACTCGCGCAGCTCGAAGGCGTAGACGCCAAAGAGCCAGTTGATCCCGTGCGCTGTTTGCGGCGTCGGCGTATCGCTCAATCGAATCTCCAAGCTGCGAGTCGAGCGATGGCGCAGCTGATCCTCGGTAGCGTCATCGGTGTACGGCGCCCATAGCACGGGATTGCCCCAATCACTGTCGAAGCCGTAGTTGACCTTGGTGTCCGCATAAGTAGCGATGCTTGTGAGCGTTGCAGACCCCAAGCCACTGTAGGTCGACCGAGCCGAGAGCCCGGTGGAAAATTGCCGATCGACGCTGGGATGGTCCGACTCCGTGGTACGGCTGTTATCGATGGCGAATGCATCGTAGCCGTTGTTGATTTGCGCACGCAGCAAGGTCAGATCGACGCGCCACGCGTCATTCGGTTCAAACAGCCATTTACCGCGCACGGTGAGCTCATCGCGATTGTCCGTGTTGCTCCGGCCAAGATAGGCGTTGTGATAAAAGCCGTCACTCGTGTATTTTTGCACAGCGAGCCTGAACGCGGAGTCCAGCGAACTCACGGGGCCCGTGAGGACCGCACCATAGGAGCGCTCGTTGTAGTCTCCGAGGTCGAGTTCCGCACGGCCGCCGAAGGTGTCGGAAGGGTCGGCACTTTTTACGTAGATGAGGCCGGCGAGGGCGTTGGCGCCGTAGAGCGTGCCTTGGGGGCCGTGGAGGACTTCGATGTGATCGACATCGAACAGCGTCGCCGCGGAGCCTAAGCCGCTGAAGTCGATATCATCGATCAGAAATCCCACGGAGGGGTTCGGTGCTCCCTGATATTGCTGCAGCTCGCCGATGCCGCGGATCTGAAAATACCGCGGCCTCGACGTATCGCCCGCCCAGTTCAAGTTGGGTACCAGCGGCAGCACGTCCTCGAAATGCTGCTGACCTGCGTCATGCAGGGTCGCCCCGGTCAGCACCGAAACGCTGCCCGGCGTCTCCTCCAGAGGAATTGATCGCAGCGTGGCCGAGACGACGATTTCGTCCAAGGGTTGATTGTTGCTGTCGCCGAAGGCATTTGCCCCGGTTGAAAGGGCTGCTGCGGCAACGAGAATACTCAGCGCGGAATGTCTACTACCCATGCTCCCTCCGCCGGTACTAACCGGATCAGGTTCTATGGGTTTGCTGGTGCGCCTTAAGCTGCCAGCATCTCAGGCCCTAAAGGCCACCCCAGCGTTGTTCGAAAGATATATCTTACGTGAAAAAAAGTGCGCGCACCGCGCCAATCAACCCGCCCACGACCAGAATCACCATGGGCAGAAAAGTCATGCCATAACCCACTTCGCGCTTGCCCGGGTCCTTGACATAGGTGTAGGCATAGACCTCGCGGCCGATCAAATAGATCACGCCCAGGGCTGCGGCAACCAAGGGGCTGAAGTAGTGGGAGAAGAGGTATATTCCAGGCAAAAAAGCGATCAATTGTTCCAGGGTATTCTGCTGGACGCGAAACAGGCGCTCGAAAATCTCGTTGCCGGTAATGGCGGGTGCCTTAATGCCGTAACGTCCTCGGGCGGCACCGACTTTGAAGCCAAAGACAATGAACTGCAGAACTGCGAGCGCAGTCACGATATCGACATAAGCCATGGATCTTCCTCCGCTGTTATTGGATTCTAGCACTCCGTCGCCGGCAGTTTTGCGTCAGGCTACGCATATCATCACGACAGAGGCCCGCAGTTCGCAATGAGTTTACCGCGAAAAACCACCCGGAACGGCACACGTGGCTATGCCCACTTGGTCGAAATCGATGTGCCTGTCGCCCGCGTTTGGCGCGCATTGACCGAGCCTGGGTTGATTCGCATCTGGTCCGGTCAAGAGGCTGAGATTGATCCGCGCCAAGGTGGCATGTACCGGATCGGCAAGCGCGGCGGCAGCGCCCGCGAGGCACACATTGATATTTTCCAGGTGAACCGGCGCCTGCGACTCATTTACCTCAACGGCAAGGACGCACCGCCGAGCGACACGGCCGCAGTGGACGATTTCATCCTGGATACCCGTAGGGGCGAGGGCAAAACCTCGTTGCGACTGCTCGGGTCCGGAATTCCGGAGACAACCGCATGGGATCGAAGCTACGCGAGTATCCGCATGGGCTGGGAACGATTCTTGGGGCGCATCAAAGTTACGCTGGAAAGTCCCCCTGTCCCGAAGAAGCCCGTAAAAGTAGTGCCCAAGGATCCGCCCCTGCCCGGGCTTGATTATTGAGGTAGCGCCCGGAGCCTGACTTGTTATGCTTAAGTCCCCGGGGTAGGGCATTCAGTAAGGAGGGGTAATGCTTGGGTTCCTCATTCGCGCAGCGCTGGTCGCGCTTGGGCTCTGGCTGGCGACTGCCTGGGTTAACGGCGTTTCCATCGACACTCCCTCCACGCTGATACTCGCGGGCATCCTGCTCGGGGTTGTGAATTCCATCATCCGGCCCATCGCCATTCTGCTGACGCTGCCGATGACCATACTGACTCTCGGACTATTCTTGCTGGTCATCAATGCCGGCATGGTGGCCTTGGTCGCCTGGATATTACCGGGCATGCATGTGACGAGTTTCGGGGCCGCCTTTTGGACCTCCATTTTGGTGAGCTTGGTGAGCTTCGTCGGCTCTTGGTTCGTCGGCGGCAAGGGCCGGGTGGAAGTGATCCGACGGCGCAGTTAAGGGGACGGGCTGGATCTTCCACGCGGGATACCAATGCTTATTGTGTCTTGGGCTCCGCCAAGGTCTTCGGATCGGTGAGGCTTCCGCCGGGCAGCGTCAAAATGCACACGCCGATGATGATGATCGCCATGCCGGTGAGCTGCAAGCCCGATAGATGCTCATGCAGAAACAGCCAGCCTAGGATGGCGGCGATCGCCGGATTGACGTAGCTGTAAGTGCTGATGAGCGCAGGCGTGGTGTTCATGGTCAGCCATCCGTACGCGGTATAGGCAAGACCGGAACTGAGAAAAGTCAAATAGCACAGCGCAATGATTCCCGGAGCATTCGGCGGCCAATGGATCGAGTCGCCGCGCGCGAAGCCCAAGCAAAGCAGCATCAATCCGCCCATGAGCATTTGCAGTGCCATGAACATCATCGAGCTCAGTTGAGTATTGATGCTGCGGTAATACAGCGTGCCCAGAGACCAGGAGGCGCAGGCGGTCAGTACGCCCAGCTGCGCCAGCGAGCCCTTCGAAAAGACCGGGCCCTTGGGGATCAACATCAACACCGCGCCGATGAACCCGACCACCAGTCCCAAGACCGCCCATCGGGTGAGGGGATGGCCGCGCCGCCCGAACACACCGAGCCCCGCGATCCAAAATGCTGACGTGCCGTTGAGCAATGCCGATTGGTTGCTGGGAAGGTATTGAATGGCCCAGGTGTTCAAACCGTTGCTGACAAACACCATGAAGAAGCCGGCGATTGTGACGTGGCGCCACTCGATCAGTCGTGTCGGCCAATGGCTGCGGCCATAGGTTCTCGCAATGATCGCCAGCAGAACGGCCGCCGTCGTGAATCGAATGCCCGCGAACAATGCCGCCGGCAGGTTCTGCACGGCTATTTTGGTGAACACAAACGATGATCCCCACACCAGGTACACGGTGCCGAGGCAAAGGATCAGCTTCGTGGAATGACGTGATTCGCGCAAACTACGCGGAGCCGCGCGGCGTTCCGGCGCGGAAAACCCAGTAGCAAACCCCGAACAGCAGCGCCGCCGCAATCCACTGCGCCGCAGGCACGTGATAGCTTAAAGAAAGCACGTCGGGGTTCTTGCTTATCCAGATGCACATGGCAATGAAAATCCCCACCAGCGCTTCCCCGGTAATCAGTCCCGCGGCGAACAACATGCCGTTCTGCGCGAGCTTTTCATGATCGTCCGCTTGGGTATGCCTGCGATGCCAGCGCGAGACAAATTCTGCGACCAGGCCGCCGGCCAAAATCGGCGTCGAAACATCCAAGGGCAGATAGATGCCGACGGCCACGGCCAGCACCGGGGCCCCCCAGCGTGACCCGACGCGCTTCAGATACAAATCCAGAATGATGATCAATGCGCCGATCACTGCACCAATGGCAATCATTCCAACGGGCAAGGTGCCGCCGAACATGCCCTCCGCCACCGATCTGACCAAGTTGGCTTGCGGCGCCGGCAATGCCTTGACGCCCGCATGGGCGGGTTCGCCGATGCCATACGCGAACAACAGCACATTCATCACAGGCGCCATCACGGCGGCGCTGGCGATCACGCCGACCATGAGCATGACTTGCTGACGCCACGGTGTGGCACCCACCAGTTGACCGGCCTTCAGATCCTGAAGGTTATCGCCCGCCACCGCCGCGGCATTGCATACCACCGCACCGATGAACACCACGGCCACCGCGCCGATCGCGGACTTGCCGCCCACCATCCACATGAGCACCAATGAGGCAAACAGAATGGTGCAGATCGTAATGCCGGAGACCGGATTATTCGATGAACCGACGAGTCCGGCCATGTAGCCGCTGACGGAAGAAAACAAGAATCCGGCGACGATCATGATGACCGCCATGGCGAGGGCCACCCCTATGCTGCCCACGACCAGGTAGTACAACAAGAACAGCGGGATGACGAACAGCCCGATGCCGATGAGCACGGCGCCCATGGGCAGGTCACGCTCGGTATGGGGAACCGCCGCGGCTCCATTGCCTCCGACCTTGAGGCCGCTGCGAACCGCCGACAGCAGGGACTTGCGCAGCGACCAAAGCGCCCACAGGGCGCCGGTCAGCATGCAGCCAACGCCGATGTAGCGCACCTGAGCGCGCCAAATGGCGAAGGCAGCATCTTCGGGATTCAGTCCGACCAGCTTCTGAAGCAACACGGGATCGTGATTGAAGAAGTACGCGTTGTATATCGGGATGGCCAGCCACCAGGAGAACAATCCGCCGGCGGCAATCAGCACCGCGACATTGAGGCCCACGATGTAGCCGACGCCGAGCAGCGCCGGCGAAAAGCCGTAGCTGAAGAAGGCGATGCCGCGCTCGCCAACGAAACTTTTGGCGACGAACGTCTCGGGCAGTAGTCCGAAGCCTGAGGTGAAGAGCTTGAACACGCCGCCAACGACGCTGGCAATCCCTAAAACCTTGGCGCCGACCCCGGGATTGGCGCCGACTTTCAGCACTTCGGCCGCAGCGACGCCTTCGGGAAACTTGAGCCTCTGTTCGATGATCAACGTGCGCCGCAGAGGCACCGAGAACAACACGCCGAGCAAGCCGCCTAAGCCCACGATGGCGAACGTCCACCAGTAATCGAAGCTCATCCAGTGATGCAGCAAAATGAGTGCCGGCAAGGTAAAAATCGCGCCTGCCGAGATGGATGTGCCGGCAGAAGCCCCGGTCGCGACAATATTATTCTCGAGGATGTTGGTCTTGCCGAACAGCGGCAGCACCGCCATCGAAATGACCGCGGCGGGAATCGCGGTGGCCACGGTCAGGCCGGCGAACAAACCCACGTAGGCGTTGGCGGAGGCAAGAATGACGGTGAGAATGATCGATAGAAGAATGGCCTTCAGCGTGAGCTGCGGCGCCGAGGTTCCACCGTTAATCATTCGACGTTTCCCATGAGTTTTTTCACCGGCCGGCTTAGGACCAAGAGTATCGCGCCCACTCCCACCGAAAAATACACGATGTGCATGTACTGCCCCGGCATGGCGGCGACGTTGTTCGCGTCGAACTCTCCGGCAATCAGCCCCGCGACGAGGTTGCCCAGCGAGGTGGCGAGAAACCACATGCCCATCATCTGACCGACGAAACGCTTGGGGGCCAATTTGGTGTAATAACTCAAGCCCACAGGGCTCAAGCAGAGCTCGCCGAAGGTGTGCAGCAAATAGGTCATGATCAGCCAATACGGCAGAACCTTCGACCCGTGAGCCACGAAGACCGCCGCCGCTGCCATGACCAGAAATCCGGAGCCCATCAACATCACGCCGACCGCGAATTTGGCAGGCGCGGAAGGATTGAGATTGCGCCGCGCGAGAGCGATCCACGCCCACGCAAAAAACGGCGCGAACACGATGATGAAGATCGAATTCAACGACTGAAACCAACCCGTGGGAATCTCAAAGTGCAACCACGAGATCATCCGATCGGTATAGCGCTCGGCAAACAAATTCAGCGACGAACCGGCCTGTTCGAACCCTGAGAAAAATAGCGCGCACCCGATGAAGAGCACCACCAGGACCACGCCGCGCTTACGTTCCTCCGGGGTGAGATCCGCGAAAATGAAGTAGTAGGCAAAATACAGAATTCCCATGCCTGCGATGACGTAAGCGGCGGCTTGGCCCAACCGCAGAGCATCCATCGGAATCCATCCCCCGCTTACCGCAAAAACCACCAACGTCAATGCAGCCACGCCAATCCACAACCGCATCCACTCTTTGGAGCGCGGCACCAAGGTTGTGTCGCTGCCGAGTGCATGAATGGGTGCGGGGCGCACCCCGGCCTCTCCCAGATACTTTCGCGTGAAATAAAACTGCAGCACGCCCAGGATCATGAAGATGGCGCCCGCGCCGAATCCCGCCCGCAGGCCGAAGAATTTCTGCGCCAGCGGGATCACGATGGGACCTAAGGCACCGCCAATATTGATGCCGATATAGAAAATCGTAAACGCTGAATCGAGCCGCGCGCCGCCCTCAGGATATAAGCCGGCCACGATGGCGCTGACGTTGGGTTTCAGCAGCCCAACACCCAAAATGATGACCAAGAGGCCGATATAGAAGCCCTTCGGGCTCGTGGAAATCGCCAGCAGCAAGTTGCCGGTGGTAATCAATACGCCGCCGAGCATGACGGCGCGCTGCGCGCCGATGAGGCGGTCAGCGACCCAACCCCCGGGCAGCGCCGCCAGGTAAACAGCCGCGTTATACAGGCCGTAGATCGCGGCGGCGGTCTTGTCGTCGAGGCCGAGGCCGCCCGTCGAAACGGAAGCGACCAAGAACAGGATGAGGACCGCGCGCATGCCATAGAAGGTGAACCGTTCCCACATTTCGGTGAGAAACAGCGTGGCCAGCCCGCGCGGGTGCCCAAAAAAAGTTGCGCTCAAATCAAGCCCCGGCTTCGCGCTCAGCCTGTTCTGCTTCCTCTTTCTCGCGCGCCGCTATTTTTTCTTTGAGTAACAGTCCGGCCATGATGATCCCTATTTCGTAGAGCAAGTACATCGGCACCGCCATTGCACTCTGCGACACCGCGTCGGGTGGCGTGACAAAAGCGGCAAAGATGAATATCCCCAACAGCACAAAACCGCGATTTTTCTTGAGCGACTTGATCTTAACAAAGCCCGTCCACACCAATAGTACCGTAGCCACCGGCACTTCGAAGGCCAAACCGAACGCCAGCAGCAGCACCATGACGAAATCCAGGTAGCTGCCCATGTCGGTCATCATCTGCACGCCGGAGGGCGTGGTGGCGACGAAGAAGCTCAGCATCACCGGAAAAACCGCGTAATAGGCAAACGCAGCGCCCATATAAAAAAGGATGATGCTCGAGATGAGCAGGGGCACCGCGAGCTTTTTCTCGTGTTTGTAGAGGCCGGGGGCCACGAATGCCCACGCCTGATAGAGCACAACGGGAATGGCCAAGCCTATGGCAAGCACCAGCGCCAACTTGAACGGCACCGTAAAGGGGGCCACGACGCTCGTGGCAATCATGGTTGCGCCTGCGGGTAATTTGGCTTTCAGCGGTTTCGCCACAAAGCTGAAAATCTGGTTCATGTAGAAGGCACAGGGCACAAAGCAAATGCCCACCGCCAGCATCGCTTTCAAGAGGCGATCGCGCAGCTCCAGCAAGTGTGAAATCAGGGTGCCTTCGGCCAGACCGCCAGGGTTCCCGGGCTCACTCATGGGTGAGTTTGTTTTCTGGCGGGCTCGCGTGCCAATCCGCGCCATGCACGGTTGACGCTGTTTCCGGTGAATACGCGCCGGGGGGTGCGCTCGCGGGCGGCGGCGCTACCGGCGGCGGCGGTATGTTCGGTGTGTACGAGGTGTCAAAAGCAGATGGTGCGCTGGTTTTTGCCGCAGCCGCAGAGCTCGAGGCAGACGTGGACGTAGAGCTGCTCGATTTGGTTTGCTTCATCAGTTCTTCGGCACTGACTTCGCGTTCCAATTGCTCGCTCAATTGACGCGCCATCGCGCGCGCGCGCCCGACCCAGTTGCCAACCTGACGAGCAACTTTGGGGAGTCTCTCAGGCCCCAACACGATGAGTGCTATGGCTGAGGTAAGCAGTATCTCCGAGAACCCAACATCAAGCATGAGGCATCAAGCGTTGGTTTTTGGAGGTACCTTGACTTCGCTTTCCCGAGCGGCGCTTTCTCGCGCAGCAACGCTCGGCTCGAAGTCCGCATCTTGCTTCAGCTGTTTGGCCTTATCTTCCGTTTCGCCTTCGCTCATGGCCGATTTGAAGCCTTTCACAGC
>JALYIH010000142.1 GCA_030775865.1 Pseudomonadota bacterium | reverse complement strand
GGATTGCCTTCCTCGTCCAGCTCCACGAATTCATCTTCACCCACGGGAACTTCGGGCAGCGAGGCTTTACCCTCCAATACGGAATCGGCGATGCCGCCGGCGTATAGCAGGATGGCGCGCATCGCGTCATCATTGCCCGGAATGACATAGTCGATGCCGTCGGGCGAGCAATTCGTATCGACCACGGCGACCACCGGAATGCCGAGTTTCCGTGCTTCATGTATCGCGATTTGTTCATGGCCGACATCGATGACAAAAAGCGCATCCGGCAGCGCCGTCATGTGGCGGATACCGCCGAGGCTTCGCAGCAATTTGTCCATCTCACGGCGCAGCATCTGCGCTTCTTTTTTGCCGCGACGATCGAGAGCGCCGCTCTGGGCCATGTCGTCCAACTCATTCAACCGTTTGATGGACTGGCGAATGGTCTTGAAGTTGGTGAGCATGCCGCCGAGCCAACGTTGGTTGACATACGGCATGGCGCAGCGGGCCGCTTCCTTCTGAACCGCATCGCGCGCCGAGCGCTTGGTGCCGACAAACAGCACTTTGCCGCCCTCGGAAGCCACGCCCCGGATGAACGCTGCCGCAGACGCGTACAGAGGCTGGGTCTTCTCGAGGTTGATGATATGGATTTTGTTGCGTTCGCCGAAGATGAACGGAGCCATTTTCGGGTTCCAGAAGCGGGTTTGGTGTCCAAAATGGACGCCCGCTTCCAGCATTTGTCGCATGGACACGCTGGTCATAAAACACTCCTGTTGGGTTGAGCCTCCGCGTGCCCCAATCGGCAACCCGGTTTTAGCCTTGAAATCGAAGGCATGGCCTTCATTTTCTAAGCGAAGCCGGGCACCCAGTCGATTGTGACGACACGCGTGCGGGGTTGTTAAAAATAGCCGCGCTTTATACCATGAACCCCTGGTGGAAACAAAGCCCGCCGTAGCCTCAAGGTTAACCTCAACTTTACTTATGAATGTGACCATCAAGACCCCCGCCGAACAGGACAAAATGCGCGAAGCCGGCCGCCTGGCCGCCAGCGTATTGGACATGATCGAGCCCTTTGTCCAGCCGGGCGTTAGCACCGAAGAGCTGGACAAACGTTGCCACGACTTCATCGTCGAGGAGCTGAAGTCCATTCCAGCCAATCTGAACTACAGAGGCTTCCCGAAGACCATCTGTACGTCGGTCAACCATGTGGTGTGCCACGGCATCCCGGGTGACAAGCGCTTGAAGAGCGGCGACATCATCAATATCGATGTCACGGTGATTCGGGACGGATTTCACGGGGACACCAGCCGCATGTATCTTGTCGGCAATCCCGCCATTATCGCCCGGCGCCTGACGAGTGCCTGTTACGAGGCCATGTGGCGCGGGATTCGGCAAGTCAGGCCGGGCGCCCACTTGGGCGACATTGGGCACGCCATCCAGACTTACGCGGAAACCAACAGCTTCTCGGTCGTGCGCGAGTACTGCGGCCACGGCATAGGCCGTGTCTATCATGAAGACCCGCAGGTGCTGCATTACGGCAAACCGGGCACGGGACTTACGTTGGCTGCGGGCATGACCTTTACCATCGAGCCCATGATCAATGCCGGGCGGCGCGACGTGCGCTTGCTACCGGACGGCTGGACTGTCGTCACCAAGGATCAGTCGCTATCGGCGCAATGGGAACATACGATTTTGGTCACCGACGACGGCTTTGAGGTGCTCACTTTGGGCGCGAGCGCAAGTACACCCGCGGCCGCGGCGGCTTCTTGAACGCCCACGGCAAGTTTCTCGACCAAAACGCCGACTGGGCCTACTTGACGGCCGTTCCCGCAGCCCTCGAAGAGGGCCAGTTCTCCCCCATCGTGTTTCGCCAGGTGCTGGACCAGGGCACTGAACTCTTGAAAGATCGCTTCGTCGCCGACGAGCCCATCGAAGATTTGGTGCGCGATCGCGCCAAATTAGTCGACATGGCGCTGCGCGCCGCGTGGGTAAATCACACCGGCAAGTTTGCCGGCGACTTGAGCCTCGTCGCCGTCGGCGGCTACGGCCGCGGCGAGCTGCACCCGAGTTCCGACATCGACATCATGGTGCTGTTGCCGAAGAGCGATTCCGCGGACTGGCAGCCCGACATCGAGCGATTCTTGACCTTTCTTTGGGACATCGGTTTGGAGGTCGGACACAGCGTTCGATCCATCGATGACTGTCAGCGCGAAAGCCTGGCCGACATCAGCGTCGCGACCACATTGTTCGAGGCGCGCCTGCTGTCCGGACCGGAGCCGCTGTTCGCCGGCATGCGGCGCGCATTGGCTCCCGATCGGCTCTGGTCGTCGCAGGATTTCTTCGAAGCGAAGTGCAAGGAGCAAACCGAACGGCATCATCGCTATTTTGATACCGCCTACAACCTGGAACCGAACGTCAAATCCAGCCCCGGTGGATTGCGTGATATCCAGACCATCGGGTGGGTGGCCAAACGGCATTTTGGAACCGACACACTCGATGAACTCGTGGCGCATGGATTTTTGACGCGCGAGGAATTGCGCAAGCTCAAGGCCGGCCAATCATTCTTGTGGAAAATTCGCTTCGGGTTGCACGCATTGACCGGCAGGCGCGAGGATCGGCTGTTATTCGACTACCAGATCAAGCTCGCGAAACTGTTCGGCTACGAAGACGCCAGCTTTACCCTGGCAGTCGAGCAGCTCATGCAGAAGTACTACCGCACGGTGATGGACGTCAGTTTGCTGAACGAGATGCTGCTGCAGCTGTTTCGCGAGGCCATCTTGACGCAAAGTGCCGCGCCGCTGCCGATCAACGCCCGCTTCCAAATTCGCAATGACTATTTGGAAGTGACGCATCCGGAAGTTTTTGCCCGCCATCCATCCGCGCTGCTGGAGCTGTTCGTGCTGTTGCAGCAACATCCGGAACTACGCGGTGTGCGCGCCGAGACCATCCGCTTGATCGGCACCCACGTGTGGCTCATCGATGAGGAATTTCGGCAGAACCCCCGCCACCATCGACTGTTCATTGAAATTCTTTGCGCCCCCGTCGGCGTCACGCACGAACTGCGCCGCATGAATTTATACGGCGTGCTCGGCCGCTATATTCCCTCGTTCGGCCGGGTCGTCGGCCGCATGCAGTACGACCTGTTTCACGCCTACACCGTGGATGCGCATACGCTTTTCGTCGTCAGCAATCTGCGCCGTCTCGCCATGCCGAAGTACAACGATGAATTTCCCAGTTTGAGCCAGATCATGCAATCCTTGCC
Source organism: Pseudomonadota bacterium (assembly GCA_030775865.1). Taxonomy (GTDB): domain Bacteria; phylum Pseudomonadota; class Gammaproteobacteria; order Steroidobacterales; family Steroidobacteraceae; genus Bog-1198. The sequence goes on along the minus strand of JALYIH010000142.1, from coordinate 10,807 downwards.
GCGCCAGGAAATCGCCTATCTGGCGGCGCTGTTCCACGACATCGCGAAAGGCCGCGGCGGCGATCACTCGGAACTCGGCGCGGTCGACGCCGAAGCCTTTTGCCTGGAACAGGGACTCGGACGCTATGAGGCGCGCTTGGTCGCGTGGCTGGTGAGGAACCACTTGATCCTATCCATCACTTCGCAAAAGAAGGACATCAGCGACCCGGCGATCATTCAAGAGTTCGCGCGGCGCGTCGGCGATCAAGTTCACCTGGACTATCTGTATGTGTTGACCGTGGCCGACGTGCGCGGCACAAATCCCAAACTATGGAATTCCTGGAAGGCACGGCTGTTCGAGGAATTTTATGAGCGCACCAAGAGGGCGCTGCGCCGGGGCCTCGAAACTCCGATCGACCAAGACGAGCTGATCCGCGAAACCCAGGAGCAGGCGCTCTCGATCATGTCCGAAAGCGTGACGCCGACACAGGCTGCAGCGGTCTGGACACAGTGGACCGAGGCATATTTTTTGCGCTATACAGCCGAGGAGATCGCCTGGCATACCGCCCTGCTGGCCACTCGAAGAGCGGACGACGACTCGCCGTTGGTCGCCATACGGCAGCTGACGGACCGGGGCGGTACTGCCGTGCTCACTTACACGCCGCGGCGCCTGCGAAGCTTCGCGCGCACCACCGGCGTACTCGATCAAATGGGCCTGAACGTGGTCGACGCGCGTCTGATCACGAGTGCCAACGGATTCAGTCTGGAGACCTACGAAGTGCTGGAAGACAACGGCGCGGTCATCGCCGACGCGGAACGCGTTCAGGAAATCGAGCGCGGCTTGTGGCGCGCCTTGAAGCAGGTCGAAGACGCACCGCCCGCCGTCACACGCCGGGCTCCGCGCCAGGTGCGAATGTTCTGGACGCCGACTCAGGTCAATTTCAGCGTCGATAACCGCAACGAACGGACCATTTTGGAGTTGATCGCGGCCGACCGCCCGGGCTTGTTGTCCGAGGTCGGCAAGGTGTTTCGAGCCGAACGGGTCGCCATCAATGGCGCGAAGATCATGACGGTGGGCGAACGCGCGGAAGACGTGTTCTACATCACCGGGGCGGACGGCGGCCTGCTGACGGAAGAGGTGTGCCGGCGCGTGCAGGAAGGCCTCACGCAGGCGCTGGACCGCCGCGACGCAGCCCGATCTTGAGTTCTCACGACGCGCTCAAATCCGTCATCGACGGCGCTTACGAAGCGCGGGCGCAACTCACGCCGCGCACGGCGTCCGGCGAGCTGCGCACCGCGGTCGACAGCGTGATCGAATTGTTGAACGCCGGCGAGCTGCGCGTCGCGCAGCCCGATAGTGGCCGATGGATTGTGCACGAATGGCTCAAGAAGGCCGTGCTGCTGTCGTTTCGCATCAACGACAACGCGCCGCTGGCGGCCGGCGCGATGAATTTCTATGACAAAGTCCCGTTGAAGTACAGCGGCTTTGATGCTGAGCGCTTTGCCGCTGCCGGTGTGCGCGTGGTGCCGCCGGCGACCGTGCGGCGCGGCGCCTTCGTCGCCTCAAACGTCGTGTTGATGCCCAGCTACGTCAATGTGGGTGCGTACGTGGACACCGGCACCATGGTGGATACTTGGGCCACGGTCGGTTCGTGCGCGCAGATCGGCAAGAACGTGCATTTGTCCGGCGGCGTCGGCATCGGCGGCGTGCTGGAACCGTTGCAGGCGAGCCCCACGATCATCGAGGACAACTGCTTCATCGGTGCGCGCTCTGAAATCGTCGAAGGGGTGGTCGTCGAATCCGGCGCCGTCATTTCGATGGGCGTATTCATCGGTCAAAGCACGCGCATCTATGATCGTGAACGGGATGAAATTCTCTACGGCCGCGTGCCTGCGGGTGCGGTGGTCGTACCGGGCACGCTGCCGGCAGCCAATGGCAAGTACGCTCTCGCCTGCGCAGTGATCGTCAAGCGCGTGGATGCACAGACCCGGGCCAAGACCTCGCTGAACGATTTGTTGCGCAACACCGACTAGACCTCGGCATCGTGGAATTGACCGGTGTTCACATGGCCTAGGGGGATAGGATGCTTCGAGGCACGAAGAGCAGTTGCCTCGAAGCATCCTATCCCCCTAGGCCTTTCGCACTGGACCGCCAACATCACGGTGCAGAGGACGAGTCCAACACGCGCCGGTTTTGGCATCGTGATGTTGATCGGTTCAAATACTCGTCAGGAAGGCGAGCGCTAAACCAACCGGTCATAATCACCGGGCCGAGGGACCAGATGAGTGGTCTAATAAGGATCCAGCGGCACAGGGCTGCCGTATTCACCGGGAAAAGTATGCACAGATTAAGCTTCGCGATTTTCTTGAGCACCCTATCATTTGCGGCAATGGGCCAACAGGCGGCCGGCCAAGAGGCCGCTAACGGCAATCACGCGGAAAAGGCGTGGATCAAGCAGAGCAACGACCTCACGAACATGCTGCTCAGTGTGCAGCTGGAGCACTCGCCCGAGGCGGGCTCGGCACAGGGCGTTGCGAAATTCGACGAGCGTATTTCCGATCCTTCGCGCGCGGACGAGGCGGCCGCACGGCGGGAGCTCGAAGCCGCGTTGACCAAACTCAAGGCGGCGCGCGCCACCGTCAAGGACAAAAACGTCCAAGAAGACATCGATATTCTGCAAAAGAGTTTCAATCTGCAATTTCGTGTCGAGGACTTCGAGCTCGCGCATGAGGTGCCGTTTCACAATGCCAGCGCGCAGATATTTCAGGGTTTGCGCGGACTGCTCGATGACCAGGTGGCCGCGCAGCGGCGTCCGGCCGCGCTGGTACGGCTTCGTAAGTACGCCGGTGTCGAAGCCGGCTACAAGCCGTTTACCGAGCGATTGAAAGAGCGCGAGGCAGAGCAAATCGCCAAGCACGGTGTGATATTTCCGTCCAAAGAAGAGGTCGAGACCGATCTTGGCCGCAACTCGAATTACGTCGAAGGCATTGCGAGCCTGTTCAAAAAGTACAACTTGACCGGTTGGGAGCCTGCGTACGATAAATTAAAGGCGCAATTGGCCGACTACGACACCTGGGTCAGGGTGAATATCCTGCCCAAGGCGCGCACCGACTTTCGTTTGCCGCCGGAAAAATATGTGCTGGCGTTCGAGGGATACGGCATCGATATACCACCGGCGCAGATCGCCAAAATGGCGCACGCCGCCTTTGTGCAATACCAAACCGAGATGGCGCCGCTCGCGGCGCAAGTGGCGAAAGCCAATGGTTATTCATCGGGCGACTATCGCGCCGTCATTGCGGAGTTGAAGAAAAAGCAGATAACGGGCGAGGCGATCCTGCCATTTTTCGAAAATCGCCTGCACGACATCGAAAAAATCATCCTGGCAAAGAATCTCGTGACGCTGCCCGACCGCCCGGCCATCATTCGTTTGGCGACCCCCGCCGAAACTGCGCAGCAGCCCGCGCCGCATATGACGCCGCCGCCGTTTCTGCACAACACCGGACAGCGCGGGCAATTCGTGCTGCCGCTGAATATTCCCTCCGCCACGGGTGGTGCGGAAGACAAGTACGACGATTTTACGTTCGACGCGGTGGCGTGGACACTGACCGCACATGAGGCGCGGCCCGGCCACGAACTGCAATTCGATTCCATGGTCGAGCACGGCGTCAGCCTCGCGCGGGCGCTCTACGCCTTCAACTCCACCAACGCCGAAGGCTGGGGGTTGTACGCCGAGTACATCATGCAGCCGTACGAACCGGTGGAAGGCCAACTCCTGACGCTGCAACTGCGCTTGCTGCGTGCCGCTCGCGCTTTCCTGGATCCCGAGCTGCAAAGCGGTGCGGTTACCGAAGCACAGGCGTATTCGGTGCTTGAGAAAGACGTCATGCTGAGCCACGCCTTCGCCAAGGAAGAAGTCGAGCGCTTCACCTTCCGTAGTCCCGGACAAGCGAACAGCTACTTCTACGGCTATACGCGGCTGTTGTCGTTGCGCAAGGAAACCGAAGCTGCATTGGGCAAGAAGTTCGACCAGAAGAGGTTTCACGACTTCATCTTGGGCCAGGGCCTGCTGCCGCCGGACCTGATGCGCGCCGCCGTGCTCGAGGAATTCATACCGTCGCAACGCTAGAAATCCCGCTCCCCCCGGCTCATGGGAGCCGGCTGCCTGCTCAGCCGAATCGGCCCGTAATATAGTCTTCGGTGAGTTTCTGCTGCGGATTGGTGAAGACCCGTTCCGTCGGGCCAATTTCGACCAAATCGCCCATGTGAAAATAGGCGGTGCGCTGCGACACGCGCGCCGCCTGTTGCATGTTGTGCGTCACGATCACGATGGCGTAGTTCTCGCGCAGCTCATCGATCAGGTCTTCGATTTTCGCGCTGGCGATGGGGTCCAACGCCGAGGTCGGTTCGTCCATGAGAATGACTTCCGGATTGACGGCGATGGTCCGGGCAATGCACAGACGCTGTTGCTGGCCGCCGGACAGGCTGGTACCTGGCGTGGACAAGCGCTCCTTGACCTCGTCCCACAGGCCCGCACGCGCCAAACTCACCTGGACCAGTTCATCCATGTCGGCGCGATTCCTCGCCAAACCGTGGATTCGCGGTCCGTAGGCGACATTGGCGTAGATCGAGTGCGGAAACGGCGTGGGCTTCTGAAATACGATGCCGACTCGCGCCCGCAGTTGCGCCACGTCCTGCCTTTTGGCGTAGATATCCTGTCCATCCAGCGTGATCGTGCCCTGCACCCGCGCACTGGGAATCGTGTCGTTCATGCGATTGAGACAGCGCAAAAACGTGGATTTTCCGCAGCCCGAGGGCCCGATCAGCGCCAGCACCTGATTGCGTCCGATATCGAGACTGACGCTTCTCACCGCGCATTTGTCGCCGTAAAAGACGCTGACGTTGCGCGCGGCCATGACCGGATTCGACAAGCTGTCGCGCACCTCGGGGGAAATCATGGTCGATTCCGTCATGCCGCTCGTGAGGATGTCATTCATGCCGGCTAGCCGAAGCGACCGGTGATGTAGTCGTCGGTCCTACGATCCTTCGGCGAGGTGAATATTTCGCCCGACGGACCGATCTCGACCAGCTCCCCCATGAACATGAACCCGGTGACATTGGATACGCGGGCTGCCTGCTGCAGATTGTGCGTGACCACGACGATGCAATATTTTTCGCGCAGCGCCTGCAAGGTTTCCTCGACGCGCAGCGTCGAGATGGGATCGAGGGCCGCGGTGGGTTCATCGAGAAGCAGCACTTCGGGTTGCACGGCAACGGCGCGCGCAATGCAGAGCCGCTGCTGCTGGCCGCCGGAAAGGCTGCGGCCATCGGCGCTCAGCTTGTCCTTGACCTCGTCCCAAAGCGCGGCATCGCGCAATGCGGATTCGACGCGCACTTTGAGGTCGGCGCTGCGAATACCCCCCGCCAGACGCAGGCCAAAGGCCACGTTCTCGAACACCGACATGGGAAACGGGGTGGGCTTTTGAAACACCATGCCGACGCGATAGCGCAGTTCCGCGACATCGACCGACGGCCCCAGAATGTCGCGCCCGCCGATCAGCACTTCGCCCTCGGCCCGCTGTCCCGGATACAACGCGTACATTCTGTTCATCACCCGCAGCAGCGTCGATTTGCCGCAGCCTGACGGTCCGATGAAAGCGGATATCGAGCGGTCGGCCAGAGTCATGTTGATGTTGTGCAGCGATTGCACGGCCCCGTAATAGAAATTCAGCGAACGAACTTCGATTTTCGCCGGCCCCAAGTCCTGCTCGGGCGTCACGGCTACGGCGGTGGGCAAACGCGTTTTTAGATGTCTCGGCGGCTTGGTCGAGGGGATCACGTTCAAGAACCTCGTTCTGCCCGCAGCAGTGCCAATATTACGCGGGCGGAAATGCTGAGTAGCAGGATGGTCACCGTGATGATCAACGCACCTGCCCACGCAAGGTCTTGCCAGTCCTTGTAGGGGCTTAGCGCAAATAGAAAGATCACCACGGGTAAATTCGCCATGGGAGCATTCAAGTTGGTGCTCCAAAATTGATTGTTGAGCGCGGTGAACAGCAGCGGCGCGGTTTCTCCGCTGATGCGCGCGATTGCCAGCAGCAGCCCGGTGACGATGCCGCTGCGCGCCGCAGGATATAGAACGCTCAATATTGTGCGCCACGGATACGCACCCAACGCCGCGGAAGAATCCTTCATGCCGATGGGCACCAGATTCAGCATGTCTTCGGTGGTTCTCAAGGTGACGGGGATGGCGAGCACCGCCAATGCCAGTGCGCCGGCAACGGCTGAAAAATGGCCCATTCGGACCACGACCATCTCATAGATGAATAAGCCGATGATGATCGAAGGTGCGCTCAATAGAACATCGTTGATGAAGCGGATTGCCATGCTCAGGCGCGAATTTCTGCCGTATTCCGCCAGATAGGTTCCCGCCAGCACGCCGATCGGAGAACCGATCAAGATCCCCAGCAGCGTCATCACGCCGCTGCCGTAGATGGCATTGAGCAGTCCGCCTTGGCCGCCCGGAGGCGGCGTCATCTGGGTAAATATGCGTCCCGACAGGCCGGACACGCCGTGCGATATCAGCGTCCAGAGGATCGCGGCCAGGCAGGCGAGCCCCGTGAGGGTGGCGACCAGAGACAGCGACAGAAATGCGCCATTTTTGATCTTGCGCAGCATGCGCCGATTCATGCGACGGCTCCTGAGCGCCGTTGGAGCCTGCGCAGCATTGCCTGCGCCGCGGCGATCACGGTGAAGGTGATCAAGAACAGCAGCAGCCCCAGCGCGATGAGCGAAGAGGTGTACAGGTCCCCCACCGCTTCGGTGAACTCGTTGGCAATCGCCGAGGAGATCGTCGTGCCCGGCGCCAACAAAGATGAACTGATGCGATGCGCGTTGCCGATCACGAACGTCACGGCCATGGTTTCGCCGAGCGCACGCCCCAACCCAAGCATGATCCCGCCGACGATGCCCACCCGCGAATGCGGCACCACCACGTTCCAAATGACTTCCCAGGTCGTCGCACCCAGTCCGTAACCGGATTCCTTCAACATCGGCGGTACGGTATCGAAAACATCCCGCATGGTTGCCGCAATGAAGGGCAGCACCATGATGGCCAGCACGACTCCGGCCGTGAGAATGCCGATACCGTACGGCGGCCCCTTGAACAGATGACCGATGGCGGGAAAGTCGCCGAGATTGCGTATCAGCCAAGGTTGCACGTGCCGCTGCAGCACCGGCGCCAGAACAAACAAGCCCCAAATGCCAAATATGATGCTGGGCACCGCCGCCAGCAGCTCCACGGCGACGCCGATCGGCCGTTTCAACAGGGGCGGACACAGCTCCGTGAGAAACAAGGCGATTCCGAATCCGGTCGGTACGGCTATGGCCATGGCTATAGCTGAGGTCATCACGGTGCCGTAAATAGGCGCCAGCGCGCCGAACTGATCCGTGACCGGATTCCAAATCTCGCGGGTGACGAATGAGAATCCGAAGTGGGACAATGCCGGCCATGCGCCGCGCAAAAGCGAGACCGCGACGCCGCCCAGGATCAACAGCACCAGAACCGCCGCGATCAACGTGGCGGACCGGAATATTCTCTCGTAAATCAGCTGCTTTGCGGCGTGCCCCGGATCTATGATCGCCACGATGTAAGTTCCGCTCCCGCCATATGCCAATAGATCGAGCCCGCGAGCAATTGCCGGCGGGCTCGACCGTATCTTAACTACCTAAATCTTGGCTAGCTAATCCGCAAGACGCGCGTCTACTGGCCGCTCCACACCGGCCGGCCGCCCGAGGTGATTTCCGACGTCCAGGTCTTTTTCACCTGGGCGATCAGCGCCGCGGGCAGCGGTACATAGTCAAGTTCGGCCGCCATACTAGCGCCATCATGGTAAGCCCACGCGAAGAACTTCAATGCTTCTTTGACCGGCGCCGGATCTTCCGGTTGTTTGTACATCAGAATGAAGCTCGCACCGGTGATCGGCCAGCTCTTCGCGCCGGCTTGATCGGTCAAAATGAGGTAGTAACTATCGGCGCCCGCCCAGTCGGCCGTCGCCGCCGCGGCCTGGAACGACTCCGCATTCGGGGCCACGGCATTGCCGGCTTTATTGGTCAACAGGGTGAATGACATCTTGGTCTGCTTGGCAAAGGCATATTCGACATAGCCGATGGCCCCGTCGGTTTGCGTGGTCATGTTCGCCACGCCCTCGTTGCCCTTGGCGCCGATACCCACGGGCCATTGCACCGACGTGTTGGCGCCGATGCTGGATTGAAATTTAGCGCTCGACTTGGACAAATAGTCGGAGAACAAGAAATTCGTTCCGGATCCGTCCGAGCGATACACCGGCGCGATGGCCGTGTTCGGCAGCGCCAACTTCGGATTGAGCTTCTTGATCGCCGGATCGTTCCACTGCGTGATATCGCCCAGGTAGATGCTGGCTACCGTTGCGCCGTCCAGATGCAATTGGCCCGGCGACACGCCCTTGATGTTGACGACCGGCACGACACCACCGATGATCATGGGGAACTGAATCAGGCCGGAGGATTTCAGATCCTCGGGCTTCAACGGCATATCTGACGCGCCGAACGTCACGGTCTTCGCCTTGATCTGTTTGATGCCGCCGCCGGATCCGATGGACTGATAATTGAGTCCCACACCGGTGAGTTTCTTGTAGGCATCCGCCCATTTGGCATAAATCGGATAGGGAAACGTGGCACCCGCGCCGGAGATATCTGCGGCCGAAGCCGCTATGCTCAAAGAGGCTGCGACGCCGAGTATCAAAAGGCGTTTATATGTTTTCATTGATGGCCGCTCCAGTTGAATTACCCCGCCCGCCTTGGGCTGCTCGGGCTTGTGGCTAGGTGCGGCGATTATCAGGACGAAATGTGACGTTTTTGTGACAGTCCATGAGAACAAGGGCTTAGCTGCAGCCAAGCCCCCATTCGCGCCGTGTGCCGTCCGCTTCAGGCTTGATAATCGGCCGCCACGGTCTGGTCGACGCGGGTCTTGTTCGCCGCCATCGCGTTGAACACCGGCGTCAGCACCACAGCCAACAGCAGATTGAGGATCACGCTGTACACGGCGCTATATCCCGGAAAGGTATGGTTTCCAATGTGCAGCGGATAGGTGTTGGTCAGTTTTACCGCGATGGCCATCCAGGTTCCGGCGAATGTCCCGACCGCCCAGCCCACAAGCAGCGCCCAGGAATTGAACCAGCGCGTGTAGGCGCCCAGCATGACGGGAGGCAGTGTTTGAATGATCCAGATCCCGCCCAACAGCTGCAGTTGGACGGCATATTGCGTGGGCACGAATAAAATGAAGATCAGCGCGCCGACCTTGACGATCAGCGATGTCAATTTCGCGACGTGGGATTCCTGCTTGTCGGTGGGATTCTTGTTGATGAACTCGCGATGGATATTGCGCGTGTACAGGTTCGCCGCGGCGATCGACATGATGGCCGCGGGCACGAGTGCGCCGATGCCGATGGCGGCGAATGCAATGCCTGAAAACCAAGCCGGGAAGCTGTGCAGCAACAAGGCGGGCACCGCAAAGTTATTACCGAATTGCTTGAAGCCTGCGGCATATTCGGGCAGCTTATCCACGCCGCTGGCGATGACGAAGAAACCAAACAGCGCCAGCAATCCCAACATGAAGGTGTAGCCCGGCAGCATCGCAGCGTTGCGGCGGATGACCTTGCCGCTGCTGGCGCTCAAGATGCCCGTCAGAGAATGCGGATACAAGAAAAGTGCCAGCGCCGATCCCAAGGCGAGCGTCGCATAGCCGCTGTAGGAGCCGGTCGTGTTCGGACCCGGCACCGCCAACAACAACTTCTGCGCGGGCACGGATGAAAATATTTTGCCGAATCCGCCCAGCTCATAGGGAATGACAATGACCGCGGCGATGGCGGTGACGTAGATCAAAATGTCCTTGACGATGGCGATGGACGCCGGTGCGCGCAGGCCGCTGGAATAAGTGAATGCGGCCAGTATCACGAAAGCAATGAATAACGGCAGATCGGCCATCAATCCCGTCCCGGAAATGCCCAGTGCGCCGATGACCACCTGCAGGCCCACGAGCTGCAGGGCAATGTAGGGCATCGTGGCGACGATGCCGGTGATCGTGACCGCTAGCGCCAGCCAGCGATTGCCGAAGCGGCCCTTCACGAAGTCGCCCGCCGTGATGTAGCCGTGCTTGCTGCAGACATTCCACAGGCGCCGAAAGATGAGAAACATCAACGGGTAAATGATGATGGTGTAGGGCACTGCGAAGAACGCGACCGCGCCCGCGCCGAATGCCAGCGCCGGTATCGCAATGAAGGTATAGGCCGTATACACGTCGCCGCCGACCAGGAACCAGGTGATCACGGTGCCGAAACGCCTGCCGCCCAAGCCCCACTCGTGCAGCAGGTCGAGGTCGCCCTTGCGCCAGTGCGCTGCCGCGAATCCCAGCCAGGTGATAAATCCAAACAACAAGACGAAAATCGTCAGCGCGATCCAGTTCACTTCCTGCACGAGTGTTCCTCTTCCTGCTATTTATTTATTCTTCGACGGCGAAATAGACGATCGCCGTGAACACGGCACTGACGATCACCCACAGCAGTTGGAACCAATAGAAAAACGGAATCCCGGACAGGTAAGGCTCGGCCCTGTTGTACAAAGGCGGCCAAAGAGCGACGGCAAACTGGATGACAAAGAGCAGGTACCACCAGTTCCAGCCAGCGCGTCTTTTTTCCAAGGGTTTCATCGCGAGGCCGCCTCCTTTTATATTTATAAGGCCGATCCTACCCGCGTCGACAAGGTGTGTCGAGAAGGCGGTTCATGGCCGTTGAG
>JALYIH010000141.1 GCA_030775865.1 Pseudomonadota bacterium | reverse complement strand
GCCATGGAGCGATGGGCGCGTCGGTATGTACGGCGGTAGCTATGAAGGCTTCACTCAGTGGGCGGCGGCCAAGCACTTCCCAGCAGCACTCAAAGCCATCATGCCCTCGGTAAGTTTCTCGCCTGGCACAGATTTCCCCATGGAGGGTGGCATTTGGATGAACTATGCCTTTCCGTGGCCCTTCTACACAACGAATACCAAAGCACTCGACGATGCAACGTATTACGACAGCGCGCGCTGGGAGACGCTGAATCGGAATTGGTATACCAGCGGCAGAGCCTACCGCGACCTGGACAAGATCGATGGAACGCCGAATCCGATTTTTGACCGATGGCTGGAGCATCCGGCCTACGACTCCTACTGGCGGAACACGGTGCCGTCTGCCGAAGAATTTGCTCACATCAACATTCCGGTGCTAACGACGACCGGCTACTACGACAGCGGACAGATCGGAGCGCTGTCTTATTTTATTCATCACTATCAGTACAATCCGCGAGCTGAACACTATTTGGTGATCGGTCCCTACGACCATGTTCGCGGCCAGCGCGGCACAATAGGCCCGATGGGCAACTCCATAATCTCTGCTCTAAGAGGCTATGAACTCGATCCAGCAGCACAGATCGACATTATCGGCCTGCGTTACCAATGGTTCGACTACATCTTCAAAGGCGGCAAGAAGCCCGCAATTCTCCAAGACAAGGTGAACTATGAAGTGATGGGCGCGAACCTATGGAGGCACACCCCCTCGCTTGGGGCCATGAGCGATCAAAAACTGACCTTTCACCTGAACGGCCTTCGCTCCGGGAACTCCTATCGATTGAGTCAAGATCTGCTCAACGACGAAATCATCGAGCACACAGTTGATTTCGCCAATCGGACCGACGTGAATTGGGCGTCACCTGCCGACAACCCTATCGACCAAGCTCTGGATACCTGGAACATTATCGACAGTAAGCCCAATATCGGACATAGCATCGAATTCGTCAGCGAACCGTTCGACAAACCGATCGAAGTGAGCGGTTTGTTCTCCGGAACTCTGGAATTCATCGTCAATAAAAAAGATTTTGACTTTGGGGTCACTCTGTTTGAGCTGACGCCCAAGGGCGAGTACTTCCATCTCTCGTATTGTTGGGTTCGAGCCAGCTATGCGCGCGACCGCGGGCACCGCCAACTTCTGGACCCCGGCGAACGCCAGATCCTTGAATTCAAAAGCGGCAGATTGACAAGCAAGCAGTTCGAGCCCGGGAGCCGACTGGTCGTTGTCCTGGGTATCATCAAGCAGCCTGGCGAACAGATCAACTACGGATCCGGAAAGGCCGTCAGCAACGAAACTATTGCGGATGCAAAGGAACCTCTACAGATTAAATGGTTCGGCAAGAGTTCGCTCATGATTCCCGTAAAACTCCGCGCCTACTGAGAACTCGTGCAATGCGCGCCGCCGTCGCTTCCCAATGCGGCCTAGGATTAGTCCCTTAGCGCTTCTCATAGCCATCGCTCAGTGTCTGCAGGAATGCCACGACATCCTCGACGTCTTTCTCACTCATCGCAGGCATCTCGCCGACGTGACGATCAAATGGCGCTTGCCTGTCCAGGTTCGCGCGATAAGCGTCAGGCAGGTCGTCGAATTTGAGCGTGCCGCCGTCGCGGCCCCTCGGGTACCACTTCTGCGGCTGCGTATCCCGCTCGGCATAGAACCGCACGGCGTCGCTCAAGGTATGCAGCACGCCGTTGTGGAAAAACACCGGCCGCATGGCTACGTTGCGCAAGCTTGGGGTGCGGAACAGGCCGCAATACTCACGCCGGTCTTTTAGATCCGTGCGCAGCGGTCCGCACAACCCCAAGTCGTAATACTGCCGATCCGCATTGGCGGGAATCCTCGAGTTGCGCGGCGCACCGATGGCGGCAAAACCAAAATCGGTGAACTGCGGGAAGGCGCCTTTTCTCATGGCACTCGGATGGCAGCGGGCGCAATTTCCCTTCGAAGGATCATTGAACGCGGCGAGCCCGCGCAGTTCCTGTGGACTCAACGATACTTCGCGGCGCAGCCAGGCGTCGTACTTGCTGCTGTAGGGGTAAAACTCGGCGGGACTCTGCTGATAGACCTCCAACGCCATCAAAATTCCTTTGAAGGCCAACGCCCCATCGCCGAAGATCTTCTCCCCGAAAGCTGCACGAAATTCCCCGGCATAGCGCGCATGCCGTACTTTTAAGACCACGGCATCCGCATCCGTATTCGCCATCTCCAGAGGCGAGAACAGCGGCAGGCGTGCCTGGTCATGTGCGGACGACGAGCGTCCGTCCCACGTGCGTCCGCCGGCGGGTCCTTGATCGACGCTGTCATCTCCTTCATCGTCGATGTAGTGCTCAGTGAAGGGCGGAATATTTTGCGCGTACTTGAGCGAGGGGACAGCACGCACGCCGACGCTGCGCCCGTTGCCGCCGCCGGGTTGCACCGCCAGGTCATTCGCCGGCCCGAATCCCCGTCTCGGATCGTGGCAGCTGGCACAGGCAATTTTTCCGGAAGCGGACAGTGCTGGGTCCAAGAACAGTTCGCGGCCGATGGCGGTGAGCGCCGCCGCGGAGGGCATTTTCTCGGCCCTATTCGCGTAGAAAGGGGCGCCGGCGGTGTGGCCGCTGTCCTGCGCCCCAGCAGTACCGATCAACGCGACACCCAGCAACACGACCCGCAACAACGCGACGGCCCGCAACACGAAGCGCCACAACACTTTGCCGGTCGGGAGAGCGCCCAAGCGCGCGAATGGCGCGAGCGTAGCCGTAGCTGGGAGCCTGTCAGTGAACAGAACTGCCGCTGTCGGCGGCCACGGGCGCCTTGAACAGCTGCGCGACATCCACCGCGTCGAATACATAGGCGCGATTGCAGAAATCGCAATGCACCTCCACCTTGCCGCGTTCGGCGATCACTGAGCGCGTTTCTACTTCGCCAAGTCCCTGCAGCATGCCGGCGACCCGTTCGCGGGAACAGCGGCAACGAAAGTACACGGGCGACGGTTCGAACAAACGCAGATCGTCCTCATTGAACAGCCGATGCAGAATCTCCGCATCGTCCAGCGTGCGCAATTCTTCCGGCGTCAGGGTGTCGGCGATGAGTTGCACGCGCCGCCAGGCATCCTCGATCGCGCCCGCCTCGGCAGCCGGTAAGGCACCAGTGCCCGGAAGCTTTTGCAACAGCATGCCGGACGCGCCCAGTTCGTCTGCCTGCAGCCACAACCGCGTCGGCAATTGCTCTGAGTTCTGAAAGTACGCTTGCAGCGAGTCGGCCAAGCGCTCGCCCTCGATGGGCACGATGCCCTGGTAGCGCTGCGCGCCGTCGTCGGTTTCCAAGGTTACGGTGAGATTGCCCTCGCCCACCAGATCGCGAATTCTCAAGGAACCGCCGGCGCTCAATTCTCGATGGCGAGCCAAACCTCTTACCCCCAAGCCGCTGGTGCACTGCGCCAGCATGAGGTGCACCGGGCCACTGCCCTGCAACTGCAGCGACAACACCCCTTGGAATTTTATGGTCGCCGCCAGCAACAAGGATGCCACCACCGCTTCACCCAGCGTGTCGCGAATGGCATCCGGGTAGCGGCGATGTTCAATCAATGCGCGCCAAGCCGCATCCAGGTGGACTATGTGTCCGCGAATCGGGTACCGCTCAAACAGGAAGCGATGCAGGGTGTCGCGGTCATGCATTTCCGCCGCTACCCGCTCCAGCGCCGCCCAACTTGGCCTTCAACAGCTCGTTCAGCTGCGCGGGATTCGCCTTCCCGCTCGTCGCCTTCATCACCTGCCCGACAAAGAATCCGAACAATTTATCCTTGCCCGACCGATAGTCCGCCAGCTGTTTGGGGTTCGCGGCAATGACCGCGTCGATGACGCTTTCGATGGCGCCGGAGTCGGTGATTTGTCTCAATCCCCGTGCTTCGATGATGGCGTCCGCGGCCTTGCCCTCGGACCACATGGCTTCGAACACTTCTTTGGCTATCTTGCCGGAAATCGTTTCATCGACGATCCGGTTCAACAGACCGGTGAGCTGTCGAGGATCGACTTTCGAATTCTCGATGTCGACGTTGTCGCGATTTAGGGCGCTCGACAATTCACCCATGACCCAATTTGCCGCGAGCTTGGCATGGCTGGCGCCGAGACCGGCTATAACCGCTTCGAAATAAGCGCCGAGTTCGCGGCTGGCGGAGAGAACGCCGGCATCGTAGGCCGACAGTGCGAAATCCTTGGCGAATCGCGCCGCCTTTTGGTCCGGCAGCTCCGGCAATGTGGCTCGAACCGCGGCAATGAACAGCTCATCCATGACAACGGGCAACAGGTCCGGATCCGGAAAGTACCGGTAGTCGTTGGCTTCTTCTTTGGAGCGCATCGAGCGGGTCTCATCCTTGTCGGAATCGTACAGCCGCGTCTCCTGCACCACCTTGCCGCCACTCTCGATGAGCTCGATCTGCCGCGCGACTTCGTATTGGATGGCCTTCTCGACAAACCGAAAGGAATTCAAATTCTTGATTTCCGCGCGGGTGCCGAATTTTTCTTGGCCCTTGGGCCGCACCGACACATTGGCATCGCAGCGGAACGAACCCTCCTGCATATTGCCATCGCAAATCTCCAGATACCGCACCAGGGTGTGGATCTTCTTCATGTACGCCACCGCTTCCTTGGCGGAACGCATGTCAGGCTCGGAGACGATCTCCAGCAGCGGCGTTCCGGCGCGGTTCAAATCGATGCCCGTGGCATTGGCCAAGCCTTCATGCAGTGATTTGCCGGCATCCTCTTCCAGATGCGCGCGCGTAATGCCGACGACTTTGACCGAGCCGTCGTCCAGCATCACGTTGAGCGAACCGCGCGCCACGATGGGGAGTTCGTACTGGCTTATTTGATAGCCTTTCGGCAGATCCGGGTAAAAGTAATTCTTGCGCGCAAATACCGAGCGGCGTGCCACCGCGGCATTGATCGCCAACCCGAACTTGACCGCCATCTGCACGGCGCGCGCGTTCAAGACCGGCAGCGTACCGGGGTAGGCCAAGTCGACCAAATCGGCCTGCGTGTTGGGCGGCGCGCCATACGCCGTCGGCGATCCCGAGAAGATCTTCGACTTCGTGGCGAGCTGCGCGTGGATTTCCAACCCGATGACGACTTCCCAGTTGCTCATCACTCGTACCCGCGCGGCGCGTGCCGGTGCCAATCCGTGGCCTGCTGGTATTGATGCGCCGCATTCAACAGCTTCGCCTCGGCAAAATGCGGTCCGACCAGCTGCAATCCCATGGGCAAACCGTCCACGAACCCACAGGGCACCGAGACCCCGGGCAGCCCCGCCAGATTGGCGCCGATGGTGTAGATGTCGTTCAGATACATGAGAACCGGATCGTTGATCTTGGCGCCGATATCGAAGGCCGGCGTCGGCGTCGTGGGGCCGATCACGAGATCGACCTTTTCGAAGGCTGTGCGAAAATCGTCGGTGATCATGCGCCGCGCCTTCTGCGCCTTTAAATAGTACGCATCGAAATATCCGGCGGACAACACATAAGTGCCGGTCATGATGCGGCGTTTCACTTCGGCGCCGAATCCCTCGCCCCGGGAGCGCTTGTACAGATCCATCAGATCCTTCGGGTCTTTGCAGCGGTAGCCGAAGCGCACGCCGTCGAAGCGCGATAGATTGGAAGAGCACTCCGCCGGCGCGACCACGTAATAAGTGGGTACGGACAGCGGCAAGTGCGGCAAGCTGACCTCCCGTGTCTCGGCACCTAGGCCGGTGTAAATGGTCAGGGCATCCTCGATGAGCGCGGCGTTGCGCGGTTCCAACCCCTCGAAGAACTCCCGCAACAGACCGATTTTCAATCCCTTGAGCGGTGCGCTCAAGGCCATCGAATAGTCGGGCACCGGCGCATCGACGCTGGTCGAATCGCGTGCATCAAACCCCGCCATCACCTGCAAGGCCGCAGCGGCGTCGGCCGCGCTGCGCGTGAAGACACCGGCCTGGTCGAGACTGGAGGCAAAGGCGATCATGCCAAAGCGCGAGACGCGCCCGTAGGTTGGCTTCAGGCCCGTGACACCGGTTAACGCGGCCGGCTGGCGAATCGAACCGCCGGTATCGGTGCCCGTGGCGAAGGGAGCCAGCCGTGCGGCGGTCGCCGCCGCCGAGCCTCCGGACGAACCGCCGGGAACCTTGGCCGTATCCCACGGATTCCTGACCGGTCCGTAGTAGCTGGTTTCATTGGAGGAACCCATGGCGAACTCGTCCATGTTGGACTTGCCCAGCATGACCGTGCCCGCGCCTTTGAGGCGTGCGACCACGGTCGCATCGTATGGGGCGACAAAGTTGTCCAGCATGCGCGAGCCGCAGCTGGTTTTGACCCCGTCGGTACAGAAAATGTCTTTATGAATGATGGGGATGCCGAGCAGTGGACCCTTCTCGCCTGAGCTTAAGCGGGCATCGGCGGCGGCGGCGTCTCTCAGCGCCTGCTCGGCCGTCAGGGTGATGAAGGCGTTCAGCCCCGGGTTCATGCGCTCGATCCGGCCTAAGAAATGCCGGGTGAGTTCCACACTGGATATCTGTCGTTTGCTAAGGCGGTCGGCAAGTTCGCCGATGGAAAGGTTATGCAGCATCACTCAAGAATAGCACCGGTCTACTCGATGACCCTCGGTACCACATACAACCCCGCAGCCACCGCGGGTGCATTGGGTTGGTACTTTTCATGATTGTCGCGCTCGGTCACCTCATCGGCGCGCAGGCGCTGATGCTGGCCATCAAGCGGATGGGCCATGGGCTGCACGCCGCCGGTTTCGGCGCGCGACAATTCGTCAACGAAGTCGACGATGCTCGACAGACTGCTCACGTACACCGGCATCTCTTGCTCGGTGATGGAGAGGCGCGCAAGGTGCGCGATTTTTTCGACGTCTTGACGGGTTAGGCTCATAGGCTACGTGCTCAAAGTGCGCAGCAACTCACGCAATATAAGCTTTAGGGATGATACACGTTGCCTTGTGATATGTCGTGTCGGTTGTTACATTAGCCGATCTTTTTTTAACCCCAAAAGTTTGCGAAAAATACCCCATGTTCAAACGCCTTAGAGGTTATTTCTCCAATGACCTCTCAATCGATCTTGGAACCGCCAACACCCTGATTTACGTGCGTGAACGAGGCATCGTTCTGAACGAACCTTCGGTGGTCGCGGTGCAGGATGAACCGACGCGCGGCGGCAAAATCATCGTCGCCGTCGGGGTCGAAGCCAAAAACATGTTGGGCCGCACTCCCGGCCATATCACCGCCGTTCGGCCCATGAAGGACGGGGTGATTGCGGATTTCACCTACACCGAAAAGATGCTGCAGTACTTCATCAAGAAGGTGCATGGCAACCGGTTCTTGAGCCCCAGCCCCCGAGTGCTGGTCTGCGTACCCTTCGGTTCGACCCAAGTCGAGCGGCGCGCCATCAAGGAATCGGCCGAGGGCGCGGGCGCCCGCAGCGTCGACATCGTGCCCGAACCCATGGCGGCCGCCGTCGGCGCCGGCCTGCCCGTCCAGGAAGCACGCGGCTCCATGGTGCTCGATATCGGTGGCGGCACGTCGGAAGTGGCGGTCATTTCCTTGAACGGCATCGTGTATGCGGCCAGCGTGCGCATCGGCGGCGACAAGTTCGACGAAGCCATCACCAACTACGTACGCCGCAACTACGGCATCTTGATCGGCGAAGCCACGGCCGAGCGCATCAAACTGGAGATCGGGTCAGCCTACCCCGGCCAGACGGTGCGGGAGATTTCCGTCAAGGGCCGCAATTTGTCGGAAGGCGTACCCCGAAGCTTTACCTTGAACTCGAACGAAATACTGGAGGCACTGCAAGAACCCCTGCAAGGCATCGTCGGTGCGGTCAAGCAGGCGTTGGAACAAACACCGCCGGAACTCGGCGCCGACGTCGCGGAGCGCGGCATCGTCCTGACCGGCGGCGGCGCACTGCTGCGCGACGTCGACAAATTGCTCATGGAAGAAACCGGCTTGCCGGTGGTGATCGCGGATGATCCGTTGACCTGCGTGGCGCGCGGCGGCGGACGAATCCTCGAACTCACCGAGGAACACGGACCCGGCATTTTCGGATTGGAGTAATGCAAGCGACCTGGAGCCTCTCCGAATCTTCCGCCCATGGTCGCCTTTCGTAGCACCGACGCCTCGGGTCGAATCACGGGACTTCTGTTCCGCTGCGTCCTGTACTCCCTGCTGGCCTTAGGCTTGATCATCGTCGACAAACGATATGATCATTTGGGCAAGATTCGCCGGCTGCTCTCCGTCGTTGCATACCCGGTGCAAGTAGCCGTTGCCAGTCCCTTCGAAGGCTGGAACTGGTTTCGCGACAGCGTCACCACACGCGATGTGCTGCGCGCCGATAAAACCAAGCTCGAGGCAGAACTGCGCGTGGCGCAGTTTCGCCTGCAGCGCTATGAAGCCCTGGAAGCGGAGACCCAACGGCTGCGGGCGCTGCGTGATAACACAGCGAGCGTCACGGACCGCTTCCTCGTCGGCGACGTCATGAAGGTGGATCTGGACGCCTTCCGGGAGCGGGTCTTGGTGGACAAGGGTGCGGGCGATGGCATTTACGTGGGCCAAGCAGTTCTCGATGCGGGCGGGGTGTTCGGACAAGTCGCCCGCGTCGGCCAGCTGACGAGCGAAGTCATTCTGGTCAGCGATGCAGCACACGCCATCCCGGTACAGATCAACCGCAATGGCTTGCGCACGATTGCGGTCGGCACCGGCGAAACCAACCGCCTGAAGCTGCCCTACCTGCCCACCAGCGCCGATGTGGTGGCCGGCGACCTGCTCGTAACTTCCGGTCTTGGCGGCGTATTTCCGGCCGGCTATCCGGTCGGCACCATCGCTGAGGTCAAACGCGATCCCGCACAGTCCCTCGCGGATGTCGATGTCAAACCCGCCGCCGCGCTCGACCGCTCGAAAGAACTGCTGTTCGTGTGGCTCAAACCGCAGGCCGCGGAGTTGTTGCCGCCGCCGAAACCCGCCGCGGTACCGAAGAAATGATGCGCGAAATGCGAATCCGCCGGCTACCCATGGCGTTGTCGGCCTTGGGAGCCCTCGCCCTCGCAGTATTGCCGCTACCCGCGGTGTTGGACGCATTTCGTCCCGACTTTCTGGTGCTGGTGGTTTTCTATTGGTGCATCGAATCGCCGCGCGCCGGCGGCCTGTCGTTGGCGTTCTTCTCGGGACTGGCGCTCGATGTGATTCACGGCGTGGTGCTCGGGCAGCACGCGCTGGCGCTCACACTCATGGGCGGCTGGGCCACGCATCTGCGACTGCGCATTCGCGTGTTCTCCGTTCTGTCGCAATGCCTGACCATTTTCGCGCTGCTGACGGGCTATCAATTCGTTCTGTTCTGGGTCGATGGCGCCACCGGCAACCCGGTGACGACCTTCAGCCGCTGGCTCGCACCCTTCATCGGCGCACTGCTGTGGCCGGTGCTGACGAGCGTGATGGGCAAAGTCCATGAGCGTTGAGACATGATCTTCGATGAGTTCTCGCCGTCGCGAACCCGCAGAACCCTGACCGCGGGAGGCAGAACGCTGCGCGCGTTGGGATTGGATGGGCCGCTCACCGGCGTATTGGCCATTATCGTGTGTATAGGCATCCTGGTGGTGTACAGCGCCTCCGGACAAAACTGGCGAATGGTGCAGCATCACCTGATCAATATCGGCATCGCGGTGACCGCCATGCTGGCCCTGGCCAAGTTCGCCACGCCGCAGTACTTGCGCATGTTTGCCCCCATCGCCTACGTAATCGGCGTGCTGCTGCTGGTGGTCGTGGATGTCACCGGCCATATCGGCAAGGGCGCGCAGCGCTGGCTCGATATCGGATTCATGCGCTTCCAACCCTCCGAGATCATGAAGCTGGCGGTACCGATGGCCTGCGCCTGGTACATGCACGAACGGCCCCTGCCGCCGACGTTCTTGGATTTGATCGTCATGGGCGTCATGATCGCGATTCCGACCGCCATGATCGTCACGCAGCCCGACTTGGGCACGGCATTGCTGATTGCCGCGTCCGGCCTCATCGTCATGCTGTTGGCGGGATTGCAGATTCGGCTCATTCTGGTTTCGATCCCGCTGCTCGGCGGAGCCGCATGGGGAGCGTGGCACTTCATCCATGATTATCAGCGCCAGCGTATTCTGACCTTTTTGAATCCGGAGACCGACAGGCTCGGCGCCGGCTATCACATCATCCAATCGCAAATCGCCATCGGCTCCGGCGGGGTGTTCGGCAAGGGCTACATGAACGGCAGCCAGGCGCAGCTGGAATTTCTGCCTGAGCGCTCCACCGATTTCATCTTCGCGGTGATCGGCGAGGAATTCGGGCTGCTGGGACAACTCTTGATTCTATCGCTATATGGGGTCGTGATCGGCCGTGCACTGTACATGGCGATGCAGGCGCAGGGTACTTTCGCCCGTCTGACCGGCGGGGCAATCGCGCTGAGCTTTTTTGTGTATGTGTTCGTCAATTCGGGCATGGTCAGCGGCATCCTGCCGGTGGTTGGCGTGCCGCTGCCCATGATCAGCTATGGCGGCACCTCCATGGTCACCCTGTTGGCCGGCTTCGGCATTCTCATGTCGCTGCATTCGCATCGCAAACTCATTGGATCCTGAATAGCGTGCGCCGCCCGTTCGGTCTCAAGCCCCTGCTCTGTGCTGCCGCGCTGCTGACGCTTGGCATCGAGCCCGCTGCCGCCATCGATACCAAACGCAGCGACGTCAAAGAATTCATTGCCCACATGGCCGGTACCTATTCCTTCAAAAAGCGCGCGCTGCGCAAGCTGCTGAAGGGAGCGGAATTTCAGCCGGCCATTGTCGAGGCCATGGGCAAGCCTGCCGAAAAAGCCAAGCTGTGGTACGAATATCGCCCGATCTTCGTTACCGAACGGCGCATTCAAGAGGGCGTCGATTTCTGGACGGCCCACCGTCAAGCACTCGATCAAGCCAGCATACACAGCGGCGTGGCGCCGGAGTACCTGGCGGCCATTCTCGGCGTGGAAACCTTTTATGGGCGGCGGACCGGTTCCTATCGCGTGCTCGACGCGCTGGTCACTCTGTCGTTCGATTACCCGGCCCGCGAGAAATTCTTTCGCGATGAGCTGGAGCAGTTTCTGCTGCTCACGCGTGACGGCCGCCTCGATCCTAAGACCGTCAAGGGATCGTACGCCGGTGCGATGGGTGCACCCCAGTTCATGCCCTCGAATTACCGGCGCTATGCGGTGGATGCGGATGCCGACGGCCGCATCGACTTGTGGAACGATTGGCCCGATGTCTGTGCCAGCGTCGGCAATTACTTGAAGGAACACGGCTGGAACGCCGGCGAACCCGTCTTGGAGGAAGCCAGCGTTGCGCCCGAGAAGGCCGCAGATTTGGATGGCCGCAAGCTTATCCTGTCGGAGACCGTGGCCTCGCTTAACGCGAAAGGAGTCAGCTTTGAAAGCGCGTTGCCGGCGGAGGCTCCCGCGATCTTGATTGCTGCGGATGAAACAGACGGCGTCCGCTGGCGCGTCGGCTACAACAATTTCTTTGTGATCACTCGATACAACCACAGCGCGCTGTACGCCATGGCTGTCTACGAACTCGCCAGCGCGGTCAAGCAGCGAATGCTCGCGAACGATGCCGCCCAGCTCGCCGCGTCCCCCACGTCTGCCTCGCCCGCCGTCTCGCCCGCCGTCTCGCCAGCGAAAACGCCCGCAAGACCGCCCGCGACAACGCCGTGAAGCTCGTGCGCGCGCTGACCCTGCCGTTCTGCGCCGTCGTCGCAGTCGGGGTCGCTGCGTGTTTCAGCGCGCCGCCACGCCCGCAGAGCCCAAGTCCCCCCGCCGAGCCTACCCCCGAGTCGCCGGCGGCGGCGCAATCCGTGCCGGACGTGGTGCCGCGCATCGAGCCGCGTTCGCGCAAAGGCAATCCACCCTTTTACGATGTCCTCGGCAAACGCTACTTCGTGTTGTCGTCGAGCGTGGGTTACGTGGAGCGCGGTGTCGCGTCTTGGTATGGACCAGGCTTCCACAAGGGCGGCACGTCCACCGGGGAGCCCTACGATATGTACGGCATGACGGCTGCCCATAAGACCCTGCCCTTGCCCGCCTATGTGCGCGTCACCAATCTGCAAAATGGGCGCAGTGTGGTGGTTCGCGTCAACGATCGTGGCCCTTTCGTCGGCAATCGGATCATCGACCTCTCCTACACGGCTGCGTCCAAACTCGACATGCTGCGCAACGGCACCGCCATGGTAGAGGTGCGCACCCTCGATGCGCCGCCGGCACCCAACGCCGTTGCGGACGCGGCACCTGCTGCCGCGCCTCTCACGAATTCATCGGTCGAGACCGCATCGCCCATCACCGTCCCGATCCCGGGCGCCCTGTTCATTCAGGCCGGCGCATTC
>JALYIH010000140.1 GCA_030775865.1 Pseudomonadota bacterium | reverse complement strand
GTTCCGAAATGCGCTGTCTTGATCGCCCAGACACTGAGTGAAGCACGTCGCGGGCACTACCTTAAGCCACTCGTGCCCTGCAGTCCGTTTCCACTGCGTCAGCCAACGCGAAATGTCATTGCCGGTGAGCGTAAGACCGCACTCCCGGTACGCTTCGGTACGGATCTCGAGCGCCGTGTTCCACAGCCACCGGTGAGCGCCGAACCAGCGATCCCGCAAACGGCGCTGAGCCCCGTTCGGATAGCTGCGAATCCGATTGCTTCTCGTGATTCTCCGCATGGTTTATTTTAACTCCCCGCGGGCCACGGCGCAGTATTTAGACAGCCGCCCGGGCGCCGAAGCGCGTAACGCCGCCTATTGAGTTGCGCTCAATGGCTCCAAGCTGGCGGGGTCGTCTCGTCCCTGGAGAACGTCGATGGTCTTTACGTGTCCTTTCGCGACCGCATGTTGGACAGAAACTACCGCTGGCTCAGCGATTCAACGCATCGATTGCCTTTTTGTCCACGGCCAGCGCCGCCTCATGAATGGCTTCGGACAAGGTCGGATGCGCGTGGATGGTGCGTTGAATGTCTTCGGTGCTCGCGGAATATTCCATCGCCAGCACCGCTTCGCTGATCAATTCGCCGGCCATCGGCCCGATCACGTGAACGCCCAGCACTTCATCGTCGTCCTTCGCGGACACGATCTTCGCCATGCCCGCGGCGGCCTCCATCGCACGCGCCCGGCCACTGGCGGCAAAGGGAAATGTGCCTATTTTATAAGGTCGGCCGCCGGCCTTGACCTGCTCTTCGGTCTGTCCCACCCAGGCAATTTCAGGCGCCGTGTAAATCACGGAGGGAATTACCTTGTAATTCACTTCACCGTAGTGGCCCGCAATCAGATCGGCCGCCATCACCCCTTCTTCCTTGCCCTTGTGTGCGAGCATGGGCCCGCGCACCACATCGCCCACCGCCCATACGTTGGCTACACTCGTGCGGCAATGCTCGTCGACCTTGATGAAGCCGCGCTCGTCCAATTCGACACCCGTGCCCTGCGCCAGCAACTCTTGCGTGAACGGCCGGCGTCCCACCGCGACGATGAGCTTGTCGACTTGCAATGAGTGCTCGCCTTGCGCATCGGTATACAGAACGTCCACCGCATCGCGGGACACCGCTGCGCTCGATACTTTGGCGCCTAACTTGATGTCCAGGCCCTGCTTCTTGAAGTGCCGTTGAGCCTCCTTGGCGATGGTTTGATCCACCATCGGCAGGAACTGCTCCAAGGCTTCGAGCACGACCACTTCGCTGCCGAGCCGGCGCCACACACTGCCCAGTTCCAGACCGATGACGCCGGCGCCGATCACGCCGAGCCGCTTCGGCACGGCGTCGAATTCCAATGCATTCCATGAATCGACGATGTACTTGCCGTCATGCGGCACGGATTTCAAGCGCATGGGAATGGAGCCAGAAGCGAGTATCACGTGCTTCGCTTCCAGCGTTTTCTCCGCGCCGTCCGCACCCTTCACAACAACTTTGTTTCCGGGCAGCAGTCGTCCATGTCCTTGGATGCCGACCACGCCGTTGGCCTTGAACAGGGTGTTGATGCCATTGGTCATGGTCTTCACCACCGAGGCGCGCCGCTTCTGCATGGCGCCCAGATCGAGGGTGAGGCCGCCGATTTTGATGCCGTGTACTGCGAACTCGTCTTTCGCCCGCTGAAACAATTCCGACGATTCCAGCAGCGCCTTGGATGGAATACAGCCTGCGTTCAGGCAGGTGCCGCCAAAGGCATAGGTACCGTCCGTGTTCTGCCACTCATCGACGCAGGCCACTTTCAGCTTGTTCTGTGCGGCGCGTATCGCCGCCGGATATCCGGCCGGGCCGGCACCGATAACAATCACATCGTAGACATCGCTCATACGTGAAGCACCATGCGCGCGGGATCCTCCAGACACTGTTTCACCGTCACCAAAAATTGCACCGCTTCACGGCCGTCGATGATGCGGTGATCGTAAGTCAATGCAACGTACATCATGGGGCGCACCGCCACCTGTCCGTCGATGACCATCGCGCGGTCCTGGATCTTGTGCATGCCCAAAATCGCGCTTTGCGGAGAATTGACGATGGGCGTGGACATTAGCGAGCCGAATACGCCGCCATTGGTGATCGTGAACGTTCCGCCGGTCAGCTCTTCGATGGTGATGGAACCGGCGCGTGCGCGCGCCGCAAAATTGGCGATGGATTTTTCGATGTCGGCGTAGCTCAATAGATCGGCGTCGCGCAGCACCGGAACGATCAGTCCGCGATCGGTCGAAACCGCGACCCCGATGTCGAAATACTCGTGATACACGATGTCGTTGCCATCCACCGAGGCATTCACGGCGGGAAACTTCTTCAGCGCCTCGACGCAGGCTTTCACGAAGAAGGACATGAAGCCCAGCTTCACGCCGTGCTGCTTCTCGAATTGGTCTTTGTAGCGCGCGCGCAGCTCATTGACGGCTTTCAAATCGACCTCATTGAAAGAGGTGAGGAGCGCCTGAGTGGCTTGCGCCTGCACCATGCGTTCCGCAATGCGCGCCCGCAGCCGCGTCATGGGCACGCGCTGCTCGGCGCGTGCCGTGCGCGCACTCGATGGGGGAACGAATTGTGCCGGCGCCTTCGCTGCGGGGCCGCCGGCCGCTGCGGTTGGGCCTGGGGAAGCCGCATCTTTGGTGGTCAGATAATTCACGACATCGGACTTTGAGACGCGACCGTCCCGGCCGGAGCCGGAGACCGTTTTCGGATCGACCTTGTTTTCCTCGGCGACCCGCTTCGCCGCAGGACTGAGCTTGCCACCTGCCGTGTCCGGCTTGGCGCCGTCCGTGACGGTGTCCTTCGCCGCAGCCGTGGCGCCGCTCGAGGCTGCGAGAATGGCGGGCGCGCTCGCGCCCGGCACGGCTGCAGCTCCCTCCTCGATGATGGCCAGAATCTGACCGCTGGTGACCGTGGTGCCGTCGCTCAACCTGATTTCTTTGAGAACCCCGGCCACGGGAGCAGGCACCTCGAGCACGACCTTGTCGGTTTCCAGATCGACGAGATTTTCATCTCGCACCACGCTGTCGCCGGGCTTTTTGTGCCACGAGACCAGCGTTGCATCAGCCACCGACTCGGGCAGCTGCGGCACGCGAACTTCGATAGTCATTATCCTGTCCTAGTTTGAGCGGCCGGAACGCGCATTGTTTGTCGGGAAGTCTCTTCCGGCGGTACGCCCTGCAGCGCCGCCGTGACCAAATTTTTCTGCTGCTGTTCATGCAGCGCCGCGATGCCCGTTGCAGGCGCGGCGGCACCGGCGCGGCCGGCATAAAGAAGCTCGTGATTGGCATCGAGTTTCGCCTGCAAGCGATGGCGAATCTGATACCAGCTGCCCTGATTCTGCGGCTCTTCCTGGCACCAGATGATTTCCCGCGCATTCGAGTACTTGCGCAAGACAGCTTCATATTCCTCGGACGGAAACGGATAGAGCTGCTCGATGCGAACGATGGCCACCGATTCGCTCTTGGTTTCGCGCCGCGATTTAAGCAGGTCGAAATACACCTTGCCGCTGCAAAAGACGACGCGCGTGACGGCGGAAGGCTTGATGTCGTCGATCTCATCGATGACTGTTTGGAATCCGCTGCCGGATAGCTCTTCGAGCCGCGACACCGACAGGGGATGACGCAGCAAGCTCTTGGGCGTCATGATGATGAGCGGCTTGCGCAGCGAGCGCAGCATCTGCCTGCGCAGCATGTGGAACATTTGCGCCGGCGTCGAAGGCACGCATACCTGCATGTTGAATTCGGCGCACAACTGCAAAAACCGCTCCAGGCGCGCCGAGGAGTGTTCCGGCCCCTGGCCTTCGTAGCCATGCGGCAGGAACAGCGTGATGCCGGAGACGCGGCCCCATTTGGCCTCGCCCGAACTGATGAATTGATCGATGATGACTTGAGCGCCATTGCAAAAGTCGCCGAACTGTCCTTCCCAAATGGTCAGGCAGCGAGGTTCGGTGGTGGAGAATCCGTATTCGAATCCCATGACGGCCTCTTCCGATAGCACGGAATCCGTCACCGTGAACTTCGGCTGATTGCTGGCCAGGTGCTGCAGCGGTACGTAGGTGCGTCCGCTGGCCTGATCATGCAAGACGGCGTGACGATGGAAGAATGTGCCGCGGCCGCTATCCTGCCCGGTCAGGCGGATCGGATATCCTTCCTGCACCAGACTGGCGTACGCCAGGTTCTCCGCACAGCCCCAATCCAAAGCGAGATCGCCGTTAACCATCTTTTCGCGGGCCTGCATGATGGCAAGCACGCGGGGATGCAGTTGCCAATCCGTGGGATAGGTCGTGATGGCTTTTCCCAGCAGCCGCAGGCGACTCATGTCGACACCGGTCTTCACCGGCGACCAATCCGCACCCAAGTACTCGGTCCAGTCGACGGTGTAGCGGTTGCCGATGAGCCCTAAGGCGGCGCGCGCCTGAGGTTTGCCCTCGTCCAGGCCGCTGCGGTACTGCTCCATCATGGCCGCGGCCTCGGCGGCGCTGAGAACGCCTTCCTGCGCAAGCTTGTCCGCATACAGCTGCCGCACCGTCGGCTTCTTGCGAATGATTTGATACATGAGCGGTTGTGTGGCTGCCGGCTCGTCCGCTTCGTTGTGCCCATGGCGCCGATAGCACACCAGGTCGATCACCACGTCTTTGTGGAATCGCATGCGATATTCGAGTGCAAAGCGCGTGACGAAACACACCGCCTCGGGATCGTCGGCGTTCACATGAAAAATGGGCGCTTCGATCATCTTCGCGACGTCGGAGCAATACAGCGTGGAGCGCGCATCGTGCGGATCGCTGGTGGTGAAGCCGACCTGGTTGTTGATGATGATGTGAACCGTGCCGCCGGTATAAAAGCCGCGCGCCTGCGATAGCTGCAAGGTCTCCATAATCACGCCTTGCCCGGCAAACGCCGCATCGCCATGGATCTGCACCGGCAGCACCTTGTCGCCGAGGGCATCGCCGCGCCGCTCTTGGCGGGCGCGGGCGGACCCCTCGACCACGGGGTTCACCACTTCCAAATGCGAGGGATTGAAGGCCAGCGCAACGTGCACGTTGCCCGATTCGGTCTTCAGGTCCGCGGAAAATCCCTTGTGATATTTGACGTCGCCCGATCCGCGCAGCTTCGCGAGGTCGTACTGACCTTCAAATTCATTGAACAGGTCTTTCGGCGATTTACCCAGCAGATTCACCAGCACATTGAGCCGGCCGCGATGCGCCATGCCGATAATGGTCTCTTCGATGCCGCTCTTGCCGCCCTGCTGCACCAAATCGTCGAGCGATGGAATCAGACTGTCGCCGCCTTCCAGCGAAAATCGCTTCTGACCCACGTACTTGGTGTGCAGATAGCGTTCCAGGCCTTCAGCTGCGGTCAGCTGCCATAAAATATTTTTTTTCTCGGCGGCGCTGAAGCGCCCCTGCATGCGCGCAACCTGAAAACTATCCTGCAGCCACAAGCGCTCTTCGGTATCCGACACATGCGCAAATTCCGCACCGATGGTGTCGGTGTAGATGAACTTCAGATCGGCAAGGATTTTCCTCAAGCTGGCACGTTCGGGAATCGCGCGATTGCGGCTGCCGGTGAAGAATTCGGTATCGAGATCGGCTTCGGACAAGCCGAAATACTCCAGGTCGAGCACATAAGGCTTGGCTCGCTCCTGCAGGCCCAGCGGATCGAGTTTGGCGATCAGATGACCGCGATTCGCATACACTTGGATGAGGCGAGACACCGCGCCTTGTTTGGCGCTGGCGCCGTCGGATGGCTTGCCCTGCGCAGCGACGGCGGTCGGGGGCTGTTGAACGCGCGCCAATAGCCGCTCGCGAATCGGCCCGTGGGCGATATCACGGCCATTGCCCTGCAAGCCCTTGAAATACTCACGCCACGCAGGATCTACTGCGCCCGGGTCTCGCAAGAACTGTTCGTAGAGATCTTCGATGAAATCGGCGTTTCCGCCGGATAGCGCCGTGGTGGCTAATTGATCGGCAAGTGATTGGCTCATGAGCGGAAGCGCGCGGTGAAAAACCTCAATTACATCAGTATGATGAGGAAAAGAAAAGGATCTAAAGCGGCCGCCGTAGTTTAGCCGAAGGCGGCACAATATGGAATGTGACGGCGCTCTTAGGAATTACAAGAGCGACAGCTCGTTCGCGCCTTTCAGCATCCACATTTCGTAACCGATGAGCCAGCCATAGACGGCCAATACGGTGTAGAGGACGAGTTCGACCCTGACAACGCGCATAAATCGGTAGCGCGAGAGAAAGACCATCACCACGATGCTGGTACCGGTCATGGCCATTTTGAACGCCGCAAACATGGCGACACTGCGGTAGACCAGGACTGCCATGAAGGGATTCACCTCATCGGCGCCGTGCAGCAGCAGGAAGGCAGTGAGGAATGCGTCAGTCGCGCTCAGCAACAAAATGCCGATGGACACGGCCAGCAGATGTGCGGAATACCAATCAACCGGATGAAAACGAGAATCGTCGAGCCGTCGCGTCGGCCGCCTGCGGCGCGGGTGGAAACTGCCATAGAGAACAGACCACCAGGCTCGGCGCCGACGATCCGTCCGTTCGCGCCGCTCGGAACTCCGAGCCGGAGGCCGTGCGGGTGAGCCCGTGAGTGGTCGGGTCACACCGTCGTTTATTGGCCTCGCGCCGCTGGCATCCTTCATCCCCAACACTATCCAGACTCGCCTCCACTCTAGGCAAGCCCAATGCGTCATAATATATGCCGCGAAGGCGGTATTTTTTTCACGACGCGGTCACCAGCTTCGCCACAAATTCGCTGACCGGCATCGCGGCCAGAGTTTTTCCATCCGCAAACAGGGCCTTGATCGATTCGGTTTGCTTGGGCTGGAAATGGGCCGCTACGCTCGCCTCGAACTTCTTCACGAGCACCGGCATTCCCTCGGCCCGGCGCTTGCGATGCCCGATGGGATAGTCCACCGCCACTCGCGGACTTGAAGTGCCGTCCTTGAAGAACACTTGCACCGCATTGCCGATGTAGCGCTTATCCGCCGCGTAGTAATCCTGGGTGAACGCGGCATTCTCTTTGACCTGCATCTTCGCGCGCAGCGCGTCGACTCGCGGATCGTTCGCGATCTTGTCTTCGTAGTCGGATGCTTCCAGCCTGCCGAACAGCAGCGGGATGGCGACCATGTACTGGATGCAATGATCGCGGTCCGCCGGGTTTGCGAGCGGACCTGTCTTGTCGATGATACGCACACCGGGTTCTTGCGTTTCTATGATCACCCGGTCGATCTGGTCGATCTTCGCGAGGATCTGGGGGTGCAGGGTCATTGCCGCTTCGACCGCCGTCTGCGCATGGAACTCCGCGGGAAATGAGATTTTGAACAGCACATTTTCCATCACGTAGCTGCTCAAGGGCTGGGGCAATACCACAGGCTTGCCTTTGAACAGGACATCCTGAAAGCCCCAGGTCTTCGCGGTCAGGGCCGATGGGTATCCCATCTCACCCTTGAGCGCGATGAGCGCATGGCGCACGGCGCGGCTGGTTGCATCGCCCGCGGCCCAGCTCTTGCGCGAACCGGTATTCGGCGCATGCCGGTAAGTTCGCAGCGCACCGCCGTCGACCCAGGCGTTCGACACGGCATTGATGATCTGCTCGCGCGAACCGCCGAGCATGGCGGTGACCACCGCCGTCGAGGCCACACGCACCAGCAGTACGTGATCCAGTCCGACTCGGTTGAAGCTGTTCTCCAAGGCGAGGACGCCTTGTATTTCATGGGCTTTGATCATGCCCGTGAGCACGTCGCGCACCAAGACTCGCTTGCCCGAGCGAGACAGATAGTCGGCTACGGCAAGAATCCCGCCGAGATTATCGGAAGGGTGCCCCCACTCGGCGGCAAGCCAGGTATCGTTGAAATCCAACCAGCGGATCATCGCGCCGATGTTGAATGCGGCCGTGATCGGATCGAGTTCGTAGGCCGTGCCGGGAACGCGTGCGCCCCCGGTGAGCGTCGCGCCCGGAACCACCGGTCCCATCAACTTCGTGCAAGCCGGATATTTCAGCGCCTGAAAGCCGCAGGCCAGGGTATCCATCAAACAATACGCGGCAGTCTCATACGCCAGCGCGCTGGTGATCTCGAAACTCAGCGCATAGTCCGCAATGGCAGTGAGCACCTGATCGGGGGCCGGTCTCTCGGCAGACTTGATATCGTGGGACATGAGGTCAGGGTCGCTCCGCGAGTGGCACAAAAGTCAGGTTTTCCGGTCCGATGTAGTTGGCGCTCGGCCGGATGATTTTTCCGTCTTCGCGCTGTTCAATGATGTGAGCCGCCCAGCCCGAGGTGCGGCTGATGACAAACAGGGGCGTGAACATCGCCGTCGGTATGCCCATCAAGTGATAGGACACGGCGGAGAACCAATCCAAATTTGGAAACATTTTTTTGATGTCCCACATGACCGATTCGATTCTGTCGGCCACCTCGAACCCGAGCATGTCGTTCGCCTCGCGCGCCAGGCCTCGGGACACTTCCTTGATGATCTGGTTGCGCGGATCCGACACCGTATACACAGGATGGCCGAAACCAATGATGACTTCCTTGGCCGACACCCGCTTGCGGATATCCGTTTCGGCCGCATCCGGCGTGGGATATCGATTCTGAATTTCGAACGCGACTTCGTTTGCACCGCCATGCTTGGGACCACGCAGCGCGCCGATGGCGCCTGTGATGCAGGAGTACAGATCGGAACCCGTGCCTGCGATGACCCGGGCAGTAAACGTCGAGGCATTGAACTCATGTTCGGCATACAGGTTCAGCGAGGTATGCATGGCGCGCACCCAGCTCGGCGGGGGCTCGCGACCGTGCAGCAGGTGCAGAAAATGCGCGCCGATGGAGTCGTCGTCGGTCCGCACGTCGATGCGACGGCCGCTGTTGGCATAGTGGTGCCAATAGCAGAGCATGGAGCCCAGACAGGCCAACAGCCGATCGGCCAGGTCGCGCGCTCCCTGGGCGGCATGATCGTTCGCTTCGGGCACGCAACAGCCGAGCGCCGACACCCCGGTGCGCAAGACGTCCATGGGATGGCTGGCCGCCGGCAGTTGCTCGAGGATCGTCGTGACGGCGGCCGGCAGCGCGCGAAGGCCTCTCAGCTTGGTTTTATAGGCCGCCAGTTGCGCCTTGTTGGGCAATTTCTCGTGCACCAGCAAGTGCGCTATTTCTTCGAACTCGCATTGCGTCGCGATGTCGAGAATATCGTAGCCGCGATAATGTAAATCGTTGCCGGTCCTGCCCACCGTGCACAGCGCGGTATTGCCCGCGGTGACGCCGGACAAGGCAACGGACTTTTTTGGCTTGAATGCGCCTGCGGGCTCAGCGCCGGGATTGGTCGTCACTTTTCCTTTCCTTCAGCAAATAGTTCGTCCAACTTCGATTCGTATGCGTAGTAATCAAGGTACTTGTACAGATCGGCGCGCGTTTGCATGGTGGCCAGCACATTCTTCTGTGTGCCGTCGCGGCGTATCGCTTGATACGTGTTGAGGGCCGCGGCGTTCATGGCCCTGTAGGCGGAACAGCAATGCAATACGATGTCGACGCCCACCGTCGCGAGCTCATCGCGCGTGTAAAGCGGCGTTTGGCCGAATTCGGTGATATTGGCAAGAATCGGCACCTTGACCGCGTCCTTGACGCGCCCATACATGGCAAGTTCTGTGATGGCTTCCGGGAAGATCATGTCGGCACCCGCCTCGACGCAGGCAACCGCGCGATCGAGCGCCTTGTCCAGGCCCTCGACAGCCAACGCATCGGTGCGCGCCATGATCACAAATTTTTCGTCGGTTCGTGCGTCCACCGCCGCCTTGATGCGATCGACCATTTCCTGTTTGGAAACGATCTCCTTCCCCGGCCGATGGCCGCAACGCTTGGATTGCACCTGATCCTCGATGTGCATTCCGGCGGCGCCGAACTTCGTGAAGGACTTTACCGTGCGCGCAATGTTGAACGCCCCGCCCCACCCGGTGTCCGCGTCGACCAGCAGCGGCAACGGACAGGCGTCGGTAATTCTGCGGATATCGACCAGCACGTCATCCATGGTGCTGATCCCTAGATCCGGAATGCCCAGCGAATTGGCGGCGACGCCGCTGCCGGCCAGGTACAGCGCCTTGAATCCGCATGCGGCCGCCATTCTGGCGGTATAGGCAGTAATGGCGCCGACCATTTGCAGCGGATTTTCCTCGGCGACGGCGGCACGCAGGCGTGCGCCCGCGGAAGGCTGATTCGAAGAACTCATACCGGCATCCGCATTGCGTTCACAGTTGCCTCTATCTGGGTGTGAAACCTGGTTGCAAGACCCAAAACTATAGAGCCAAGGAGCCCCAAGCCCCGTGACCAAACCGCTCAAAACCATTGCGCGAAATTGCAACACGCAGGCGATTCGGGTGCAAGCTTCAAGGCTCCTAAGGTTGCAAGCGGCGGCGAAACTCGCCCGGCGAGGCACCGGTCCATTTCTTAAATGCACGCTGAAAGGCGCTGCGCTCGGAAAAACCGAGTTCCAAGCCGATGTCCATGGCGCTGCGCTTCGAGTGGCTCAAGTAGCCGATGGCAAGGTCGCGGCGCAGTTCATCCTTGATCGATTGATAGAACGTGCCCTCCTCGTGCAATCGCCGGCGCAACGTCGCCGGGGCCATGTTCATCTCCTCTGCCACCGCTTCAAACTCGGGCAGCTCTCCCGGCAGGGACTGGCGCAGGCGCCGGCGGATCCTCGCGCCCAAGCTGCTGCCATTTTTGTACTTGAGTAAAATGTTCTCCGGCGCATTGCGCAAGAATTCCTTGACCGTTCGTTCATTCTGGACGATGGGGAGCGCAAGATAGGCGGCATCGAATACGATGGCCGTATGCGCCGCTTGAAAGCTCAAGGCCGTGCTGTACATCAGGCGATATTCAGCGCTATGCGCCGGCGCATCGTAGCTGAACTGCGCACGCTTGATCGGGATGCGGCGGCCGACCAGCCAGCAAGCCACGCCGTGCAGCAGCATGAGGAGCACCTCATGCGCAAACACGCGCTGCGGCGCGCCGTCCTGGTGCAGCGTGATGCTCGCATCGGCGCCGTCGAGATTCAGCTTGCCGTAGATGTCGTCGAGAATCAGTGCATAGAACCGCAAGTTTCGATCGATCGCCTGACTCAAGGTTTTACAGCCGAGCACCGAATGGCAGATCATCGCAAAACTTCCGGACTTCATGCGGCGCGAGTCTTGGCCGAAGAACTCATCATCCAGGGTCAGCGCGACCAGGCGCCACAAAGCACCGTAATGCTTGGAAGAAACACGCGCCTGCGATGAGTGCAACAGACCTGGGGAAAGCCCCACTTGTTTGAGCAGGGCATCCGCATCGAGCCGGCGGGCACGCACGCTTTCCAGGGCTGCTGCAACGAAGCAAATCGCAATGGTTCCCGGCTCGGAGCGCGCCGCTTCTGCTGATCCTAAGCGGCTCAGACCCATAGGTCTCCTAAGCAACTGTTGCATTTTTGCTCACGCATTTTGAACGGTTTGGGCACGCCGCAGTGACAACTCCATCTTATAGTTTACGCGATACGGTCCCCTGCGGACGCCTAGGATTACCTATGGATCTGTACACCGACGAGCAACGCATGATCCGCGATTCCGCCAAGGACTTCGCGCTCCAGGAACTCAAACCCCACGCCGCTCAATGGGAGAAGGACGGCTGGATCGCCGACTCGGCGGTCGCCAAACTCGGGGAGCTCGGGCTTCTCGGCATGATGGTGCCCGATGAATGGGGTGGTTCCTACACCGACTACATCGCCTACGCGCTCGCGATCGAAGAGATCGCCGCCGGTGATGCCGCCACCGCCACGCTGGTGAGCGTGCACAGTTCGGTCGGTTGTGCGCCCATTCTGAAGTACGGCGACACCGAGCAAAAACAGCGTTATCTCGCCGATATGGTGCAAGGCCTCAAGATCGGCTGCTTTTGCTTGACGGAGCCGCAGGCCGGATCGGAGGCGCACAATTTGAAAACCCGCGCCGTCCTGGATGGCGACAGCTGGGTGTTGAACGGCACCAAACAGTTCATCACCAACGGCAAGCGCGCGAAAATCGCGATCGTGTTTGCGGTCACCGATCCCGAGTTGGGCAAAAAAGGACTGTCGGCCTTCATCGTGCCGACGGATACCCCCGGATTTCTGGTGGGACGCCCCGAACATAAGCTCGGCATCCGCGCCTCCGATACCTGCGCCATCACCTTCGACAATTGCAGGATCGGCGAGGACAGCCTGTTGGGGCCCCGCGGCAAGGGATTGTCGATCGCATTGTCCAATCTGGAGGGCGGGCGCATCGGTATCGCCGCGCAAGCCATCGGCATTGCCCGTGCGGCGTTCGAGGCGGCGCTGGCCTATGCGCAAACGCGCAAGCAGTTTGACCAGCCGATCTCCAAATTCGGCAGCATCAGCAACATGCTGGCGGATATGTACACTTCAATCAATTCGGCGCGGCTGCTGACGCATCACGCCGCGCGCCTGCGCAGCTTAGGGGAGCCCTGCCTTTCGGAGGCCTGCCAGGCTAAACTGTATGCCTCGGAGATGGCCGAACGGGTGTGCTCCAACGCCATACAGATTCACGGCGGCTACGGCTATTTAGCAGACTACGATGTCGAACGATATTACCGCGATGCACGCATCACACAGATTTATGAGGGCACGAGCGAGATCCAGAGGCTGGTCATCGCAAGGGAATTGCTCGAGCGCTCGGAACTTTAAAGAGAGGTATTGATATGACGCCCAAACCCGCACTTCAGGGTCAAACGGCCGAAACGGTCAAGTTGCTGATCAATGGTGGCTTCGTCGAGTCCAAGACGAGCGAATGGCACGACGTCGTCAATCCCGCGACGCAGGAAGTGCTGGCACAAGTCCCTTTCGCCACCGATGGCGAAATCGATGCAGCCGTGGCCGCCGCCAAGGAAGCCTACAAGACCTGGAAGAACACGCCGCTGGCCGCGCGCGCCCGGATCATGCTGAAACTGCAGGCCCTGGTTCGAGAGCACATGACCCGCATTGCGCAAACCTTGAGCGCCGAACAAGGCAAGACTCTCGCGGATGCCGAGGGCGATGTATTTCGCGGCCTGGAAGTCGTCGAGCACGCCTGTTCCATCGGCAGCTTGCAGATGGGTGAGTTCGCCGAAAATGTTGCCGGCGGCGTGGACACGTACAGCATTCGGCAACCGATCGGAGTTTGCGCAGGCATTACACCGTTCAATTTTCCGGCGATGATCCCGCTGTGGATGTTTCCGATGGCCATCGTCTGCGGCAATACTTTCGTGCTCAAGCCGTCGGAGCAGGACCCTTTGACGCCCATGCTGCTGGCCGAACTGGCGCTTCAGGCCGGCGTGCCCCCCGGTGTCCTCAACGTCATCCATGGCGGCAAACGCGCGGTCGACGCGATCTGTACGCATCCGGACATCGTCGCCATTTCCTTTGTCGGCTCGACGGCGGTGGGCACGCATGTGTACAACTTGGGCACGCAGCACGGCAAGCGCGTGCAAGCCATGATGGGCGCCAAGAATCACGCGGTGATCATGCCGGATGCCAACAAGGAACAATCGCTGAATGCCTTGGTGGGCGCGACTTTCGGTGCCGCCGGTCAGCGCTGCATGGCTACCTCCGTGACGGTACTGGTGGGCGAGGCGCAACGCTGGATCCCCGATATCGTCGCCAAGGCGAAGTCCCTTAAAGTGAATGCGGGGAGCGAAAAAGGCACGGACATAGGGCCTGTCATCTCGCGTACCGCGAAACAACGCATCTTGGGATTGCTCGAGGACGGCATCAAGGAAGGTGCGAAGCTCGAGTTGGATGGCCGCGGCATCAAAGTCAACGGTTTCGAGAACGGCAATTTCATCGGACCGACCATATTTTCCGGTGTCACGCCGAACATGAAGATCTATACCACCGAAATCTTCGGCCCGGTGATGGTCATTGTCGGCGTGCAGACCTTGAACGAGGCCATTGAACTCATCAACAAAAATCCCTTCGGCAACGGCACGGGATTGTTTACGCAGAGCGGCGCGGCGGCCCGCAAATTCCAAAACGAGATCGACGTGGGACAGGTAGGCATCAACGTGCCGATTCCCGTGCCCGTGCCGTCTTTCAGCTTCACAGGTTCCCGCGGTTCCAAGCTGGGCGATCTGGGTCCCTACGGGAAGCAAGTGATTCAGTTTTACACTCAGACCAAGACCGTCACGTCGCGTTGGTTCGATGACAGCACCACCTCGGGCGGTGTGAATACGACGATCAGCCTCAAATGAAGATCGGCTTCGTCGGGCTTGGCCACATGGGTGCGCCCATGGCGCGCAACCTGCTCAAAGCGGGGCATGCCTTGGTTGTCTATGACGTCGTGCAGCGAAACGTCGATGCGCTGAAGGCCGCCGGGGCCGCCGCTGCCCCGTCGGCGGCTCGGGCCGCAGACCAGGCAGAGTTGGTCATCACCATGCTGCCCTCCTCGCCGCACGTCAAAACGGTGTACCTCGGGGATGAGGGCATTTTGGCCGGCGTGCACCCAGGCGTGACGCTCATCGATTCGAGCACCATTGATCCGCATACCGCGCGCGAAGTGGCTGCGCTGGCTGCGCAGCACGGCAACGCCATGGCAGATGCACCGGTGTCAGGCGGCACCGGCGGGGCTGAAGCCGGCACCTTGACTTTCATGGTGGGCGGCGATGCCGCTGTGTTCGAGCAGATTGCGCCGGTCTTGCGCCACATGGGCAAGAACATCGTTCGTTGCGGCGAGAGCGGCACCGGCCAGGTGGCCAAGATCTGCAACAACCTGCTGCTCGGCATCACCATGATCGGCGTTTCCGAGGCCATGAACTTAGGGTCAGCACTTGGCATTGATCCGAAAGTGTTGGCGGGCATCATCAATACCTCGAGCGGCCGCTGCTGGAGTTCCGATACCTACAACCCCTATCCCGGCGTGATGGAAAATGTGCCGGCAGCGCGCGGTTATACCGGTGGTTTCGGCGCGGATTTGATGCTCAAAGATCTCGGACTCGCCGTCGATGCGGCGAAGCAATCCAAGCAGCCGGCCGTGTTGGGAGCCCTCGCGCAGCAGCTGTACCAGATGTTCAGCGCACAGGGCGCCGGCGGCCAGGACTTCTCCGCCATCATCAACTTGTACAGACACAACTCCTAGGACGGAAGCCATGATTGAATGCTCGATCGACGGATCCGTCGCCCTGGTGACGTTGAACAATCCGTCAGCCAACACTTTCACCGCGGCCGGGTTGGAGCAATTCCAAGCGCTCATCGGCGATTTGAATCGCAACAGCCAAGTGCGCGCGGCGGTGGTCACGGGTCATGGCGAGAAGTTCTTCAGTGCCGGCGCCGATCTGAAGGAATTTGCGGACGGCGACAAGGTGCGGGCGCGCCTGATGGCACAGAGATTCGGCTCGACCTTCGAGGCGCTGCAAGAATCGCGTCCGGTATTTATTGCTGCCATGAATGGCTACGCCATGGGCGGCGGCTTGGAATGCGCTCTGGCATGCGACATGCGCATCTGCGAGGAGCAGGTGCAGATGGCGCTGCCCGAAGCCTCTGTCGGCTTGCTTCCCTGCGGCTGCGGCACCCAGACCTTGCCATGGCTGGTGGGTGAGGGTTGGGCAAAACGCATGATATTGACCAACGAGCGGGTGAATGCCGAGACCGCTCTGCGCATCGGCTTGGTGGAACAAGTCGTGGCGCGCGGCCAGGCGCGGGCCACGGCGCTGGAGCTTGCCAAGCGCGTGTCGACGTTGAGTCCCAGCGCCGTTGCCTTCAGCAAGACCCTGATACACCAGGCCCGGCAAGGCACGCAGCGCAGCGCTGCGCTGGCCATGGAGCGCGAGCGCTTTGTCGACCTGTTCGACGGCGAAAATCAGCGCGAAGGCGTGAATGCCTTTTTGGAAAAACGCAAACCCAGCTGGCGCGACTCTTGATACTCAGCGAGGTCCGCAACCGCGTCGCGTTCATTACCCTGAACCGCCCGGCCGCGTTGAACGCGCTGTCGTTGGACATGATCGTGCAGCTGCGCTCGGCCTTGGGCCAATTCGCCGTCGACCCGGACATCAACGCAGTACTCATCAAAGGTGCAGGCGAGAAGGCCTTTTGCGCCGGCGGCGATATTCGCGCGATCTATGAGAGCTATCAGAACGCGGACAGCCTGCACCGGGACTTCTTCGTGACGGAATATCCGTTGGACTACCTGCTGCATTCGTATCCAAAGCCGTACATCGCACTGATCGATGGCATTGTCCTGGGCGGCGGCATGGGCATCTCGCAGGGCTCGCGCATGCGCGTCGTGGGGGACCGCACCCGCATGGCGATGCCGGAAGTGGCCATTGGATTCTTTCCGGATGTGGGCGCCAGCTACTTCTTGTCGCGCCTTGCCGGCTCCTTGGGGGCCTATCTCGCCTTGACCGGCGTGCAGATTCGCGCTGCCGACGCCGTATACGCGGGACTGGCCGACAAGTATCTGTCGCGCGCGAGCGTGGACTTGCTCGAATCTGAATTGGCCGCACTGAAGTGGGAGGATACTCATCACAGTGAAGATGCACGCGCGGCGATCGGCGGCGTCATTGAAACATTGGCCCATGCCGATCTGCCGCCGGCGCCGCTGGCCGCGCTTCGTCCCGCCATCGATGAGCATTTCGCCGCGGTGAGCGTGCCTGCGATGCTCGAGTCCCTGGAGGGGGAGAGCCGGCCTGAGTTCCTGGCGTGGGCAAGGCAGACCGTAGATCTGATCAATACCCGCTCGCCGACCATGTTGGCCGTCACCTTGGAACAGTTGAAGCGTGGGAAATCGATGAGCCTGGCCGAGTGCCTGCGAATGGAACTGGGGCTGGTGCGCCACTGCTTCATTCAAGGCGATTTCATCGAAGGTGTTCGCGCCATGATCATCGACAAGGACAATGCGCCGGCGTGGCGCCCGCCGCACCTCGAAGAGGTGACCGACGCTGCCGTCGCGGCGATGTTTACAGATCCCTGGGCGGGTGCAACGCACCCGCTGGCCAATTTGGAAGGAGTTCACGCATGCAATTGAAGGAAGTCAATGCCATCGTCACGGGCGGCGCCTCTGGTCTTGGTCTCGCGGTCGCGAATCGAATCGTCCAGGGCGGCGGCAGGGTTGCGATTGTCGACCTGAGCGCTGCCGCAGGCAACGCCGCGGCCGCGGCCTTGGGCGAGCGCGCGACGTTCCTCGGCGCCGATGTCAGCGATGAGACCGCGGTGGACGGCGCCGTCAAGCAGGCGCAGGCATTCATGGGCAGCATCAATGCCGCCATCAATTGCGCGGGCATCGCAACCCCAGGGCGCCTGGTCGGCAGACAGGGCCCCATGGCGGGAAGCTCTTTTCGCAGGATGATCGAAATCAACCTGCTTGGCACCGTGCTGGTCGCCAAATCGGCCGCCGTCGCCATGCAATCGAATTCACCCAATGCGCAAGGCGAGCGCGGCGTCATCGTCATGACGGCTTCTGTTGCCGCCTACGACGGGCAAATCGGACAGATTGCCTATTCCGCATCCAAGGGCGGCATCGTCGCCATGACCTTGCCCATGGCGCGCGAACTGGCATCCAGCGGGATTCGCGTCATGACGGTGGCGCCGGGTTTGTTTGCCACACCGATGATGAAGGGCCTTCCGCAGGAGGCACAAGACTCGCTCGGCAAACAGACGCCCTTCCCGCCGCGTCTCGGCGAGCCCGATGAATTCGCGGCGCTCGTCGTTCAAATTCTTGAGAACGTGATGTTGAACGGCGAGACGATCCGTCTCGATGGCGCGGTGAGAATGCAGCCCCGCTGAGCAGGTTGTCTGTAAAACTGAAGGCTGCGATGCATCAATTCAATGTGCCGATCTGGCTGGGAACCGCGCTGTTGCTGGCCGGTTGCGCAGGCAAGGAGCCCACGGCTGCGCCTCCCTTGAACCCCGCCGACGCGCACGCCTTGATCGAACAATCGCTGCCGCGCAATGTGCAGGATCGAGCCGGCTGGGCCACCGACATGTACGCGGCGTTTACCGTGCTGACCGTGACGCCGAACCGCGAAAACATTTGCGCAGTGGTTGCCGTGGTCGAGCAGGAATCGGGGTTTCGGGTCGACCCGGTCATACCCGGCCTCGGTGTCATCGCTCGGAAAGAGATCCAAAGCCGCGCGGCGCGCGCACATGTGCCGATGTTGATCGTGAATGGTGTGCTGCAACTAAAATCATCGGACGGCCGAAGCTACGGCGAGCGGATCGACGCAGCAAAAACCGAAAAGGACTTGAGCGATGCTTATGAAGACTTGATTGCAGCGGTGCCGATGGGCCGCACGCTGTTTGCTGAGCGAAATCCGATACGCACACGCGGGCCCATGCAGGTCAATGTTGCCTTTGCCGAGCAGTTTTCATCCGCCACGCCCTATCCCTATCCGGTGCAGGCCAGCATCGGCGATGAATTGTTCACCCGACGCGGCAGCGTGTACTTCGGCATCGCGCACCTTTTGGACTACCGCGCGCCTTACGATCAGTTCCTCTACCGGTTCGCGGATTACAATGCAGGACAATACGCCAGCCGCAATGCCGCCTTTCAAAGTGCCGTCAGCGTTGCCTCCGGCATCCCGCTGCTGACCGACGGCGCGCTGTTGCCGCATGACAGCGATGCGAACAATCCGGGCGCGACTGAGCTGGCGGTCCGCACGCTGGCCGCTCGGCTCAAGATGAGCGAGAGCGCCATTCATGCTGCTTTGGCCGACGGAAAAACCAAGCGCTTCGAAACCTCGGCGCTGTACCAGCGGGTGTTCGCGCTCGCAGATCAGCAGTCCGCAAAGTTGCCCCGCGCCCTGGTGCCCCGCATCAAACTCGGCGGACCCAAAATCAAACGCAGCCTCACCACCGAGTGGTACGCGCATCGGGTCGACGATCGCTTCAAACGCTGCTTGAACACCCGCTGATGGCCCAAGGAGCTTGCCTGAATCAGCGTCGCGCCACGGCCTGGGTCAGCCCCGTGCCACGGCGGCCGGAAAATTGCCGGCCCTGCCGAGCATGCCGGGTAGTTCGCGGCCCATCGCGCCGGTCAGCCACGCGGCCGTC
Source organism: Pseudomonadota bacterium (assembly GCA_030775865.1). Classification (GTDB taxonomy): domain Bacteria; phylum Pseudomonadota; class Gammaproteobacteria; order Steroidobacterales; family Steroidobacteraceae; genus Bog-1198. The sequence continues at coordinate 36,321 of JALYIH010000140.1, read as the reverse complement.
TCAATCAGCCGGTCCAAGTCGAGCCCGGTGTGGTATCCGGATCGCTCCAGCATGTAGATCACATCCTCGGTGGGAACGTTGCCGGTGGCCCGAGGCGCAAAGGGACAGCCGCCCAAACCCCCCAATGACGCATCCACCGTTCTCGCGCCGGCATTGACCGCGGCCCAGACATTGGCGAGACCCGTGTTGCGCGTGTTGTGGAAGTGAACGCGCACCGGCACAGGGGCGATCGCGGCTTTCACCCGCGTCACAAGCTCTGCGACATCGCGCGGCCCGGCGACGCCGATGGTATCGGCAATGGCGACTTCAACAGGACCGGCCGCCGCCGCGATCGTGGCCATGTTCACCACTCGCTGAGGGTCGACCTCGCCGTCGAACGGACAACCGAACGCGGTAGAAATCGTGATCTGTCCGCGCCGTCCCTCCTGCCGTGCCAATCGCACCACCTCACAGCACATCGCCAACGATTCGTCCGAGGTTTGACCTTGATTGCGCGTGGCAAATCCGTCCGAAGCGGCGCATACGGCGCCAAGTTCATCGAGGCCCGCCTCAATGGCGCGCAGCGCGCCGCGCTTGTTCAGCACCAAACCGATATAGATCACATCGTCGCGGGGACTCAGGCCTGCGGATACCGCATCGGCATCCGCCATTTGTGGGACCAACTTCGGATTGACGAAGCTGGCGACTTCGATTCGGCGCACGCCGGCATCGATGGCACGCTGAATAAATTCCAGCTTCTGCGGCGTGCTCAACAGCACCGACTCGTTCTGCAGTCCGTCCCGCGGACCGACTTCGACAATTTCAATCTCAGACATTTCTTCAGAGCCTCTCGACCGCGGTCATCAGTGTAGATCAAACTAGAAATCACTTTAAGATTGGATCAGTTAGCGGCCGTTATAAATCTGCAATTTCTCTTACTTACAATTAGATACGCTGTTTATTTCATGTCAATTATTTATCTTGCTTCCATATCCACCGCCGCCCGGCGTACAAATCACCATCACATCGTTGACGCGCACTTCCACCTGACCAATATGTCCCAGTCTGTCCACTGCGCCGTCGGCTCGCTCAATAAAATTCTCGCCCACAGCGCCGGCCTCGCCGCCGGCCATGCCGAATGAGCCGACCGTTCGTCCGTTGCTCAAGATGGAAGCGGTCATGGACTGCAGAAAGCGAATGCGCCGGATGCCGCCGTCGCCGCCCTTCCAGCGGCCGTCGCCGCCTGAGCCCACGCGAATTTCATACGAGTCGAGGCGAACGGGAAATCTGAATTCCAGCACCTCAGGATCCGTCAGCCGAGAATTGGTCATATGTGTCTGGACCACGCTGGTGCCGTCAAATTCCGGTCCTGCACCCGACCCCCCGGCGATGGTTTCGTAGTACTGGTACTGGCCGTTGCCGAAGGTGAAATTATTCATCGTGCATTGACTGGCGGCCATGGCGCCCAGCGCGCCATACAGTGCATTTGTCACGCACATGGAGGTTTCGACGTTTCCCGCCACCACGGCTGCGGGTGACTGCGGGTTCAGCATGCAGGAGTCAGGCAGAATGATTTGCAGCGGCCTCAAGCATCCCGCATTGAGCGGTATGTCATCGTTCACCAGCGTGCGAAACACGTAGAGCACAGCCGCGGTGGTTACAGCGCGCGGCGCGTTGAAATTGTCGCCCAATTGAGCGCTGGTGCCGGTGAAGTCTATGCACGCGCTGCGGCGCCGGACATCGACGCGCACGGCCACTGCAATGTGCGAGCCATTATCGAGCGGCAGAACGAAATGACCGTCCTTGAGCGAGGTGATGACGCGGCGCACCGATTCCTCGGCGTTGTCCTGCACGTGCTGCATGTATGCGCTCACGGTATTCCTGCCGTATTGCGCGACCAGCGCCTTGAGCTCGGCACCGCCCTTGGCGTTGGCAGCAATTTGCGCACGCATGTCGGCCAGGTTTTGCGCCGGATTGCGCGAAGGGTGCACACCATTCTCGAGCAATTCGCGCATGGCCGCTTCCCGAAGCGTGCCGCATTCCACCAGTTTGAAGTTATCGATCAGCACGCCTTCTTCGCCGATGGATGCGGAGAATGGAGGCATCGATCCGGGCGTGATGCCGCCGATGTCGGCATGGTGGCCGCGCGAAGCGACAAAGAAGCCGGGTGCCGCGTCGGCCGCGTCCAAATAAACCGGCGTCACCACCGTGACGTCCGGAAGGTGCGTCCCGCCGTGGTATGGATCATTCAGCACATACACATCGCCGCTGCGCATCCGCGGATTGCGATCGATGACGGTGCGAATCGACTCGCTCATCGAACCCAAGTGCACCGGCATATGCGGCGCATTTGCGATCAGCGCTCCCGTGCCGTCGAACAGCGCGCAACTAAAGTCCAAGCGCTCTTTGATGTTCACCGAATAGGCAGTGTTCTGCAGACGCAAGCCCATTTGTTCGGCGATGTTCATGAATATGTTGTTGAACAATTCCAGCATGACGGGATCGGCGTGCGAACCCTCGGCGCGCTCACCGATTCGCTGCTGAACGCGCTTAAGGTCGATGCTACCGCCGGCAACCACCAGCGCTTCCCAGCCGGGCTCGACCACCGTCGTTGCGTTGCGGTCGGCGAGAATGGCCGGCCCTAAAATCCGCGCACCGTGGCGCAAGCCTTCTGCGCGATAGAGCCGCGCCTCGCGCCAGCCGGCAGGCTGCGCATCGGCCAGGCAATACATGGAAATGGCGGCGTCCGGGACAGGTTCATAGCGTGTGCCTGGGTCGGGATCGGGTGCCGGCGAGTCTTCCCCCGAGGCGATGCATTCCACGGATACCGCCTCGATGATGAGCGCGTTGTTCGGCACCAGAAACTCGAAACGGCGCCGATAGCTGCGCTCAAATTCCTCGTGAATCATGCGCACGCCCTGCGCCTGGGATACCTGCGCCGGCAATGCACAGGGCAACGCAGTGTCGGTGCCCTGGTAACGCACATGGACTCGTGCCACCCGTTGCAGCGCATCGCCGGCCAGACCTTGTTCTTTCAGCTCAGCCGCAGCCTCATCCAGCAGGCGCGATGCGATTCCCTGCGCCTGACCGAAGGACTCCTCGCTCAGCTCTCGCTCCACGGCCGCTTCGCGCATGGCAATCTGGTCGGCCAGTCCCATACCGTACGCCGACAACACGCCGGCCAAGGGATGAATGAAGACACGCGTCATACCCAAGGCGTCGGCCACGAGACTGGCGTGTTGACCGCCGGCCCCGCCGAAGCACTGCAGCGTATATCCGCTGACATCATGGCCGCGCATGACGGAAATCCGTTTCACCGCATTGGCCATGGCGCCGACCGCGATTCTCAACGAGCCGGCGGCAACTTCCTCGGACGCGATCACTCGTCCGGTGGCAGCAGCCATGCGCTCAGCCAGCTCGCCAAAACGGCCGGCGACGATGTCGCCATCCAAGGTTTCATTCGCCGCAGGACCGAATACTTGCGGAAAGAAGGCCGGCTGGATGCGCCCCAACAACACATTGGCGTCAGTCACGGTGAGTGGACCGTTCCGTCGATAACACGCAGGACCGGGACTCGCACCTGCGGAGTCCGGTCCCACCCGCAATCGCGCGCCATCGAAGTGGACGATGGAACCGCCCCCGGCCGCAATGCTGTGGATGCTCATCATCGGCGCCCGAACCCGAACTCCCCCCACCTCGGTATCAAATGCGCGCTCGTACTCGCCGGCGAAGTGACTGACATCCGTCGAGGTGCCGCCCATGTCGAAGCCGATCAATTTGGCATGCCCCTGTGATTGAGCCGTGCGCACCATGCCCACGATGCCGCCCGCGGGACCTGAGAGAATCGCGTCCTTGCCGTTGAACCGATGCGCGCGCGTCAGGCCGCCGGAACTCTGCATGAAAAACAGCGGCACGCCGGGCATGAAGTCGGTGAGCTTGTCACAGTAGCGCCTCAATATGGGCGAGAGGTACGCATCCACCACCGCGGTGTCCCCGCGCGGCACCAATTTCATCAACGGGCTCACGCGGTGTGAAACCGAAACCTGGGTAAATCCAATCTCACGGGCAATACGCGCCGCAGCCAGCTCGTGATGGACGTACCGGTAACCATGAAGAAAGACGATGGCGCAAGAGCGCAAGCCGTCGGCATAGGCGTGCCGCAGTTGGGCGCGCAGCGCCGGTCCGTCCAGGTCCTGGATGGTTTCCCCGTGCGCGCCCACCCGCTCTTGAGCTTCAATGACCCGCTCGTACAGCATTTCCGGCAGCACGATGTGGCGGTCGAACAGGCGCGGCCGAGCTTGAGTGGCAATTCTCAAGGCATCGCGGAATCCTCGCGTGATGATGAGCACCGTGCGCTCACCCTTGCGCTCCAACAAGGCGTTGGTGGCGACGGTCGTGCCCATCTTCACGCAGGCGACCTGCGTGGGTGTGATCGGTTCACCCGGCGCAAGGCCCAGCAAACGACGGATGCCCTCGACCGCGGCATCTTGATACTGCGTGGAATTTTCCGACAGCAGCTTGAGGGTACGCAGCGAGCCTGAAGGCGCTCGCCCAATGACGTCGGTGAACGTACCGCCGCGATCGATCCAAAATTCCCAGCGCTTCATGTCTCGGCGGCGCCATCCGCGATGAGCACCCGGCCGCGTGTCTCAGGGATAGCCCAGGCAGCCACGATGACCAGTGCATAGGCAGCCACTGTGAAACCGGCAATGGCATCACCCAGCGGAAAGTGCCTGCTCAGCAGGCCGATCAGCGACGGGCAAAAGCCGCCGATGCCGCGTCCGACACTATAAGTGAACCCCTGACCGGAGCCGCGCACGGCGCTCGGAAATAGCTCCGCGAGGCATGCTCCCATGCCGGAAAATATGCCCAGTATGAAGAAGCCCAAGGGAAAGCCGATCAGAAACATCCCGCCCGCCACGGGAAGACGCACGTAAAGCAGGATCAAAACCATCGCGCAGCCGGCGAACAGCATGAAGCCGCGCCGGCGGCCGATGGTATCGGTTAGCCAGGCGCTCACCAGATACCCCGCCAGTGATCCTGTAATCACCATCAGCAGATAGCCCGTGGTGCCGGCCACCGAGAGATGCCGCTCGTTCGTGAGAAAGGTGGGCAGCCACGTCGTGATCGAGTAGTAGGCGCCGAGCATCCCCGTCGACAGCAAGGTTGCCAAAACGGTCGTGCCCAGGAGGGGCGGCCGGAAAATATCCAAGAATTGCGCGTTGCGCCGCGCCGCTTTGTCATGCTGGGTCGCGCGCTGCGCGCGCATCTGAAGATAGATCGCCGGCTCCGGTACTCTGCGGCGAATGTAGATCACCAGCAACGCCGGCAGTATGCCCAGCCAAAACACCACCTTCCACGCCATTTCCGGCGGCATCAAAGAACTCGCTGCCCAGAATGCCAGCGCGGCAGCAGCCCAGCCCAACGACCAACTGCTTTGCACCAGACCCGTGGCCTTGCCGCGATGACGCGCATCGATGATTTCGGCGACCAATACGGAGCCGACTGCCCATTCACCGCCGAACCCAAATCCCTGCATCGCTCTGGTAAGGAAAAGTTGTCCAAAGGAGTGCGTGAAACCGCTCAAGAAAGTAAACACCGCGAACCACAGCACCGTGAGCTGCAATATGCGTGCGCGCCCATAACGATCCGCGAGCACGCCGGCCGCCCAGCCACCCACCGCCGAGGTAATCAACGCACCGCTTGCAATGTGGCCCGCCTCGGCATTGGTCATGCCCCACAGGGTGAGCAGCGTGGGAATCATGAAGCTGTAGATCATGAGGTCAAAGCCATCGAGCCCATAGCCTAAGTATGTCGCCAGCAGCGCGCGCCGTTCATCCGCAGTCGTTGTTTGCAGCCACATGAATGTATCGCGATCCCGTGCTCAACCGCGCGTACGCAGCCTCAAGTTATTCCAGCTCGCGTCGGCCAGCCAGCCGCCATCCACAGGCAGGGTAATTCCGTTGATGAATCCATTGCGGTCCGAGTCGACGAGAAATGCGATCGCCTCGGCGACGTCCTTGGCCTGAGCGAAGCGTGCCAGCGGCACGCGGTCGATGATATCCGTATCGCTGTAGGCGCCGCTGCCCTGATCCGCGGTATCCATTTCGGTTTTGATCCAGCCAGGGGCTACGGCATTGACGCGCACGCCGCGGCCGCCCCACTCGGCCGCCAGAGTTCTCGTCAGGCCGACCAGACCATGCTTCGAGGCGTTATAGGCGCTGCGGTGACTGATGCCCGCGAGGCCCGCAACCGAAGCTACGTTGACGATGCTGCCCTGGCGGCGCGCCAACATCTGGGCTCCCAGATGCCGGCACAACAAGAAGGGAGCGAATAGATTGACGGCCATGACCTGTTGCCACTGTGCGGCCGTCGTCTCCTCCGCGGGTACGATGAGGCTGATGCCGGCGTTGTTCACCAAACCGTCAAGCGCGCCGCAGTCCTGCGAAATCCTGTCAGCCAACTGCCGCACGAATTCTTCACGCGAAATGTCTCCTGAGACACCGTCAGCCTGCCCGCCCGCGGCGCGCAGCCGGGCCACCTGCTTCTCGACGGATTGAATGTCGACCAGAATGACGCGATAGTCGCGCTGCGCCAGCAATGCAGCCGTCGCCAGACCCACTCCCTGCGCCGCCCCGGTGATCAGAACTGTTTTCATCGTCGCCGTCATACCGGGGCCGGCTTCGACTGCATATCCAGGCATATCTGCACGGCATGACCCAATGACCCGGCCGATTTATCGGCACCGTGCAGGCTCACGTCCTCGCTCTCTTCCTCCGGCTGCAACAGCATGCCCGGAAGAAATACCGCCACAATGCACGCGTGCGGAAACCGCTGGCGCATCTTGTCGGCCGTCGCTTCGCCGCGGCTGCGCTCTTCGCTCGGAAAGGCGCTCACCACATACACGATGGATACCGCATCCGCCGCATTCGGCGGCGGCGCGGCGTCAAAATCTTCGAGCGACAAATGGCGTGCATCCACTTTTTGATCGCGCAATATGCGTACCAGAAGCTCGGTGGCCAGATCATCGGCCATGGAGCCTAAGCCAACGCACACCATGACGGAGCCCGCCGGCACCTGCAGCGGCCCCTGCCAGCGGCCGCTCGCCTGTTCGCGCTGCTTGCGCAGCTGGCGGCCCGCGGTGGACTCATCGAGCAATGAGGAGCGCAGCCGGCGGCGTGACGGCCGGCGATGCTCGCCGCCGATGTCGGCAATCACGGCAACCATCGAAGCGCGCACTCTCGCCTGCTGTTCGGCGCTGATGGCGCCTGACTCCAGATCGAGCCGCGCAAGATGCAACGCCGGCAGCAATACCAAGTCGCAGTAATCGGCGAATGAATTGCGCTTGAGGAATTCCCGGGCGTTCGCAATGATCTCATCCGAATCGGCCGACAATGCCCGCTGGTAGAAGCGTTGCGGCATGGTGAGCGCCTGCGTGTCGCCCAACAGAATATCGAGCAGGCTCCACGCCTTGATGTGCCGCCCGGCCACCAACAGACACAGCGTCAAGGGTGTGGATACGATCAGGCCGATCGGTCCCCACAGCCAACTCCAAAATATCGCGGCAATCACCACCGAGAGCGGCGAAAGCCCCGTCGTGTGTCCGTACAATTGCGGCTCGACCAATTGCGCGGCAAAAAGCTCGACGATGGCGAACAGCCCCAATGTCGCCAAGGCCATGCTCCACCCGGCATCGACGGCAGCGGCGAGCAAGGCTGAGCAAAGGGCGGCGATCCATACGCCCAGGTAAGGGACGAAACGCAGCACCGTGGTCAAGGCCGCCCAAACAATCGGGTGAGGCAGGCCGATGACGCTGAGGCCGATCCAAATCAAGATGCCGACGCCGAAATTCACCGCGAATTGCGAGACGAAAAATCGCGATAGGCGGTCTCCCGCGTCATTGATCAGCAACGTGGTACGCCGTATGTCCGTGCCGCCGGCGATGCGTATGAAGCGATCACGCAAGGCCTCTTGCTCGAGCAGGACGAACACGAGCACGACCAAGACGATGCCCGCGGTTTCTATCGGTACCCAAATCGATCCCAGGACCTTTTCGATGACTTGCAATGGATTGGCAGGCGCTTCGTGCAACTCAACGGGAATGGGCGTTTTCAGCCCTGCTGCGTCCGGCGACAGCGTCGAGGGCTGCGCAACCTCCGTGTTTCTATTGAGTACTTTGCCCGCCTGCGCCGTCAGCGAGTTCATGCGCCTCACGGTGATGTTGTTCAAAGTCTCCAATTTGCCAGAGAGAGTTCTCTCGTACTTCGGCAGGCTGTCTGCCATGTGGACCAATTGTGAGCCGATCACCGCGGCAATGGCACCGAATGACAGCGCCAACACCAGTACCGCGGCCAGCACGGACAGCGTCTGCCCCAAACCCAGGCGGCGCAGCACGCGCACCAAGGGTGCGACCAACAGACTGAGAATGAAGGCCAGCGTGATGGGTACGAGGACATCGCGCGCAAAGTACAACAGCGCCAGCAGCGTCGCTGTCGCGATAATTCCTAAAGCTCGATCGCGGATCAAGGGAGCCGGCGCTTCGCGCGCGGCCGAGTCTGGGGACACCATGCCCTATTTTGACACAGACACCGGTTCGTCCGATGAGTTGACGGCGACAAAGACGCAGCATTTCGCTTTTTCGGCCAAAGACACTCGCTGCGAGCCGGACCACCAAAAGCCGCCGGTCGGCTGTGGATAGTGACCCACGACAATCAGATCGACATTCAGCCGAGTCGAGAACGCGATGATCTGATCAATGTAGTCGCCGTTCGCCAGGTAGCCTTCGGCGATGACGCCGCGTGCTTTGAGCCAATCAATCGACTCATTCAGCAGTTTGCGGAAATCCGCCGCCTCATCGAAGATGCAGGCTTGACCAGCGGCGCCGGCCAGGACTGCCGCATTCGCAACACCGCTGGGAACAATGGATAAAACGTACACCTGTGCGCCGAGCAGTACGGCGAGTTCCGCGCCGCGGCGCAGCGCCCGACGACCGGCTGCGGTACTGTCGTAGCAAAGCAGCACGCGCTTGAACATAAGTTCACCCCAGCTCGAACTGAAAACTGACCGCGCCGGTCTGCGCGCCCGCTGAATCCCAAGTCCACTCATCAAAACACGCGTGCCGGCGCTGATCAATGCGCACCAGGGTTGAGCAGCGCGTGCCGTAATCCGGCGCGCGCACGAAGGCACTGGACAGCAGGCGTTCCCACGGTAAGCCAACCCCCGTGAGCGGCAACTGGTCATCCGGCGCGGGTTCATCGTCGCGCAGCAGCGCAAGCGCGGCGTCGGTGCTCTCCAATTCCGAGAGCGCCGTCGACAGCCGCGATTTGGCGGTCTGCACCTTCGGCCACGGCGTATCCAAAAGGTGATTCGACAAGCCGTAGATGCCCGGTCCCAGTTCGCGTCCGGCGCCCAGCACGCTTTCGTACACGGCGAGCCGCTCGCCGTCGGAGAAGATCAAATTAAATCCGTTGTAATCAGCGCCCACCTCCCGAAGATGATCAAGACTCTCCTCGGTGGTGTCCTTTGACATCAGAATCGAGGTAACGAGAGTGCCGCGGCTGGGCGTCCCTTCGCGGCGCTGTTCGAGGTCGCGGTAGTTGGTCAGCGCTGCGAAGCGCCCGGCGCGGGTGACACCCAGCCACGTCCCGCCGGCCATGAGGTCCTGGCCCGCCAATATGGGGGGTTGCGATCGCCACCATTGCGCGGGGGCGGTCGGGCGCGAATGCATTTCATCGCGGTTGGCCGCGATCACACAGGGATACTTCGAATCTCCGCGCCACGCGATCAATACCAAGCACATCGAAGCTCCTTACGCCAAGGTGCACAACGCTACGCGCCCGGCTCCAAGAACTCCACCCTAGCCACGTGGAATACTTCAGACAGGCTCCTTGCGTTGTTTGCCCACCTGAGCGCGCTATACTTTGATTCTGAGCGAACCGCCACGTGCTTAGGAGAGTGAGATGCGCAGCCATCGATGTCAAAACCGTTTGTTTTCGTGGGCCGCCGCTCTTGCCGCGTGCGGCATCATTGCGCTCACGACACCTCATGACAGCCGGGCAGCCGACGCCGCGGCTTGTCCTGCGGACGATAGCGGACTCACGCTGCCTGCGGGCTTCTGTGCCACCGTTTTCGCCGATGCCATCGGTCACGCAAGGCACCTCGTGGTCTCCGAAACGGGCGTCGTCTACGTCAACACCTGGTCGGGACGATATTACGGCAACGACACTCCGCATGCCGGCGGATTCCTGGTGGCACTCAAAGACAGCCATGGCACCGGCAAGGCGGATCTGAATGAGCGTTTCGGCGAGACGGTGCAAAGCGGCGGGGCCGGCGGCACCGGCATCGGCATCTACAATGGCTGGCTGTATGCCGAACTCAATGACAAGATTCTCAAGTATCCGCTGAGCAAGGGCGCCCTCCTCCCCGGCGAGAAGTCGCAAGTCGTGGTCCACGGACTGCCGCTGGGCGGCGATCATCCCATGCATCCCTTTGCGATCGACGCGAACGGCGATCTGTATATCGATGTGGCGAGCGCGACCAATTCCTGCCAGGAAAAAAATCGCACGCTCAAGTCCTCCGGGATAAATCCGTGCACCGAACTCGAGACGCGGGGCGGCATCTGGCGCTATGACGCGAAGAAGACGGACCAGGCCTTCTCACCCGCCGCACGCTATGCGACCGGCATACGCAATGCTGAGGGTTTTGGGGTCGATACGATCGGCCACAATATCTTTGTCACGCAGCACGGCCGCGATCAACTGCACACGAACTGGCCGGACGCCATCAAGGACGCCGACCAGGAAGCGACATTGCCCTCCGAAGAGGTGCTGCTGTTGAAAAAGGGCGGCGACTACGGTTGGCCCACATGCTACTTCGACCCGTTCCTGCAAGCCCTCGTGCTCGCGCCCGAATACGGCGGCGATGGGAAGACCGTGGGTCTTTGCGCCCAAAAAGGCGCTCCCGCAGCGGTTTACCCGGCACATTGGGCGCCCAACGACATGGTGCTGTATAACCAGCAGTCATTCCCCGCTCGCTACCGCAAAGGCCTTTTCATCGCCTTCCATGGCTCGTGGAATCGAGCCCCTTATGCGCAGGGCGGCTACAACGTCGTGTACCAGGCACTTTCCGGCGATAAGGCATCGGGCCAATGCGAGATCTTTGCGGATGGATTTGCTGGAGGGGACAAGTCGCCCGGTAAAGCCGCGCATCGGCCGACCGGTCTTGCCGTCGGACCCGACGGCGCGCTCTACGTGGCGGACGATGTATCAGGCCGTATCTACCGCATCGTTTACCGCGGCGGCGCGCAACCCGAGAACATCAAGCCGGTGCCATGCCCGAGCCTGACGGAACCGCCGGGGACGATTGCGGCCGCGAGCGCGCGGCCGCCGGAGGGCACGCACCCGGATGCAGGCAGCGATACCGCCGGCTTGACGGCTCCGCCGGGGACGACGCCGGCCATGGTGGCGCGAGGCAATCGCGTTTATCACGGATTGGACGGCGGAGCGACTTGCACCGGATGCCACGGCGCAGACGCGAAGGGCTCCACCCTGGGTCCGGACCTGACCTCCGGTAAATGGCTGTGGAGCAATGGCAGCTATGCGGGAATCGCGGCCACCATTGCGCAAGGTGTGGCTCAGCCGAAGCAGTATCGCGCGCCGATGCCGGCGATGGGCGGTGCACAACTCAGCAGCGACCAAGTGATGGCGGTCGCCGCCTATGTGTGGGCATTGAATCACCCTGCTAAATGAGGGCCCGCGTCCACTAAACCAGCGCCGCATCCAGGAATTCAACCCAGTGCATGACCTGCGTCGAGGTGCCCGATTGCAGATGCTGAATGCAGCCGATGTTGGCGGATAAAATGCACTCTGGCGCGAGCTTGGCAAGAAATCCAAGCTTTCGGTCGCGCAATTGCATCGCAAGCTGCGGCTGTAAGATCGAATAAGCGCCCGCGGACCCGCAGCACAGGTGGCTTTCTTCGCCGGCGGTCGTCACCTCGAATCCCAACGCCCGCAAATGGGTTTCCACGCCGCCGCGCAATCGCTGGCCATGCTGCAAGGTGCATGGCGCGTGAAAAACGGCGCGCCTTGCGGTGCCGCCCTGCAGCCGATTCTTCAGAGCAGGCACCAGTTGCGGCAGAAACTCGCTCAAATCTCGCGCCAACGCGCTGATCCGCGCAGCTTGGCCGGCGTACGCAGCGTCAAAGCGCAAGGCGTGGCCATACTCCTTGATCGAGAGCGCGCAGGCGCTGGCCGATGAAATAATGGCTTCGACATCGCCTGAGCTAAGCAGCGGAATCCAGGCATCGATATTGCGCCGCATGTCCGCGAGCCCGCCTTGGCTGTCATTCAAATGTGTTCGCAGGGCGCCGCAACAACCCGTCCCGCCGGCGTACAGCGTTTGAATGCCGGCCATATCGAGAACTCGTGCTGTTGCCCGGTCGATGTTGGGCATCATCAAGGGCTGCACACAACCTTGCAGCATCAGTACTTTTCGAGTGTGCGGCGGCAGTCGCTCCGGGGGCGGTTCCGGGCGCGCTCGATCGACCGCTCGAACGGGCGCGCGAACAGGCACCTTGTTCCGCAGCACCTTGGGTAGCATCGGCCGCAGCGCCCTTCCCAACCACATGACCGGAGCGAACAGCGGCGAGGTCAGCCCTTCCTTCAATGTCCAGCGAGCGACTCTTTCGGTGACGGGACGCGCGACCCTTGCCTCGATGACCCTTCGGCCGATATCAACCAAGTGACCATACTCCACGCCGCTGGGGCAGGTGGTTTGGCAATTGAGGCAGGTGAGGCAGCGGTCCAGGTGCTGTTGCGTGCTGCGGGTGACTTCTGCACCCTCCAGCACCTGCTTGATCAAATAGATGCGTCCGCGCGGACCGTCCAGTTCATCGCCGAGCAATTGATAGGTCGGACAGGTGGCATTGCAGAAACCGCAATGCACGCATTTGCGAATGATGGCGGCCGCCTCTTGGCCCTCGGCGGCTTCGCTGAACTCCGGACTGAGATGCGTTTGCATGGCAGTCAAAGGCCTGCGTACAAGCGGCCAGGGTTGAATATGCGCTGAGGATCGAAGGCCTGCTTCAATCCTTGATGGACGCGCAGGAGCACCTCGGTCAACGGCGCGAAAACCCCCTGAGACTTATCGGCGCCCCGCATCAGCGTGGCGTGCCCGCCCACGCGGGCTGCAGCCTCGCGAATCAGCGCCGCTTCGGCCCCGCTCTTCCACCAGCGCAGAGCGCCATTCCATTCGATCACCTGCTCGCCCGGAAGCGCGAGCACACTGCTGATCGCGGGCACCGACAGCCGCCACATCGCCTCACCGCGCGCCAAACTTGCATCATCGAGGATGAAGAATTCATCGCTCTGATCGCGGATACTCGTCCACCAATCTTTGGCCTGCGCCGGTTCTACCCGCTCGCCGCCCAGCCTCTTGCAGGCCGCCTCCACGGCCGCACACGCGCCGGCCAGGCGCAGATGCAACCGACCCCGCTGCCACGCGCTGGCGTTGATGGGTAGGGGCTGCGCGGCCCAAGTGCGGAGTTGTTTCAGCGCGCGGGCCTCATCCCAATCGAAGCGCAAGGTCGCGGTGGCCGTGCTGATCGGCAACAATTTGAGCGACACCTCGCAAATGATGCCGAGAACTCCCAAGGATCCGACCATCAGCCGCGAAACATCGTAGCCGGCCACATTTTTCGCAACTTGCCCGCCGAAAGTGAGAACTTCAGCGCGGCCGTTGAGCAGGGTCACACCCAGCACGTGATCACGCACCGATCCCACGTTGGCGCGCGCGGGTCCCGACAGGCCGGCAGCGACCATTCCGCCCAACGTCCCGCCCGCCGCAAAGCGCGGCGGCTCGAATGGCAGGCATTGACCCTGCTCCTCGAGCGCGGATTCCAAATCGCTTAAGCGAGTCCCGGCCCGCGCCGTCACAACCAATTCGGTGGGTTCGTAGCTGGTGATACCCGCAAGAGCGGTCACATCGACAGGCTCGCCCACCGGCATGCCGCCGTAAAAGAGCTTGGTGCCGCCGCCGCGGATATCCAGCGGCGTCTGATGCGCGCGTGCGCTGTCTACCTGCTCAACGAGACGCGCCAGCACTGGATCTTGCGCACCCATTAGAATCTCGGCAACTCTGGGAATGGCAGCAGGCCGCGGCGCACGTGCATTTTTCCGTATTCTGCGCAACGATGCAGCGTCGGGATGACTTTTCCCGGATTCAGCAGCTCGCGCGGGTCGAAGGCTCGCTTCACACCCAGGAACTGCGCGCGTTCAGCGGCTGAGAACTGAACGCACATGGAATTCAGTTTTTCAACGCCCACGCCATGCTCGCCGGTGACAGTTCCTCCGAGGCGTACGCTGGTCTCCAAGATATCCGCGCCAAACAATTCGCAGCGGCGCATCTGGTCCGCATCTTCGGCGTCAAATAAAATCAGCGGATGCAAATTGCCGTCGCCGGCATGAAAGACATTCACGCAGCGCAGGTTGTACTTCACTTCCATCTGCTGAATTGCCCGCAGCATCTCCGCCAGGCACCTTCGAGGTATGGTGGAATCCATACACATGTAGTCCGGGCTGATACCGCCGGACGCGGGAAAGGCGTTCTTGCGGCCGCTCCAAAATTTCAGGCGCTGCGCCTCGTCGCGGCTCACCTCGAATCGGGATGCCCCCGCGGCCTTGAGAACCTCCTCCATGCGCGCGATCTCTTCCTCGACTTCTTCGGGCGTGCCATCGCTTTCGCACAATAAAATCGCGGCAGCCTCCAGGTCATAATCGGCATGAACGAATGCGTCCACTGCGGCCGTCATCGCCCTGTCCATCATTTCCAGCCCCGCCGGAATGATGCCGTGGGCGATCACGCTGGCCACTGCCGCACCGGCCGATTCGATATCGCCGAAGCTCGCCATGATGCAGCGGGCCAACAGCGGCCTGGGAATCAACTTCACAGTCACTTCGGTGGTGACGGCCAGCATGCCTTCGCTGCCGACGATGACCGATAATAGATCGAGGCCCGCTGCGTCCAAAGCTTGTGAACCGAACTCCACCGGCTCGCCGTCCACCATGAATCCGCGAACACGCAAGACATTGTGCAGCGTCAGGCCATATTTCAGACAATGCACGCCGCCGGAATTTTCGGCCACGTTTCCGCCGATGGTGCAGGCGATCTGGCTGCTGGGATCGGGGGCGTAGTACAGGCCGTAAGCCGCCGCAGCCTCGCTGATCGCCAGATTGCGCACGCCGCACTGCACGATTGCGGTGCATGAAGCCGCATCGATATTCAATATCTTGTTGAACTTGGCCAGCGACAAGATGACGCCCGACTCATGCGGGGTGGCTCCACCGGACAAACCGGTGCCGGCGCCGCGCGCCACGATGGGCACACTCATCTTATGACATATCCCAAGAATCGCCGAGACTTGAGTTTCGGAGTTTGGCAGCACAACCACCAGGGGCGAGGTTCGGTAGGCGGTGAGCGCATCACATTCGAAGGGCACGGTGTCTTCATGGCGGAACAAGATCATCTCGCGCGGCAGCACCTGACTGAGCGCGGCGACAAGCTCGCGCCGGCGGTGCTCCCGAGACGCGTCGGCTTGGGACTCGGATCGCAATGAACTGTTCATCGGCAATATTATGCACCTGGAGCTTAGCCTAGGTGACGCGACTGCCCAGCGGTCGGGCCTCAAGGCGCCTTGCAGATCGTCCTTGCCCTGTTACAGAATTACGGCTATTAGAGTACGATCGGCTGAAATCGAATGCGGTGCCTTAACAAGCCGCAACCATGGGGGGAGTTGATGTTTCATCAGTTATTGACACCGGTCGGCGACAGTCTCACGTTGTCGTTCTTTGTGGCGATTTTACCGATCGCGACCGTTCTCATACTTCTCGGGATTCTCCGGCGTCCGGCGTGGCAAGCGGCTCTGGCCGGCCTCATTGTGGGTTTGATCTTCGCCATCACGGTATGGGGCTTACCCGTACAAACCGCCTTTGCTGCAGCGTCGAATGGTGCGGTGTTCGCGCTCTGGCCGGTGATGTGGATCGTCATCAACGCCCTGTTCGTCTACAACATCGCCGTCTCCTCCGGCCGCTTCGATGCTTTCCGTGCATGGATAGTCAAACATTTGCCGAACGACCGACGCGTCGTGCTCATCGTGATCGCTTTCTGTTTCGGGGCGCTGCTGGAAGGCGTTGCCGGCTTCGGCACACCCGTCGCGATCACCTCCTCGCTGCTCATCATGTGCGGCTTTCCGGCTCTCGAGGCGATCGTGTTCGTACTGATATTCAACACGACCCCGGTCGCTTTCGGCGCCCTGGGCACGCCAGTGACGGTTTTGGCCCAAGTCACGGGACTGCCGGCGCCGGCGCTGGCCGCGATGATCGGCCGTCAGCTTCCCATCATGGCTGCCATCCTGCCCTTCTATGTCATGGCGCTTTACGGCGGGTGGCGTTCCATCCGGTCGCTGTGGCCGATATTGGCGGTCGCGGGCTTGAGTTTTGGCTTGGCTCAGTTTGGTGCATCGAACTATCTCGACTACACGCTCACCGATGTCTTTGCCGCGCTCGCCTCGCTCGCCGCGACGCTTTTGTTCCTGCAAGTGTGGCGGCCGGCGCCGACACCCGAGTTCGCGATTGCGCACTCCTCCGCGGAGAAGCAAAGTCCCATTACGAAAGAGGTGCCCGCGTGGCAGGGCTGGATGCCTTGGCTGATCGTGACAGCCACCGTGATCATATGGACTTTCTTCAAAGTTTCGGCGATGGGACAGCACGCCATTCCTTGGCCTAATTTGGATAAGGTTGTTGCGATCACACTTTACAACGACAAGCCTTATGCGGCCGTGTGGATTTTCCAGCCGCTGGCCACGGGCACGGCAATTCTCCTCGCGGCGTTTATTACCGCGCTGCTGGTTAGATTGCCTTTCGCCGAACTCTTGCAATGCGCGGCGCGCACCATTCGCCAGATTTGGCAAGCTGTCGTCACGGTGATGTTCATCGTCGCCCTCGCCTACGTGATGAATTATTCAGGCCTGGCCTATACGCTGGGCCTGGCTGTATCGTCGACCGGGCACTGGTTCGTATTGTTCTCGCCGTTCCTCGGTTGGATTGCCGTGTTCCTCTCAGGCAGCGATACCTCGGGCAACGCGCTATTCGGAAACCTGCAAGTGGTGGCCGCAAGACAGCTGAACCTGAACCCGTTGCTGTTTGCCGCGACCAATTCATCCGGCGGAGTTCTCGGCAAGATGATTTCTCCGCAGAACATTGCGACCGGCGTGTCGGTGACCAACTTAAAGGGGCAGGAAGGCGCAGTACTGGCGCGTACCTTCATCCACAGCATCATCTTGACGCTGGTGCTGGTGGTGATCGTCATCGTGCAGCAGTACCTGGTACCGGAGATCATCCCGCATTTCATCGCCAAGTGACTCAGGGGCAATCATGTGAGAGTCAGGCGCCCGTTGCGAAGTCAAATAGGCTTTTCTCGCGAGCGCACAAGGCTAAGGCATGCCATGAAAAGAGTGCCCCGGGCAGGAATCGAACCTGCGACCTAGCGCTTAGGAGGCACTCGCTCTATCCACTGAGCTACCGAGGCAGGAAAGAAGAGGCCGGAGACGGACACCCGGCCTCTGTGGGTTGGTGGAGGAGAAGGGGATCGAACCCTCGACCTTCGCATTGCGAACGCGACGCTCTCCCAACTGAGCTACTCCCCCGAAAAGGGCGAAGAATACTAGCAGCAAAGCTTCGTTCTGCCAAAGTATCACGCATAATAAGTTGCAGGAGGAAAAGGCCATGTTGAAAGTGGGCGAACGGGCCCCGGAATTCACGCTTCCGGATGAGACAGCGACGGACCGATCCCTGACCGAACTGCTAAGCTCGGGCGCCATCGTTCTTTATTTCTACCCCGCGGACTTCACACCCGGATGCACGCGGCAGGCCTGTGTTTTGAGGGATTTGCACACGGAAATCGAGCGCGCCGGTCTACGCGTAGTCGGGATCAGCCCGCAGAGTCCTGAATCACACGCAAAGTTTCGCAGCAAATACAACCTGCCTTTCATTCTGTTGTCGGATCAGCACAAGGCCGTCATCAAAATGTACGGGGTCAACGGCCCCTTGGGACTAGGCGTTCGCCGGGCATCGTATTTGATCGACGGCGGCAGGCGTATCCGCGATGTGGTGCTGGCCGACTTTATGATCGGACGGCATGCTGACTTCGTGCGCAAGGCGATTCTGCTGCGGGCAGCAAATCCTCAGGCGAATCCTCAATAGCTCAATCGCACCAGGTTTGCGCGACCGATGCGCGGCACCGTCACGACATACATGGTCGCGAAGTCCTGTTCATCGATGCCGGGTATGTCGCTTCTGCCTGACAATGCCGCGACAATTGCGGGGACGGTGCCGGCGTGTCCAATGACCATCACCCGTTTCCCGCTGTTCTCTCCCAGCACTCGCCGCGCGAGTGCTTTCGCATCGTCGGCGGCAACCACGACGGGAACGATGCCAAGGCGCCCTGCCAGGGGAGTTGCAGTCAATCGGCTGCGCAACGTGGCAGAGACATAGATGGCATCAAGGCGGCCCGCGCCCTTGGCCTCGCCGAACATGCGCGCCAGCTGTGCCGCCCGCGCCTCTCCCGCCGCAGACAGCGCCGGATCGATCGGGCTGGCCATGTCTTTTTCAGCATGACGGATGACGATGACAACGGTCGAATCGGCCGTGAACAACACCCAAATGGTGAACACCGCGAGGCTGAAAATCGCAAATGCCGCAATCGCGGTCAGCCAGAGCGGTATTAGAAATGGCCTGTGCTGAAGACTCGCACGCTCGCTTTTCATGGCCCATAATATCAAATGAGGTCCTTACCCAGGCTGCAGATCATCGTGCTAGCGGCCGGCTTTTCCTCGCGTCTAGGCCAACCTAAAGCCCTCGCCCGCGTGCACGGCCTGAGCCTCTTGCGCAGTACGCTCGAGTTGGCCGCCACTCTTAAATGCGCAAAAATCATCGCCGTCGTGGCACGCCATTCCGCACGGTATCGCGCCCAAGCACGCGGGATTGATGTGACCTTCGTGACCAATTCGCGGCGCAATCAAGGACTGTCGAGCTCCGTGCGCCGCGGCATTGCAGAGGCACGCTATGCGCCGGCGGTTTTACTCCTGCCGGTGGATTTGGACAATCTCAAAAGCCGCGAGCTGGCACGCCTGATTCATCGCTGGCGAGCGGCCCCGCGATGCGTGATCGCCCGGCGCATCGGGTCGGGCGCCGCGCCGCTCATTCTGCCGCGACGGCTCTATCCTCGCGCGCTGCGAATCACGGGCGACGTGGGTCTGCGCGAGTTGGTCGCGCAATTGCCGGCCGCCGGCCGTGTGCTCGTGGATATGCCGTCGGCGGCATCGGATATCGACACGCCGCAAGATCTTAAGGCCGCTAGACGGACCTTTCGACGCCGCAATTAGCTAATGCGTCCAATGGGGGTACTCGCGAAATGCCTGAACGACCACGTCAATCTTCGCGCGGGACAAATCCATATGCGTCATCAGCCGAGTTCGGGGAGCGAGGGTGGCGATGATACCGCGGCGTTCGAGATGCGCCTTGAGGCCGCCAATTTGCGCCGGGGCGACTTCGAGGTAAACAACGTTGGTTTGCGGCGCCGATACCTTCAGTCCGCCATCGCGCAGTCCGGCAGCCAGGTATTCGGCATTGTCGTGATCTTCGGCAAGCCGCTGCACGTTATTCTCCAACGCATATAGCCCTGCTGCCGCAAGTACTCCCGCCTGGCGCATGCCGCCACCCAGCGCCTTGCGCCAGCGCCGCGCGTCGCCGATCAGCGAGCGGCCGCCCAGCAGAATCGATCCGGCGGGTGCTCCGAGCCCTTTGGACAGGCATACCGATACCGAGTCAAAGCCCGCGACCGCCGTGCGTTCGTCGACATTCAGCTTCACCATGACATTGAAGATGCGAGCGCCGTCAAGATGAGTGGCGAGTCCGCGCGAATGGGCAAACTCAGTCGCCTCGCGTTGGTATTCCGGCGGCAGCACCCGGCCTCCAATGGTATTTTCCAGCGCCAACAATCGAGTGCGCGCGAAATGGTAGTCGTCCGACTTGATGGCGGCCGCGATACGCTCGAGCGCGATCCCGCCATGCGCTTCGTGCTCCAGAGGCTGCGGTTGGATGCTGCCGAGCACTGCGGCGCCGCCCTGCTCGTATTTATAGGTGTGCGCTTCCTGTCCCACGAGGAATTCATCGCCGCGCTCGCAATGCGCCATCAAGGCGGCCAAATTGCTCTGAGTCCCGGTCGGAAAAAACAGGGCGCTTTCGAATCCAAATCGTTCGGCGGCGACCGCTTGCAGTCGATTCACCGTTGGATCGTCGCCGAATACATCATCGCCGACTTCCGCGGCCGCCATCGCCGCGCGCATGCCCGGCGTCGGTCGCGTGACCGTATCGCTACGCAGATCAATCACGATTTCGGAGCGTTGGGGTCCGGGGTAAATTTCTTCAGCGCATCCGTGCCGTGGCAACCTACCCCTTCGCCGCACACTTGGTTGACCGGGCATACGACGGGGGAACCCTTGACGCAACCGCGGGCATCAGCCCCTGGCGAACGCGGCGCGCAGCGTTCCTTGCCGTTGCAGGCCCGATGGTCATCGCAATCAGCATCGCTGCTACAAGCCATGGCCGCTTGATCGCGTTCGACCGTCGCGAGTTCTCCTTGCCGGGAAATCACGCCCGACAGAGTGGCATCGAGCAGCCGTGTGGGCGGTTCCTGGCCTGAGGGCAATTCAACATCTGCGGCAACCACTTCCCACGCAGGCGCCAATGGGCTGCCGGCGCGATAGTAAAGCGCAAAGCGCTGCACATTGCGCGGATCGAGCGCATCGTTCAACTTGACCGGAATGATATGGGTGGAGCTTGGAAGCCACGCCTCGCCGTGCACCAGCGGCAGGCGTCTCACGCTCTTGCCTGCTTCGTAGATGCGCAGCTCCAGATCACTGCCGGCGCTGAGTGCTTGAGCACCCGTGACGACTCGGACCTCGAGGCGAGATACCGGTACGGCTTCGGCAATGGTTGCGCACAATGCGCATGCCAACAGCATCGGCCAGACAGACAGTGGCAGGTGTAACTTCATGGCACCCTCCGGTGAATCGATAAGTTAGCCGCTATGATAGCCGATCTTGGCAGGCCCTCACCTTGCCAACAGCGCAAGGTCCAATACGCGATGTTACATATTCATATTCACCTACGATACACACTGCAAATCCGCTATTCTTTGGCATTGATGCCGGCGGCGCAAAATTGCAGCAGTTACTAGAGGCGCGCGATGAGCGGAACTGAAGGCAAGGAGGCTGGGGACAAGCGTCGCCACGCCCGCCTGTGATCGACTGATGAAGTTTGTCCAGTTTGGTCGAATACGCCACACGCCGAAAACGGCGGATTTGACTGTCGAAGTCGCGACCACCGTGGGCGCCCTGCAGGCACTGGAAGCGGACTACGAGCATCTCTTGCGTACCACCGGCAATACGTTGCCGTTCGCTCTTCACGAATGGCATGTGGCTTGGTGCAAGGAGTTCCTCGAGTCCGGCAAACGCATTCAAACTCAGCCCATGATTTACGCTGCGCGTAATACCGAAGGCCGGTGCGTGGCCATTGTGCCGTTAATTCTGACGCGACGCACCGTCGGGCCCGTAAAAGTCGGCACGCTCGATTTGCTGGGCTCCGATCCTGCGATCACGGAAATCCGCACCTCGATCATTGAGCCTAGCTACGAGACGCGCGCCATCTGGGCAATCCGGCGAAAGTTGGCGGATGTGGGGGCGGTTGATTGGCTGAATTGGTGCGTGATCAGCGATGCGCACGCTTTGGCACTTTCGAGCTGCGCCGACCTCAAGATTCAGAAGCCGTTGTTGGACTACGTTCTCGACCTGCCTGCTTCTTGGGACGAGTTCCATTCCAACCTGAAGCGCAACATCCGCGAGTCGATCCGGCATTGCTACAATTCGCTCAAACGTGAGGGTCTCACCCACGAGTTGCGGATCGCACGGGAACCTGGCGAAGTCAAAGACGCTCTGGAACGATTCTTCACACTGCATGCCATGCGCGCCGATCGTTTCGGGACCGTCGCACACCGCAATCATTTTGCGAAAGAGGGATCGCGCCGTTTCCTACAGGAAATTTGCGCGAAATTGTCCGCCCGCGGCATGGTGCGAATATTTCAGTTGGCGATTCGCGGAGAGGTTGTCGCTCTGCGCATCGGGTTTGTGATCGGCGACAGCGTGTATCTGTACTACTCGGGCTACGATTCTCGCTGGTCCAAGTACAGCGTCATGACGACCACCGTGGTGGAAGCCATCAAGTATGCTATCGGACAGCACCTGACCACGATCAATCTTTCTCCCAACAAAGATGTATCGAAGACCCGCTGGGGACCTCGCGAAATCCCCCTGAACCAAGGAGTTCAGATTGCTCCGTCGCTACTGTCTCATTTGGCCTGGGCAGGTTTTAAACGCATCAAGTCCCCCAGGCCGCCGCCGCCGTGGATCAATAACGTGTTGAATATCACCCGGCGCCACTGGGATTGACACGGCCGCGCAGCCTGCGTTTGAGCGCGTCGCCCAACTCTTTCAGCTCTTCGATGCGCAGCAACGCGCCACAGACCACAAACACGACGGCGCTCAACGTCATAGTCCCCAGGAGAGCGGCGAGTTTGATCAAAAATGTCTGCGTCTGCCAGTCAGGCAGCAACCAGCGGTTTGAAGCAGCGCAGACTGCGACCAGCGCGAGGCTTGCCGCCGCCAGCTTCCCCAGCAGCAACAACAGCCGGCGAGATTCGAGGCCCTTGAGCTGCGTTTGCATCAGCGTGTAGAGCAGCAGGAAATTGAATGTGGCTATGCAGCCGGTCGAAAACGCCAGACCACGGTGTCCCCAGCCCAATCGATAGGTAAAAATCCAGTTGAACACCAAATTCAACCCGACCGCCAGGAAGCTCACCAGCATCGGCGTCTTGCGCCTCTCCAGCGCATAGAAGGCGTTGACCAGCACTTTGAGCGCCGCGTAGCCGGCAAGACCGATCGCATAAAATCGAAGTGCACCGGCAGCCTGTGATGCTTCGTACGCATTGAATTTTCCGTGCTGATACACCACGGAGATAATCGGCTCGGCAAGCATCATGAGACCTATGGTGGAGGGCACCGTGAGCAGAAACGCCCAGCGCATCGCTCGCGCCAGCTCCGCTCGAAATGCATCCATGCGCCCCGCCACCACCAGTCGCGAGAGCAGCGGGAGCGTGACCGTCCCTAATGCCACTCCGAACAGACCGAGTGGCAACTGCATCAGGCGAAATGCGGCTGCCAGCCAGAAAATCGAGCCGTCCTCCAGCCCCGAGGCAAACATGGAGTTGATGAGCACGTTGAATTGCGTGGTACTGGCGGCGATCACCGATGGACCCATCAACAGCAAGACGGCCTTGACGCCGGCATCGCGCCATTGCAGGTCGGGGCGGAACCGATATCCGAGACGCGCCAACGACGGCAACTGCACTGCCAACTGCAGCGCCCCGCCGATGACGGTCGCGAATGCCAGTCCAATCAGGGCGCGCGGCCCGAATTGCGGATCGATCCAAAACCCAAGCCCCAGCCCGCCGATGATGGATCCTATATTGAAAAAACTCGATGCCATCGCCGGCACGCCAAACACATTCTTGGCGTTCAACATTCCCATCACCAAGGCGGCGATCGACACCAGCAGGATGAACGGAAACATGATGCGCGTCAGATGCGCAGTCAACGCAGCCTTGTCGTGATCAAAGCCCGGCGCCAGCAGGCCGACGAGCGGGTCGGAGAAAACCATGCCGAGGACGCACAGCACACCCAATACCAACGCCGTCATCGTCGCCACCTTGTTGGCGAGGCGCCAGGCGGCTTCGTCGCCGCCGCGTGCGATGGTCTTGCTGAACGTGGTCACGAACGCCGTGGACAGAGCGCCCTCGGCGAACAGATCGCGCAGCAGATTGGGTATGCGAAATGCGACTGTAAATGCATCCAGCGCGCGGCCGCCGCCGAAGAGTGCCGCGAATATCAGCTCTCGCGCCAACCCAAGAAAGCGGCTGCACATCACCGCCAGTCCGATGATGCCGGCCGCCTTGGTATTCAGGCGCTCGCTGCGCTCGTCGGGTGGTAGCACAGCAGCCGCAGTGGGCGACGCATCGCTTGTTGATTTAGAGCCAGTCACGGACCTCCTAGTCTACAGGGTCCCAAAGGACCGGCTCTCTAACTGGTGCTCAGCATGGCGGCGACGGTGACCGCCATCACCCCCGTCGCAATCCATCCCAGGCGGCGCAATCGCGGGCGGATGACGAAATCGCCCATCACGTCTTGGCGTGAGGCAAGCAGCATCATAATGACCATGATGGGCACGGCAATGATGCCGTTGATCTCGGCGCTCCATACGAGTGCCCGTACAGGATCCAGATGCGTGAAGGTCAAGGCCATCCCACCGATGGTTGCGATGCCGATGATGCCGTAGAACCCCAAGGCCTCGGGCAGTTTGCGGTTCATACCCGACTGCCAGTCAAAGCTCTCGGCTACCGCATAGGCGGCCGAACCGGCCAGTACCGGCACCGCCAGCATCCCGGTGCCGATGATCCCGAGACTGAACAACAAAAATGCGACCGAGCCGCCCAAGGGCCGCAGCGCTTCGGCCGCCTGCGCCGAGGTCTGGATGTCCACGATGCCCGCCACGTGCAACGTCGCCGCCGTACTCAAGATGATGAAGAAGGCGATCAGATTTGAAAACCCCATGCCCACGTAGGTGTCCCAGCGGATGCGCCGCATTTGCCGTCGCGCGACTTGGGAGGTGTGCGGAAGCATCGAGGTGCCGTCGTTTCGGGCATTTACCACGCGCAGATCTTCCATCTCCTGCGCAGCCTGCCAAAAAAACAGGTAGGGACTGATGGTCGTGCCAAAGACGGCCACGATCATCGTAATGGTGTTGTGATCCAGTACCAGACGCGGCAGCACCAATTCGCGGATGACAGTGCCCCAATGAACATGGATGGTAAAAATTACCGCGACATACGACAGCAGCGCCAAGGTCAGCCATTTCAAATAGCGAACATAGGTTTCGTAGCTCAGGTAGACCTGCAGGACCAGGCATAGGACGCCGAAGCACACCGAGTACAGATGGGCGTAGCCGCCCAGCAGAAGACGCAGCGCTTCCCCCATCGCCGCCATGTCGGCCGCGATGTTGATGGTATTGGCGATCAGCAGAAGTCCCACGATGCCGTAGAGCACGGAACGCGGATAAACCGTCTTCACGTTCGCCGCCAAGCCTTTGCCCGTGATGTAGCCGAGGCGCGCGCTGACCATTTGGATGCCGACCATCAAGGGGTAGGTGAACAGCACCGTCCACAGCATGCTGTATCCAAACTGCGCACCCGCCTGGGAATAGGTGGCGATGCCGCTCGGATCGTCGTCCGCCGCGCCCGTGATCAGGCCGGGCCCCAATTGCTTGACCCGTGGATTTTCCGTAAAGCTTTTGAGCAGTTTAACCATCGTCGTTCTCCCTAGGAGACGACTCGAGGTTGATGCACACACACAAACGGCACCGAAGCGGGATTCGGCAATGCCGAGTCCCCATCGCACCGATCGAATATTGGGCGGAAATCGTCCCGCGCCAAGGCGGGACGACGCAGCAGGCTACCCTTTCGCGTTATCGAGCCGGAGCGCGCGCGCGTTTGCTGCGCTGATTACCACTCGAACAACAACTCACGAGTACAACCTTTATGACCCGAAACGTCGCGGACGATAAACCGGTACTTAACTGCTGTAAAGCACAAATTCATCCGACCGCCGTTATCAAGCCGTCAATGCTGCCTTGGCCTTCGCCACTTCGGCGATGACCTCATCGGCAACGTTGCGCGGCACCGGTTCGTAGTGCGAGAACTCCATGGTGTATGAAGCACGGCCGCTCGTCATGCCGCGCAGTTGTCCGATGTAGCCAAACATCTCAGACAGCGGCACGATGGCAACGACGGCGATATTGGTGCCGCGTTCCAATTGGTCTTGAACCGAGCCGCGCCGGCGATTGATGTCGCCGATCACATCGCCCAGGTAATCTCCTGGAGTCACGGTTTCAACCTTCATCACGGGCTCGAGCAGAATCGGCGCAGCCTTGCGGATGCCCTCGCGGAACGCAGCCTTGGCGGCGATTTCAAAGGTCATCGCGTTGGAATCGACATCGTGGAAGCTGCCGTCGATCAAGGTCGCCCGGAAGTCCACCGTCGGATAGTGTGCGAGAACTCCATCCTCCTTTTGCACCTTCAGTCCCTTCTCAACCGACGGCACGAACTCGCGCGGCACGGATCCACCGACGGTCTCGTCGACGAATTCGAAGCCGGTGCTGCGCTCCAGCGGCTCGAACACGATCCACACTTCGGCGAATTGACCGGAACCGCCGGTCTGCTTCTTGTGAATATATTGTTCCGTGATCTTCTTGGTGATGGTTTCTCGATAGGCGACCTGGGGTTCGCCCATGATGCCTTCGACACCGAACTCGGTGCGCATGCGATCGAGGGTGACCTCCAGATGCAGTTCACCCATGCCGCGCAAAATCGTCTGGCCCGTTTCGCGATCCGTCTCTAGGTGCAGCGAGGGATCGGCGCGGACCATCTTGCCGAGCGCGCTGCCGAATTTCTCCTGCTCGGCCTTGACCTTCGCCTTGACCGATACGCTGATGACCGGCTCGGGGAAACGCATGCGCTCGAGCACCACCGGATTCGCCGAATCGCACAGGGTGTCGCCGGTTTCCGTATCGGCCAGCGACACCAACGCGATGATGTCGCCCGCGCGCGCTTCTTCCACAGGATTCGCTTCCTTGGCGAACATCTCGACCATGCGGCCGATCTTCTCGCGCTTGCCGCGGGTCGAATTCAGCACCGAGGCACCCTTGGTCAACACGCCGGAATAGACCCGAATGAAGGTGAGTGCACCATAGATATCCTTGATGACTTTGAATGCGAGAGCCGAGAATGGCTCGTCGTCCGAGGTCTTGCGCTCGCCGATCGGCTCGCCGTCGGCGTCCACGGTCTTGATGGACGGCACATCTGTCGGAGCCGGCAGATAATCCACGACCGCATCCAGCACCTGCTGCACGCCCTTGTTCTTGTATGACGAGCCGCAGAGCACGGGCGTGAAAGCGGAATTCAATGTTCCCTTGCGCAAGGCCTGACGCAAAATATCGGCGGATGGCATCGTGCCATGCGTGAGAAACGCTTCCATCGCTTCGTCGTTCTGCTCGAGACAGGTATCGACCAATTCGGTGCGGAACTGCGTGACACTGGCCAACAGCTTACGATCGCTCGGCACGGTGATGTGCAATTTGTCGGCGAGATCCGGCGTCACTTCCAGCACCTTCCACTCGGC
This sequence comes from Pseudomonadota bacterium, assembly GCA_030775865.1. Taxonomy (GTDB): domain Bacteria; phylum Pseudomonadota; class Gammaproteobacteria; order Steroidobacterales; family Steroidobacteraceae; genus Bog-1198. Next base: position 8,945 of record JALYIH010000140.1, on the reverse strand, counting down.
ATCCTTGTCATCGGATTCCCAGACAAGGGCTTTCATTTCAACCAGGTCAACCATGCCCTTGAAGTTGTCTTCCGAGCCGATCGGAATCTGCACCGGCAAGGGTCTTGCCCCCAGGCGCTTGCGAATCATGTCGACGCAGCGCAGGAAGTTGGCGCCGCTGCGATCCATCTTGTTCACGTAGCAGATTCGAGGAACGCCGTAATTGTCGGCCAACCGCCAGTTCGTTTCGGACTGCGGCTCGACACCCGCGACGCCGTCGAACACCACCACCGCGCCGTCGAGCACGCGCAGCGAGCGGTTCACTTCGATGGTGAAATCCACGTGTCCGGGAGTGTCGATCAGGTTGATCTTCTTGTCGCGCCAAAAGGCCGAAACCGCGGCGCTCTGGATCGTGATGCCGCGCTTCTGTTCCTGCTCCAGATAATCGGTGGTCGTCGAGGTCTTCAGATCCTTGGTATCGTGAATATCGATGATGGTGTGCTTACGCCCGGTGTAATACAGGATGCGCTCGGTCGTCGTCGTCTTGCCGGCGTCGACGTGAGCAATGATGCCGATATTGCGGATATCGGAAAGGGGTGTAGTGCGGGCCATAGCAGAATTCCGTAGGTTTCAGGTAAAAGTTCGGGGAGGCCTTGAGGGCCGGATCAAAAGCCGGGTATTTTGCCACGGCAGCTTAGCGTTGTCGAAAAAAATGCGCGTTTGGGCGCCGCGCAGCGCCCACCGAGGCGCGCGGCGAATGCCGCACGCACCCCCGCCGTTACTTGACGCTGTATCCGCGGCCTTCCAGGCAGGCGGCCTGGGCTCGAAAGTAGTCAGATCGGTTGCCGGGCGCCGAGCCTCCCCCGACCTGAGTCGGGTCAAATCCGGTCTGCGCAGCCGCCCAGCGATGGCACTCGTACTTGTCCTTGCCCAGCTGCTCCTCGCTCTGACCGTTTTTCGGATAGGCGATGAGGTCCGAGGGCCCCACCCCCTGGCCGCCGGCTTGATTCACGATTTCCGCTGGTGGGGCCACCGTTTGGTACTGACCCACTCCGTTGTTCCAGATGTAGTAGTTGCTGTCGGCGTAATAATAGGGAACGCCGCCCCACCAATAGGTCGAGTAATAATAAGGAAGCGTCGCAAAGTAGAGGCCCAGCCCCAAGCCGCCCAGTCCCCAGCCCCAGGGTCCGTAGAGACCATAGCCGCCGCGCCAGCCATAACCCCCTCGCCAGCCGCCGCCGTGCCACCCTCCTCCGCCACCGTGCCAGCCGCCACCGCCGTGCCATCCACCACCGCCGCCGTGGCCCCCGCCGCTGTGTTGGGCGAACGCGGGAGCAGCCGCGACGAGCGCAGCGCACGCGCAGAACGCAATGGAGAATGAGCGCAACTTGCCAGTGTTTTGCATAAAGCCCACCCGAGATTCACAGGCCATTGAAAAATCAACTTATCGCCATTCTATAAGACTCGCGAGAAGGGTGGCAGTTCAACAAATACAGTGAGACCGCGGTCACGATTGATGCGTTAGATCCAGGCTCATGTAGTATTGACCGCAGGGGAGACGGCGCCTTAAAAAACGGGGACGCAATGGAAAATGGGGATGGTTCGTATGCGCTGAGCCGGCGCCAGCTGTTGCGAATGATCGGGTCCACCGCGGGCAGCGCCGCCATGTACCAAGCGATGAGCAGTCTTGGATTCGCGGCCGAGTCGCCTTATCGGGGACCGATCGACCTACAAGGCGCGCCGCAAGGCGCCTCGGTACTGGTTCTGGGTGCCGGCATGGCCGGCATGACCGCAGCGTATGAGCTGCGCAACGCCGGCTACAAAGTTCAGGTTCTTGAATACAACGCGAGAGCGGGCGGGCGCAATTGGAGCCTTCGCGGAGGAGACCGCTACACGGAACTCGGCGGGCACACGCAGCAATGTGAATTCGACAAGGACTTGTACATCAATCCGGGCCCTTGGCGGATTCCCTATCATCATCACGGGATGATGCACTACGTCAAGCGCCTCGGCATCACGCTGGAGCCTTTTCTCCAGGTCAACTACAACGCCTACTTGCACAGCAGCCAGGCATTTGGCGGGAAGCCGCAGCGCTTCCGTGAAGTCAAGGCCGACTATCAGGGGCATGTCGCCGAATTGTTGGCCAAAGCCACTCGGCAGAATGCCCTCGACGCCACGGTTACCAAGGAGGACCAAGAAATCCTCCTCGAGTCGCTGCGTGAATGGGGCGCGCTGGACAAGAACTTCGCCTATGTCGCGAGCGATGCGGTGAGCGAGCGGCGCGGCTACGAAAAAAATCCCGGCGGTGGTTTGAGCGCGCGGCCCATTCCATCGAAACCGGCTGCGCTTCGCGACATTCTCGAGTCAGGTCTTTGGCAGGGAATTCCCAGCGGCGATGCTTTCGATATGCAGACGGCCCTGTTTCAACCGGCCGGCGGCATGGGGCGAATCGGCGAGGCCTTCGGCCGGGAACTGGGAACGCTCATTCGCTACAACAGCAAAGTGATCGACATACATCAAGACGCCAACGGCGTCACGGTCACTTTCACCGACAGCACGAGTCAGGGGTCGAAACAATCGCTGCGCGCCGACTGGTGCCTGTGCACCATTCCCCTGCCGGTATTGGCGCAGATTCCGATGAATGTGGGCCAAACGATGGCAGCGGCGATTTCAGCGGTTCCCTATGCCTCAGCCATCAAGGCGGGATTGCAGTTCAAGCGTCGCTTTTGGGAAGAGGACGAGCAGATCTATGGCGGCATTACCTACACCGATCTGCCGATCATGAATATCGGCTATCCGAACACGGGATTTCAAAGCGGCGGCAAAGGAGTGCTGCTGGGCGCGTATATCTGGGGCTTCAGCGCCATGGAATTCACGGCCATGACGCCCCCGGAGCGGGTGCAAAAGGTGGTCGACTATGGCAGTCAAATCCACCCGCAATATCGCAAAGAGTTCGACAACGGCGTTGCCGTTGCCTGGCATCGTTCGCCTTTCACCATGGGTTGTTTTGGAATGTGGACCTCCGATACTCGCGCCCGGCACTACGAGGACTTGTGCCAAATCGACGGCCGGGTTGCGTTGGCCGGCGAACACGCCTCGTATCTCGGGGGCTGGCAGGAAGGGGCCGTCACTTCCGCGCTCGATGCCGTCGGGCGGCTGCACCTGCGCGCCGTGGCGCAAGGAGCGAAGGCATGAGAAACATCCTCCTGCTCCTGATGGCGGTCGCAGCGAGCGCCTATGCGGACAGCCCCATGTTTACATCGCGAGCCACACTCGGTTCGTTGAGCGGCGAGCAGATCTATGACCACATATGCCAGGGCTGCCACATGCCCGGCGGACAAGGCGCCGTGGGCGCCGGCGCTTATCCGAAACTGGCGGCCAATAAGAAGTTCGTCTCCTGGGAATTTGTGGCACAGACCGTGCTCAACGGCCGAAACGGCATGCCACCCTTTGGTATGCCGGCGAGTAAGGACGGTTCATCGCGAGCGCATTTGACCGATGCCCAGATCGCGGACGTCGTCAATTATGTGCGCAACCACTTCGAGAACGCTTATAAGAGCACCGTAACAGCCAAACAGGTTGCGGCACTACCGCACCCGGCTGCGGAACTCATCGGGCCACAATAGGACAAGTCCCCAGCGGCAAATGAATTAAACCTACTGAGATAACTGCGGTACTCACAGCAGTCAAGACTGTATTGGACGGTCGAAGGGAGGTTCCTATGCGAAGCTATTTGGGTATTTTGATTGTCGCTGCCAACTTGGTGGTGGTCCCCGTGGGAATCACTCTCGCGCACGGCGGCGGTTCCATGCCGAGCGGCGGCAGCTCCGCGGGATCCTCGTCTTCCCCGCGCAATCCCGACGATGCCGCCAAGTCGGCCTATAATTCCGGCGTGCGCAGCATCAAGAAGGCGCAGGACTACGACGCGGACGCCGCCAAGGCCTCGACGCCCGAAAAAGCCGCCAAAGCGCACGAAAAGGCTCAAAAAGCATACCGCGAATCGCTGGCTTCGTTCATCGACGCGGTGGGCGTCCAACCGAAGATGTACCAGGCATGGAACTATCTCGGATTCGCCAATCGTCACTTGGGTAACTATGGCGATGCGTTGTCGTCGTATGCCAAGGCGCTCGAAATCAACCCGAACTACCCGGAAGCCATCGAATACCGCGGTGAAGCGTATCTGGGCCTGAATCAGATCGAAGAGGCCAAGGGCGCATATATGGCGCTGTTTCGCGATTCCAGGCCGTTCGCCGATGAATTGATGGCGGCGATGCATCATTGGGCCGACGCACGCCGGCAAGACGCCCAAGGCCTGTCAACGGCAGATGTCGAAGCCTTCGCAAAGTGGATGGATGAGCGCGCAGGGATTGCCGGCCAGACCGCTTCGTTGGGCCTAGGCGCGGCGCAGCCCTGGAGTCAGGGACCGCGGTAAATTCGCGAGTTTTTAATCATTCTGGCGGCGTGTGCGGCGATCTGTGCCGCGCATGCCGCCGATGAGTTTTCGCCTCATCCCTACGAATGGCATCTGCCGCCGGGATTTCCGCGCCCGGCGGTTCCGGCGAACAACCCGATGTCCGCCGCGAAAGTGGCCTTGGGCAAGCGGCTGTTCTTCGAGACTCGACTGTCCTCCACGGGTCAATATTCCTGCTCGAGCTGCCATCAACCCGGGCTTGCCTTTACGGATGGTAGAGCGCACGCCATCGGAGCGACCGGCGATTCCGTCCGACGCGGCGCGATGAGTCTCACCAATGTTGCGTACAACCCGGCCTTCACCTGGAGCAGCACGACAGTGCGTTCGCTGGAAGCGCAGATGCGCCAACCATTGTTCAATGGGCATCCGGTGGAGATGGGCCTCAAGGCTGGGGGCGCAGCGGCACTCAATGCCCTGTCCCTCGATGCAACCTATCGCGCGCAATTCGCCGCTGCCTTCCCCAACGACGCTTCGCCGCCATCGATGGATCACATCATCAAGGCGATTGCCGCGTTTGAGCGCACTTTGATTTCCGGCCGATCGCCATTCGATCGTTATGTATTCGATGATGACCGCGCGGCAATGTCTGCGTCGGCAAAGCATGGCATGGAGCTTTTTTATTCGGCCCGCGTCGGCTGCGCACAATGCCACTCCGGACTGAATTTCTCAGGCCCGATGGTCTACGAGGGGCATGAAGTGGATGGCGCGTTGTTCGCCAACACCGGCCTTTACAATTTGGATGGGCACGGCGCCTATCCGCCGGCCGATCGAGGGCTGCTCGAGGTGACGCATCGCTCTGCCGATATGGGGAAGTTTCGAGTTCCGACACTGCGCAATGTGGCATTGACTGCGCCCTACATGCACGACGGCAGCCTATCGAGTCTCGACGAGGTGCTGGATCACTACGTGCGGGGCGGCCGCAAGAATGAACGGCAGGATGCCCGAATTCGGCCCTTTGTCCTTTCGGTAGATGAGCGCGCGGATTTGCTGGCGTTTTTAGAAAGCCTCACTGATCGTGAATTCGTCGAGAATCCAGAGTTTTCCAATAAAGGGAAACTGACGCCTGCGGATCCGTAGAATCGGAACCATGAACGCATCCTCCCACGCCGGCGAAATTCTATTGGCCACGAGACGCCGGGGTTTGATGCTGGCAGGTCTCGGTGCAGTGGCATTCTCGGGCAAAGCCATCATCGTTAAATTGGCATACCGCCATGGGGTCGATGCCGTCACGCTCATTATGTACCGCATGCTGTTCGCACTGCCGCTCTTCCTCCTGTTGGCGTGGTGGGCAGGACGCGGCAAGCCGGCGCTTACTTGGCGGGACGCCAGGACGATCCTGGGCCTGGGTTTTTGCGGCTACTACCTGTCGAGTTTTCTCGATTTCGCCGGACTGCGCTATATCAGTGCAAGTTTGGAACGTCTCATTTTGTATCTCAATCCAACCCTCGTGTTGGGATTCGGCGCTTTTCTGTTTGAAAAAACTGTCACGCGCTCGCAAATTCTCGCCCTTGCCGTGAGCTATTGCGGAGTGCTGTGCGTCTTCGGCCGCGAGATGTCGTTGCAGGGCGCCGACGTGCCGCTCGGCGCGACATTGGTTTTCCTCAGCGCCGTGAGCTACGCCATATACCTGTCGTACAGCGGCGAGGAAGTAAGGCGGCTTGGAGCATTGCGCCTGACGGGGCTGGCCACCACGGTCGCCTGCGCCATCTGTATCGCTCAATTCTTCTTCCTTCGGCCGCTTTCCGCCATGACCGTGCCGTCCGAAGTCGTGTGGCTCTCTGTATTGAACGCAACCATTTGCACTTTTGCGCCCGTCGTCATGGTGATGATGGCAATCGAGCGAATTGGTGCTTCGCTCACGGCCCAAGCCGGTACCGTCGGACCGCTGTCGACCATACTGATGGCTGTGCTGCTGTTGGGAGAGCCGTTTACCGCCTGGATTGCCGCGGGCACAGTTCTGGTGCTTGCCGGAATTTGGTTGCTCACCCGGGCGCAGCCAGCCGCCACGCCGGAGATTGGTACATGATGGGAACACCATTCCCGGGGTACGAGGTTGTGCCAAACGGCGCCAAAGCCGGACTCATCATCGTGCACGGCATTGCGGAGCACGGAGGCCGCTACCGCCACGTTACGGAGGCGCTGGCGTCCAAAGGCATCGCCTGTATCGTGTATGACCAGCGCGGGCATGGAGAATTTCCCGGCACGCGAACCCACGTCGCGGATTTCACCCAGTTTGCGGCCGACCTGGAATTGGTGGGCCACGCGGCAAGCACAAGATTCCCCTCTTTGCCGCTGTTCGTGTGGGGCCACAGTATGGGCTCCGTCGTGGTGACGCTCGCGGCCATGGACGGATTGCGTTGGGCGCGCGGCGTCATCACCACCGGCTGTGCACTCGATGCCATGCCGAAGCTCGATGGTGTGAGCGGCATGGTCTTGAGAGTCGCCGCCGCGCTGGCACCCCGGCTCAGGATCAACTTGAGCATAGACGCCACGGCGCTCACCCAAGTCGTGGAAATCCAGCGGCAGCATGAGAATGATCCGCTCGTGCCGCGCAGCGCGAGCTTGAAATTGCTGTACGGTTTCGCGGCAGCGTGCCGCCACTGCCATGCGCATGCGTCGCAGATCAGCCTGCCCTGGCTCGCCGTGCATGGTGAAGCGGATAAGGTCTGCCCGGTCAGCGGATCGCGGAGCCTCCTCGGCGCGCTGGGCTCGCAGGACAAGCAGCTCGTTACGTACCCTGGCCTTCTGCACGAAGTTCACAATGAGGATGCCGGGTCGCGCACGGCATTATTTGATCTCATGGCGCGCTGGATACTCGAGCGGGCTCAGGGCTACACTGCGCATCCGGTTTTATAAATAACATCTACTAGGGAGTCCTCGCATGCATCTTCCGCGTCTACTGGCCATTGCTTCTTTGGCCGCACTCTCCGTTCAGCCCGCGTTGGCAGCGGTGCGCGATCTACCCACGGCCAGCGCGGAAAGCGAGGGTATGTCCGCAGAGCGCCTGGCTCGGCTGAATGCGGGCATGAAGGAGCTCATTGACCAGGGCCGCTTGGCCGGCAGCGTCACGATGGTGTCCCGCCACGGCAAGGTGGTGGAATTCGATGCGGCAGGCAAGCGCGACATCGCGTCAAACGCACCCATGCAAAAGGACAGCATCTTCCGCATCTATTCCATGAGCAAGCCCATCACCGGCGTGGCCATGATGATGTTGTTCGAAGAAGGCAAGTGGCAGCTCAACGATCCGGTCGCCAAGTACATCCCCGAATTCGCCAAGTTGAAGGTCTACGGAACGGACGCGAACAACAACGTGGTGATGAAGGATCAGACGCATCCGGTAACCATGCGCGAACTGATGTCGCATTCCGGCGGCTTCACGTACGGCTTCTTCAGCAATACGGCCGTCGACAAGTTGCAGCTCGAAGCTGATGTCCTCAACACCACGAACACCCTGGATGAGTTCATCAAGCGCGTGGCCAAGCTGCCGTTGAATTCGCAGCCGGGCACCGAATGGCACTACAGCATCTCGGTGGACATCCAAGGCTACATCGTCCAAAAACTCTCGGGCATGCCCTTCGAAGAATTCTTGGAGAAGCGCATTTTCAAGCCGCTCGGCATGGTCGATACCGCCTTTTACGTGCCGAAAGAAAAACTCAATCGTTTCGCGGAATTCTATAGCTACGACAAAGACGGGAAAATGCAGGTGGTCGGCGTGAAGGACGGTCTGAACCACGATTTTTCGGCGAAACCGGCGATGTCCTCCGGCGGCGGCGGCCTGGTCTCCACCGCGACCGACTACATGCGCTTCTGCCAGATGCTGCTCAACAATGGTCAATTGGACGGCGTGAGGCTCTTGTCGCCCCTGACCGTGGAGTTGATGCGCACCAATGTATTGGCACCCAACATACCGATTCTCGCGCCGGGCGCGGGCTTCGGACTGGACTTTGCCGTCTACACCGATCCGGTCGCCGCCGGCGGCTATTTCGGGAAGGGAACTTACTTTTGGGGCGGCGCCGCCGGCACCTGGTTTTGGATTGATCCGGTCAACGATCTGATCGTGCTCGGCATGATTCAACAAGCGGCAGGTACCGGCGCAGTCGCGACGGGCGGTGTTCCCGATGTGCGGGGTTTATCTCGTGCCTGGGTCTATCAGGCGATCGTCAAGTAGCCGCTGTCGCGCACTTCATGGTGGCCGGCCCGAGGGCTGGCCACCTTCCCCATCGATCCGCATCCAAGGTGCTGTTGTTTTGCACGCGAATCTTGACGATTCTTGGCGAACCAACATATCTCCTAACATATCAGCGCGGAGTAGTTCTCTACCCCGGAGGGAATTGGCATCGGCTCCGTGTCGCAAATCGCGCTTGGCTTCCCCACGATTCCGGGCCTCAACTTCGACGGCCTCGTTACGGTCCACCGTCACCAATAACCCGATCTACGGAACTTACACTTGGTGAGACCTTAGGGCCCTGTACCGGTTTAGGGGCAGGTACCGGTG
>JALYIH010000139.1 GCA_030775865.1 Pseudomonadota bacterium | reverse complement strand
AGCTCGAAGCCGTCAAGAAAGAACTCCGTACCACCGGCAAGGTGGCGGATCGCGACGCCTATCGCTCGCTGATGAATGTGCGGGCGCAAGTCAACGAGCGCTACGGAGAGGCGATCCATTGGTTACGACGGCAGGGTAGAGAACAGGAGGCGAGGCGCTTCGAACTGATGCACCGCAACTTGCCGCCGGTGCGTTCCGAACAGCAGCTCATCGCCGACGCCCTGTTGGGTAAGCGCCGGCAAGGCAATGATAGAGGCAACGAGCAGGGAAGATTGCCGTGACTTCAGGCATATATCGGCTCGGACTCGATCGGACGGGCAGAGTCTGAGTGTGCGATTAACTGAGCTCTCGGCGGGGGCTGGTACTGCCGGTTTCGGTCAACATTGTGCCGAAGCGGCCGCTCGCCGATTCCGGTCGGCGAAATGAGTGGAGAAGCGAGAGGTAGCTCTGAGCTTGTCCAGTCCTAGCCGTTCACCAAGCACAAGGAGTTCATGATTCAACTCCGAAGAGAAACTGAAGCTGTCGCCGGGGCAGTCGCACCGGTACCTAGTCTGGTCTCAACGCCTTCTGCTTCCACGACTCAACGCCAGGCGGCGGCCGCAGGGCGGGATTGGCGCCGCTCAGTATGTCTTTCATCCGCTGTTCGATGATCGGGTTGTACTCGGGATGAGTCAGAATGTAGAAGCGCTCATCGCGGATGGCGGCCAGCACTTGCTCGCCTACTGAGCGCGGACTTAAACCTCTCTTACATTGCTTCGTGACCCACTCCCGCATCGCCGACGCTACCGGCCCCGAGTTCTCTGGCGTCTCGATCGCGAATTCCGCTGGCCGGTTTCGGTTGGAGTTCATGATATTTGTGTCGACAAAGCTGGGGCACAAAACCGACATCTTCGGTTTGAACCCACCGCGTTGCAGTTCTAGATACACGTTTTCGGAGAGGCCTACCACCGCGAATTTGCTCGTTCCGTACAGCGTGCCAGCTGAGATGAGTCCTGCCAACGAAGCGGTATTCACGATGTGGGCCTCGGTATCTTGTTCAATCATGATCGGTAGGAACGAACGAATCCCGTGCACGATGCCCATGAGATTGACGCCCAATATCCAATGCCAATCGTCGAGCGAACTTGTCCAGCTAGTGCCGTTGCCATCGCCGCCAAGCCCACCGATGCCGGCGTTGTTGCAAAGTACATGCACTGCGCCGTACTTACCAAGCGTTTGCTTCACCAAGTTATCTACCTGATCTGACTTTGACACGTCGGTCAGCACTGCATGCACGTCGGCGCCAGCCGCAAGTAATAGGCGAGTAGTTTCTTCGAGCGGCCGCTGCTCGATGTCGCTCAGCACCACTTTCATGCCTGCGGCGACGAAGGTCTCGGCCATGCCGCGACCGATACCGCTTGCAGCGCCAGTGACGACTGCGACTTTATCTTTGAGGTCCTTCATTTGAGGCTCCAGGAAATGTAGGGTGCCGACGCGTATATACGGAAAGTCCACCCGCAGCGATAGTCTGTGCAGGCCGATGGCTGTGCCGTATAATGTATCCACGGTGGAAATCTTCGGATACTCCACGGTGTCGTTCGAGCGCGGTCAACATTGACGGCCGCTTCCCTGATAGAAAATCATCACAGCTGGCGCTGCATTTCAGATCCTCCGTCCGGCTGTACCCCTCTGTGGCTGTAGCGACCGTGCTGATGCCGGACTTTCTGTTCGGGTTTGCGTCGCCCGACCAAGTGCGGAATATCAGGAACGCAAAATGCCGCGCGACTAGAAGAATTATGAAATCGCTTCTCGGGAACGGCCATTCGCCAGTGACTGGAAGGGGACCGGCAGCGGGCGGCCATGCAGCAGCAACAATTAGCTCCAAAGCTCGACTCCGCCTGCTGATCGAATGCACACAAGGCCCCGACTCGAGCCCTGAGTTGACACAGATCGTCCTTCCGCAGTAACTTCGCTCAAGGCTCGGTGCAGCCTGCCGCTTGCACCCCGTTTCGGGGTAAGGTGAATGCATCGACACGTAGATCTTTGATCCTTAACCAGCCGGCGAACGGATCAGTAATGCAAGCGCTGATCATCCAATGGTTCGTTGTGAATGGAGGATCAGACGATGTTCACACAGAAAAATGCCAAGACAATGGCGAAATCTCTTCGAGACTCTCTCGTCGACCGAAATGTCTCGCTGTCCCACAGCACATGCCTCGAAATAGTCGCGCGACAAATTGGTTTCGCGGATTGGAACACGCTCTCTGCCAAACTACCTGACCAGGGAGAGCTGGAGATTCCGCTCGGTGAAGTTGAGACTTCCCCGGAGAAAGATGGAAACTCCAATACGACCGGCACCGCCGAGCCTTGGAGCAACTGTTCGTTCTGCGGTAAGTCGCGGCACGAAGTACGGTCCCTCATTGGTGGTTGTGGGGGCTGGGAAGCTTTTCGCGCGAGCCGCGGACCGGAAAGGAGTAACGTTTTCATCTGCGATGAATGCGCCAGGTTAGCCGCGCAGCACTTTGCTAACAGCTTTGGAATCGCCGAAGTATTGCCCGAGGTCTGAATCTTTGCGCTTGCACGTCAATTCTCGAGCTGGTCTATTTGTGGTAAAGATCATGAACAAGGGAGGGCGCGTTGATGGGTCCGCAGACGGATTGCTCTCAGTTGCACGGTGTAGACCTGTACACGTACTTGATCGATGTTCTGCAACGCGCCAGCGAGCATCCCGCGGCTCGTGTTGCAGATATGACACCACCGCTGTGGAAACAGCATTGTTTCGATAGTCCGCTGCGCTCTGACTTGCACGGGCTACAGACCCCGTGATGCCGATGCATACTGCATGGATGCGACTACAGTCCTATCCTCGCCGGGTGAAACTCACGCTGGCCGTGTACGCGATTGCGTTTCTAGTCGGCACGTCAACACACCTTAACGTGCTCTTGCATGGATGGTGGCTCCCTCATCATCCGCTCCTGAATACGTATTGGACCTCACTCACCTTTCTTGACCCGTTGGTCGTTTTTCTTTTGCTGCGATCCCCGCGGGTAGGGCTGTTACTCGCTTTGGCGATCATGCTCACGGATGTGGGGATCAATTCCCTCGCCACATACCTGTATTTTGATACGGACGGGCACTATGCGGTCGATTACTTCGTTCAACTGCAAACCGCGTTTCTTGGGTTTGTTCTAGGTTCAGTGCCATTCCTTTGGACGCACCTCGATTACAAGGGTGCCACGTAGTTACCGCTTACGCGTTCGGCGCCCCGGTTACCGCCTCGCAGTCGACGGCGCACCGGCAATTCGTCGCAATGGCACAATAATTCAGCCACACTTATTGATCATGACGTAACGTCAGGTTTTATAGTCTGATCGAGGAGTTAAGCGTCGATGCTCTTGAAAATAGGTGCCTTGGCCACGCGCGCGGGCCTGACAGTTCGCACTCTGCATCATTACGATGCCATTGGTCTCTTGTCGCCATCGCTTCGAACTGCGTCCGGCTCACGGCGCTACGGCAAAGCCGATTTGGTTCGCCTCCACCGCGTTCAAGCGCTCAAGCAGCTCAGATATTCCCTGGCCGAGATTCGAGCGGCTCTGGACGAGCCGAATTTGAATCCCGTTGAACTCATTGACCGGCAGGTCCACATTTTGGAAGAACAGGAACGGCAGGCTCATCAGCTAAGTGGACGGCTGCGAGACTTGAGTAAGCAGATTTCCACTGTTGGCGAAGCCTCCACGTCTGACTGGCTCGATCTCTTGGAAATGGTGGCCATTTATCAGAGACACCTCACCGAAGAAGAGCTTCAGGTTCTGCACAACCCCAAGGGCACGGCACGCCGAGACATTGATGCGCAATGGGCAGAGCTGATTGATCTCGTCGAGAAAGCCATGCGCCAGGGTGTGCCAACGGAGAGTGTGAATGCGCAGGCAATGGCCTGGCAGTGGGTGCGCCTCGTGATCGCCATGACCGGCAATGATCCGAAATTGGCAGCCAAGCTAATGACGATCCAGGTGATGGAAGAACGAGCGCGGGATCTTGTTCGTATCGGGCCGGACAAGATCCTATGGATAAGTGAGGCCTTCGCGCATGCGCGGACGGTGCTATTTGCCAAGTATTTGACTCCAGCGGAAACAGCGGAGGTCCGGCGCAGGCAACTCGCGCATAGGTCACATATGACGGATTGGCCGGCACTTGTTGCCCTGGTCCGTGATCAATTCGATGCCGGCGCTTCCACCGATACTGATTCCGTTTTGGAACTCGCCATGCGCTGGCAACAACTATTTCGAGATTCCTATTGCGGCGAAGATCAGGCATTGGAAGCGAAGGTGCGCGAAGCATTTCGCCAGGAGCCGGACCTGCGACTTGGTGTGGGGATCGACGAAGACTTGATCACCTATGTGCAGAAGGCCCAAGCGCAGTTACGTAACGGGAAGCAGCAAAACGGCACGAATCGGAGCCGGTTTGGCTAGACCCGTCATCGCATTGGCTGTTGTCGGTCTTGCGTCCGGTGTTCTCGCTCAAACCGATTTCGGCAGGACAAATGCAGGATCTACCCATCACGAGGAACCATCGATGACGGCATCAACAGGCACAGCCATGCAAGTACCCCCGGATGTTGCGCGATACCTTCGGGGGGCGACACTCGAAAGTCGGCAGTTCGATTTTCTAATCGGCGATTGGGACATCGCGGCATCGCGGTATAAGCCCGACGGCTCGTTGCTGCTGCAATACCAGGGTAGCTGGAGCGCGCGACATCTGAATGAAGGGCGAATGGTCTTTGATGATTTCAAGGCGTTCGCGCCCTCAGGCAATGAAATCTCATCCTACGTAACGTTGCGAACATACTCGGAGACAACGCATCGCTGGGAAATGTCTGGCCTGGCCGCATTTCAACCAGCCACCGTTGCTCAATGGTACGGCGAGTGGAAAGACGGCGAGATGCAGATTGAAGCGATCGGCAAGGATCCCACGGGCAACCCGATTCGCAACCGGATCCGCTTTTTCTCGATCGAAAGCAATCGCTTTTCCTGGGAAAGCAGAACTAGTTTGGATGATGGCAAGACTTGGATACTAGCGTCCTCGCTGACGGCGACAAGAGCCGCGCGGTGACGTGATCGACTGCCTTGCATCGTCATTGTCACCTTTGGTATCCGGATCATGACCAATCTCCCAGGGCCGAAACGACGGACTGCGGAGAGTGGATCACTGGAACCAAAGCGGACATTTCAATTTGGGTATCACACAATCCCTTCGCATAATACGCAGTATGGTAAGTAAACTTTTGATTCAAATCGACGGCTCTCCTAGTTCCACCATTGCGGTTTACTTTGTCCACATGGATGCTTCAGGGAGCGGTATGCGCGCAGGTTTGTAGGAAACCGATAAGTGATTCATCCGACCTATGCAACGGAGACCCTGTTTCTTTGAGTTCGATCAAAAGGAATGAAATATACATATGTCGGGTTACAGGCAAATCGATCCGTACCTCAATGCCCAAGGCGACCCCTTCTATCACCCAACTCTCATCGGCAGCCAATTCTTCGAATGCATTGGCCTGGTAAAATCGCTCAAGGTGCTGCCCGACGCCAGCCTCGATTCACAGTCGGGCACGCCCACTCCTCACTTCGCGATCGCATTGAGCTTCTCGCGCATGGCGTTCGAGATGAACTTGAAGTAGTACTTCTCAATCATCAGCATGCTGGTACCGCACTGCTGTGCCACCGTAAGCGGATCGATCCCGTAGAGCTGCAGCAGCTCGCTGATCCGTGAGTGACGAAAAGAATATGCAGATACGTGCGCAGGGATGCGTTGAGCAGCTTTCCTGGATGACGCGTTGGCCGCGTTCGCAGCGGCCCGGATCGCAACCGACCAATCGCCAGCCCGCCAATGACCGCCATCGGCACCAGAAATGAGGGGCGCCTTTGGCAGCTTGCCTCGCGCCTGCGCCAGGAAGAAGATGATCCCTTCATCGCTCAGCATGACAGCCCGCGACCTGAGCTTTGCGCCGCGGCCTTTACGATGCCGTAGGGTAATCGTTCCGGCCGAAGCATCGAAATCCGCGACCGTCGCCTCAGCAAGCTCGGAGGGGCGGGCACCCGTGTGAGTGTACCCGGTCAGCAGCGCGGCGAGCGGCCGCGAACTATGGGCAATGAGATGAGTCCGTTGCTCGCTGGTTAGAAACACAGCGACGTTTTCCTCGCCATCGTCGACCAGATGCTCAAGCTCCCACGCTTCGCGGGTGCCCATGTGTCCGCGCTTTGACACGGCAAAGTTGAGTGCGGCAATGACGGCCCGCACCTGGCGGTTCACTGAGCGAGGTAGGCGTCCGCGGCGAAGTCCGTCTCGCCATTGCTCGACGTCCTCCCGGCGCACGTCCTCAAGACGCATACGGCCAAATGCGCTGCTTCGGCCGACCGTAAGTCGGAAGCGTTGCCCGGCGTCCCAGGCTGTCGCGCGGCGTCCGAGCGAGCGAAGATTCCGCACGTAGCTTGCAAGGGCATCGCGGACGGTGCCTCGCGACGGCGCACGGTGGGCGCCGTTGGCGATCCGGTCGAGCCAACGTTCGGCGCGTTCCTTCGCGTCGCTGAATTCCTCGAACTCGCCGAGCGAGCGGTACTGCTGTCGGCCGTCGTGATCGCGATGTCGGACGATCCAGGTTCCAGCGCCGGCGCGAAAGCCTAGATAAGATCTGCGGCCAATTTGCACCCAGTACGGCTCGCGGCGAGGAGCGAGGCGAGCGCGTGCGGACTTGCTGGTGATCATCGCCACCCTTGTGTTCCTTTGCCGGGCTTCGTCGCCTGCGCGAATGGAGAACGGGCGAAGTCTAGCTGAGTCCGTACGGAAAAAGTACGGAAAAACTGCACGAGACAACCAAGGACATGGAAAGACAGAATTCAGACAAATCAGATACTTGCGAGATGCGAGAGGACAGCATCGGACGCTGGTAAAACCCTTTTAAGGCTTTGGTCCTGGGTTCGAGTCCCAGCCGTCCCACCATTAAATAAATCAGTAAATCAATCAGTTACCTCGCGTCATCTCTCAAGAGATCTCCAAGAGCCATCCATGCTCACGTTCATGCTAAACCCGCGACCGCGCTGGCCGAAACCGGGAATATGCTTCACCATGGCTCAGTGCCGCCGGCTATGCGGGCTGGCAGATCGGCTCGGCTTTCTATAGAACTACGGTTTCCATAGACCCAGACTACGGCTATGATTTGGTCACCACTTTTGGCTCATCCACTGATTCTTTTGGGCCGCCGATTCAGTTTTTCCCCCCAGAGTCCGGCCAGGGCTATATAGATAACGGTTACGGGACTATGACTGACGTGTATGGCAACACTATTCCTTCCGTCCCCCAGAACACCACTCACGGCCTCTCACCCGATCCCAATAATTTGCCGCCGTATAGTTTTTACGATCCGTTCGGTGATTGCTTGCTTGGACTTGCTTGCCAAGGAAATTAAATGCGCAGCTTTGCCACAGCAGCCTGTTTTATCGCCGCCCTGATTGGCGCGGGCGCGATATTCTTGCACGAGCCAATGCAATCGACTCTCAACTACGTGATAGGAGTCTGGTTGCTTAGTAAGGTACTGGTGACCGGCGCGTACAAGCGGAAATATTGGAAGGGCTTCGACATGAAGATGTCGGAAATATATCGCAGAGCCAAGGATGGCACCTTGCCAAAAACTTCCCCGCTGGAGTGGGTCACGGACTTGGGAATGATGGTTCTAATGGGTGTATCTGTGTACCTTTCTATTGCCCGAGTTGCGTAACAAAATCGCCATCGGCTTATTCTTTGGCGCTGGTGATTGGCGCGCTCTCACTCAACGAAGGGTGGGGGCGCGCTTCTACAATCCTGTTTCTCACCGCTGCGGACGCGCGGCGGCCGGCAGCTTGCTCATCAAAGCTCAGCTCGTCAGCAAAATCGGCGAAATCTTGGAAGAGCAGGGGCTGACTCAGATCAAAGCTGCAGCGCTGCTCGGCATTCCACAACCCAAACTCTCCAGCATGCTTCGCGGCCAATTTCGTGGCCTCTCGGAACGCAAGCTCATGGATTGCCTCACGCGTTTGGGCCAGGACGTACAAATCAACGTGCGTCACGCGGTTATCGCCGGATACCACGCAAGCCGAATGTATGAGCGATACAATCCAGCGCATGGCCGAACTCGATTTCACAAAGCGCCGCGCTGAGGCGCGCGAAGAAATCGCAAAGGGTGAGCTGCCGAGCGGCATGCCCGATCACGCTATCGGCGATAACAAAACAACGAACTCGACGCATCATCACAGGGAGATATCAACAATGGTCGTCCGTACGATTCTCGCCTCGCTGTTGCTGAGCGTTTCACTCGTAGCATCATCGAAAACGAAGCTGCTCGAGCACATACCTCTCCAGTGGCGACCCACGTCGGACCTGCGGCTCGGTACCGCTCAGATGACCGCCTCGCCGGTCACGATCGCGACCTTCACCGACGGCCGTGATAACAGGGAGGTCATTGGTGAAAACAGAGAGGACGACGACCCCAAACCAGTCACCACCTCAGATGACGTGGGCGCCTTCGTGAGCACTCACATCCGGCAACTATTTAATCAGGCCGGCATCAAGACGGTCGACAGCAATGACGGGGTGACCATACACGGTGAGGTGAAAAGGTTCTTCGCCCGCGAAGGGAACACTTACAAGTCACAGGTAGCAATTCATCTCACAGTGATCGATCAGAACGGCAAGACTCTGTGGAATGGTCTCGCCTCAGGTGAGGCCACGCGGTTTGGGCGCTCTTACAAGGCGGAGAACTACTACGAGGTTCTCTCGGATGCCGTGGTCAACACGGTTAGTTCAATGCTGCAGGCCGCCGATTTTCAGAAAGCGATATCCGGGCGCGCTATCGCCGAATCTTAAAAGGGAGGAGGGCGCGCACTTGTTGGTGGATGTGAAACGATTTACGGGGTGGGCGGCGCGGTTTTGTCAGGTGTGAACCCTGTGGTGGATGAACTGTCGGCCTAGCAAAGCATTTCCATGGCGATCACGACGGCGGAATAGAACGCCGGCAAGCGGGCCTAGGGTTGCGCTGCAGCGGTGCCAGCGTATGCTTGCGTCCTGCCGGTGTGTTGCAACCTTTCGCCGCCCCTGCAAACGAAGGGAGGGATCATGAGCAAGAAATTCATCATCGCTTGGATCGTGCTTTTCGTCGCGTGGCTTCTGGGCGACTTTGTCATACACGCTGTACTGCTACGCTCCGACTACATGCACCTGACCAATCTTTACCGGACAGAGGGAGACCAACAGAAATACTTTCCCCTGATGATACTGGCGCATGTGATCATGTCCGGCGCGCTCGTTTGGATTTATGCACGCGGCACCGAAGCGAAGCCGTGGATGGCACAGGGCGCACGCTTTGGCGTCGCGGTCGCACTGCTTACGGTCGTGCCAACGTACATGATCTACTTTGTGGTGCAGCCGATGCCAGGGGATGTGGTTATTAAGCAGATCCTCTGCGAAGGCGTTCTGATGGTGATACTCGGGACGATCGTCGCTTGGTTGTATCGAGACGCGGCGACACCGCTCCGCGCAGGGTGATGCCCGTCGCGCGTTTGGGGAATACAACGCAAGGTTAGTAGAACCTAGAGAAGGATTAGAAAACCGAAAGCGCAGTGACCCCGAAGACCGGTAGGATTGATGGTCTATGACGTCCGATCTCAAGAATCCCGCTGCTGTAAAGCCAGCCGCCTGGCTGGTGGGCGCCTGTCTACTCGCTGTGTACATTGTGTGGGGTACCACATACTTCGCCATCAGGGTGGCGATCGAAGGCATCGCGCCTTTCTTCTTGGTTGGAACTCGTTTTGTCGCTGCAGGAGTGCTGCTGCTGGGCTGGCAAGCACTGCGTGGCGCACCGGCGCCGACGGCGAGGCAGTGGGGCGGGGCTGCGCTGGTGGGATTTTTGCTTCTCGTGGTTGGAAACGGCGCCGTATCAGTTGCGGAGCACTGGGTGAGCTCCGGTGCGACTGTGGCGCTGATCAGTATCATGCCGCTGGCGACCGCACTCTGGTGCGGCGCCTTTGGCGACTGGCCGCGACGCGCTGAATGGATCGCCATTGCGTTCGGCGGGGCGGGCACCGCTGTCATGCTGTTGGGGCGCGATCTGCAAGGAAACATCATCGGCACCTTGCTCATATTACTTGGCACGACATCGTGGTCGCTGGGTACGGTACTTTCACGTCGGTTGGATATTCCGCATGGCCCGACCGGATTCGGCGCGGAGATGCTGACCGCAGGCCTCCTGGGATTGGTGATCAGCGCAGGGTTGGGCGAGCATTGGACGATTCCGCATGTTGCGCATGTTTGGTGGGCGTGGGGATACCTCGTGGTATTCGGCTCGTTGATTGCGTTTTCGGCGTATCGATTCGTCGTCGAGCGAGTATCGGCTTCGCTCGCTGCGACCTATGCCTACGTCAATCCGCCCGTGGCACTGGCTGTCGGCTGGTGGTTGGGCAATGAATCATTTTCCGCAAACGTTCTCGTGGGTTTGCCCGTCGTGCTGGGCGCGGTCGCGTTGCACGCCTGGCTACAAACCCGCCATACGCCGCAGGTGCCGGCCTCGGTCTCGCGCAGCACTGCGCCCATCCTCCCATCTCAGGCACGCAGTAAGCCATAAGATTGTCAGTATTCTTCGTCTGGCCGGGCCGTTCGGGCGCCTGCCCTCAGGTTTGACACAGCCGGTCGTTCACTGCGATACCGCGCCTCAATAGCTGAGTACAATCTTGGCCAGTCAATGGGCGACTCAAATAGTAGCCTTGTCCCAAAGGGCACTCACGGTCTTGAAGGAATGCGAGTTGCTCCCGAGTTTCCACACCTTCCGCTACCACCCGCATGTGCAAGTTTTTCCCCATGCTGATCACCGCGCAGACGATACTGGCATCGTCAGACTTCGTGGTTATGCCGCGTACGAAAGTCCGATCGATCTTTAGAGTATCTATCGGAAAGCGCTTCAGATGGTTCAGGCTCGAATAACCGGTGCCGAAGTCATCGAGAGCAAGTTGTAGGCCTAGTCGTTTGAGGTCGTGAAGTACTGCCGATGTGGCTCTGGAATCTTGCATCAGAAAGGTTTCTGTCAGCTCAAGTTCTAAGAAACGCGCTTCCAACCCGGTTTCCATTAGGATCGCACCGACAGCCGCAGGGAAATCTTTTGCGCGCAGTTCCACCGCAGAAATGTTGACCCCGATGCGAATCGGCTCGAGCCCTATGTCCTGCCAGGCTTGTGCCTGATGACATGCCTCACCTAACACCCACCGACCGATTGGCACAATGAGTCCGCACTCTTCAGCGATCGGAATGAATTCTGCCGGAGATACGAGTCCGAGATCGGGATGAAGCCACCGGACGAGCGCCTCGACCCCGACAATTTCGCCGGTTTCGAGATTCACTTTGGGTTGATAAAGTACCGTGAATTCTTCCCGCTCCAAGGCATGGCGCACGTCCTTTTCAAGCCATTGCCGTTTGACCGCACGCTCATTCAGATCCCGTTTGAAAAACCGCTTGCTATCGCGCCCATTTTCCCTGGCGTGATACATCGCAAATTCCGCGTGCTTCATCAATGTCTCGCAATCCGCGCCGTCATCAGGATAGGTCACGATGCCGATGCTCGCCGTCACATGCAGATCATGCTCATCGATACGATGCGGAGTACGCATGACCTTGAGTATCTTATCCGCAGAAACGGTCGCGTCCTGCGGATGGGTCACTTCGGAAAGTAAGATCACGAATTCATCGCCGCCTTGGCGGCTGACGGTATCGGAGGCGCGCACACAACCGAGCAGCCGCTGAGCAATCGACTGCAGCAGGTGATCGCCGATCGCGTGGCCCCACGAGTCGTTGATGTGCTTAAAGCGATCCACGTCCAGAAATAGCACCGCCAGTTGCCGCCGGTAGCGATGAGCAAGGGATATCGCTTCGGTTAGCCTGTCGTTGAATAATACTCGGCTGGGTAGACCGGTTAAGCTGTCGTGCTGCGCCAAGTGGGACAAGCTTAAGGTCGTTGCCCTCGCCGCACTCACGTCGTGAAAGACCATAACGGCACCGGTGACCTGGCCTTGGCGGTCGTGGATCGGTGCAGAGGAGTCTTCGATCGGGAATTCGGCGCCATCTCGGCGGACCAAGATGCAGTTCGGCGTGAGGGCCACGGTTTTATTTTCTCGAATCGCGAATATCATGGGGTTGCGTGCCGCTTCGCGAGAAGTGCGATCGAAAATCCGAAATACTTCCTCAAGCGGATGACCTGCGGCCTCTTGCTGCGTCCAACCCGTTAGGCTTTCAGCCACCATATTGAGATACGTCACGCGGCCTGAAACATCCGTGCTCACCACCGCGTCGCCGATAGAATTCAGTGTGATCTGCGCGCGCTCCTTGTCCTCGAACAGAGCCTCTGTATTCGCGGCACGCTCGATCATGCTGGCGACTGCTTTCGGCCACAAATAAGCATCCAGGCGCTCCTTTAGAAGATACTCCTGGGCGCCGCGATGCACTGCCAGCTTCGCTACCTCTTCATCCTGCGCAGCCGTGAGAATGAGGATCGGAATCTGCGGCGCAGCTTCAAAGAGCCGATCGAAGGTCTCTATCCCGCTGCAATCGGGGAGGGAGAGGTCTACCAAGACCCCAGCGATTCGGTCAGCGTCGTGCCTTTCCTGCGCTCTTTTATTTGCCAACACTTTAAGGCCGTCGGAGCAATTTCTGACCCACACGACGCGGAACGGCCCATCGTGCGAATTGATCAGCGCACGCCGAACGTTATAAGCATCGGCGTTATCGTTCTGGATCAGGAGAATGTTTCGCAATGCACAATCTCAAGCGTCCACGCTCGCGGACCTGCCGATAAGGATACCAACGATTGAAAGAGGTTTGCAGGTCATCATTCAGGGTCTGGACCCGGATCTCAAGGATGAGCACCGCGTGGGGTCCATCGCATCTGCTGCTATTTTTACAAACCGCTTGGCGACGAGTTGGTTGATCGAGGGCGGTCGCCTCGCCTTGCGATCCTTGAGGGCTAGGGCTGGCTAAACAGTGCCGGTATTGAGGAGGGGGCAATATTTAGACGACTGATTGGTCGAACCAAAGTCGGTGAGCGCCTCCATGCAGATATCATCGCGGACTTCTATTAAGAGAATGGCGCGCTGGGTCGGGATGCCTGCGAAGCAAGTAAACCAGGTGAGCGGTCACTCGGTGCGGGCGGGCGCCACGCAGGACCTTGGCGAAGTCCGAAGGACCCTATGTTCCGCGAATCTTACCTTGGAGCCGATGGCTTGAGTCTTTTCGCAGTATTTCGGCAATTTGACATATTCGGTACGCCGGTGTATATGCGTGGGCAATGTCATCAACAGGGAGGCGATGACCAACGTTGATTCTAAGCGATGCCATTCACAACCAGTTGATTGCGGCTCTACCGGAGGCGGAACTCGCCCGTTGGCTGGCGTATTTGGAACCCGCGCACATGCCTCTTGGCGCGGTGATCTACGAGTCGGGTTGCGAAATGACGCATATGTACTTTCCAACCACGTCTATTGTTTCGCTCTTGTACGTGATGAATAGCGGCGCCACGGCAGAGATCGCGGTCGTCGGGCGCGAAGGCGTTGTCGGTTTGCCGCTTATCATGGGCGGCGGCTCGACGCCGAGCCGGGCACTCGTCCAGAGCGCCGGCGAGGGTTTTCGGTTAGCAGCTAATCTCATTCTGCAAGAATTCGAGCGCAGCGGACCCGTGATGCATCTGCTGCTTCGCTATACCCAGAGTCTGATCACCCAGATGGCGCAGACGGCGGCATGCAATCGTCACCATACACTCGACCAGCAATTGTGCAGATGGCTGTTGTTAAGTCTGGATCGTCTGGCTTCGAACGAATTGGTGATGACGCAGGAGCTCATAGCCAACATGCTGGGTGTACGGCGTGAGGGCGTCACGGAGGCGGCCGGCCGGTTGCACAAAGCCGAAATTATCGACTACCACCGTGGCCGCATCCTTGTGCTGGACCGCGACCGGCTGGAAAAGCGCACCTGTGAATGCTACGCCGTGGTTAGGAACGAGTGCGAGAGGCTGCTACCGGCAACCATCGCGGCCTAACCGCCGCGTGATTCGGCCCGAGCCCGGCATCCGTACGCCTCACATGTTTCGGTGCTTCGCGGGAAGACACCTTGGGGTTGCCGGCATCCAACGCCGGCGCCGATACACGGCGGATCAGAGGCTTGCGGTCAAGGCCATGTAACTGTATTTATCCGAGTGGCAAATCGTGCGCCTCCGAGTTTGCTCAGTCACAAATGATGGTATAATAACTATACCTTAACTATACTGCCCGTTCGGCAGTGAAACGCCATGGTCTTTGAATACGACCCGGATAAAAGCACCGAGAACAAGCGCAAACACGGCATAGATTTTGAGGATGCGCAGAAATTGTGAGCGGACGCCGGGCTCGCGGAAATTCCTGCCCGGACTACAGATGAACTTCGTTGGTTGCTGATCGGAAAAATCGATGAGAAGCATTAATCACTAGACGCGGCGACAAAATTCGACTCATTTCTGTGAGGCGATCACGGGATGAAGAGGTTGCACTTTATGAAAGCGAAGACATTTGATCGCAAATTTGATTCCGGCGAGAAGATCGTTGATCAGTTAGATCTTAGCAAGGCCCGGCGAGTTGGCACCGATGCCAAGCGGGTCAACGTGGATTTCCCGGCATGGATGGTAGATTCCCTCGACCGTGAAGCGCGGCGGCTGGGTGTGACTCGCCAGTCGCTCATTAAGTTGTGGCTTGCCGATAAGTTAGGCCAACCGGCCGCTGCATCGAAACGTTAAATGCGCTTGGAATGAACCGCACTTGAGTTTGCGTCGGACCGCTTGCGGCCATCGCCTCACCAACTCCGCACTTCATGCGCCAGCGATGTTCGATGCACACAACTCGATACCCAGAACCTCGTCAAGGATCGTTCGCGCGAAAGCCGAGGCCTGTCATTTCGTCACCCGTAAACTCAAGCCGGCGCAGCCCAGCGTTCACGGTATTCTCTGACATCGGCCGAAAGGCGATGTGCAGACCGGTATCAGCACGACATCGATGCCGATGCGCAGCAGTGCAAGCGGCGGATTGTTGCGAATCAGTCCGATTAGTGACCCGTACGCTCGAGCGCTGTCGCCTCCACCGTGAGCGGATGCCAGGCTGCGATGTAGCGAACGGCGAGGTCGCAGGACCTTCGCCGGATCCTGTGATGACGAATCCTTTGTCATCAAGTTTCACCAAGCCCGACAGCCACTCGCTGTTTGGCGCAGTGCCCACCATGACAAAGAGTGCACGTGACTCAACGACACGGCTCGCCCCGGTCTTTACGTCACGAATGCTTACCCCTTCGAGGTGTTCGGCGCCGTGCAACGCGCTTACCTCGGCACCATATTCGATTGTTATGCCGGGATCGGCTTCGAGCCGACTCGAAAGGTAACTCGACATGGAGGCGGCGAGTGATGCGCCGCGGACCAAGACACGTACACAACGCGCGGAGCGGCTGAGAAACATCGCAGCCTGTCCCGCAGAGTTCCCGCCGCCGATGATGACCGCATCTGTCCCCTTGGAATAGCGCGCCTCGATCTCGGTCGCGGCATAGTAAATGCCAGCGCCTTCGAATTCAGTAAGTCTGGCGATCGGGAGCCGGCGATATTGCACTCCGGTCGCGACAACCACTGCTTTGGCGCGAACGCGCTGGCCGCTGTCGAAAGCGGCGCAGAAGCTCGCATCTTCGAGCCTCTCGAGAGCTAGCTGCCACCCGCCGCGGCATCGCGAAACGTGTACCGAATTTCATCGCTTGTACTTCTCCGCGCCAGACCAGCACACGAATGACCGGCACAGTTTGTAAGTTTTACCATTTAAATGTCCTTCGGGCCCCTATTAGGGTGCATCTGATAAGAAGCGTTCGCCGAATTATCACTACGGCTTACCGTAAACAATAACCCCAATTGCCATCGGAGAAACTTATGCAATTACAATCGATCCTCGGACTAGCCATTATCGGCGCCTCGGTTGTTCCGCTCGTTGCCACTGCATCGAGTCACAGGGAGGCGCCCTTCATCTCGATGCAGCCGGCGCTTGATGGAACTGATTTCTATATGTTTCGCAGCTACGAGCCAGGCCGCAGCGGCTACGTGACGATGATTGCGGACTACATTCCGTTTCAAGATCCGCAAGGAGGCCCTAACTTTTATCCGTTCGATCCCAGCGCTCGGTATGCCATCAATATTGACAACAACGGCGACGGCAAAGCAGACCTCTCCTTCGTATTTCGCTTCAAGACCACGTCCAAGCAGGAAGCGCTCCTGGTAGGTGGAAAACAGGTGAAGATTCCACTGATTCAGTCAAACACTATTCCCGATGCCATTAATCCGTCCTCCCTCAATGTTCGGGAGACCTATAACGTCTCTGTGGTGCGGCCCGACGGCGACGATGGTAGCGACCCCGTCAATGCGGACGATGATGACGCCCGGATGCTGCGCAATGCGGCGACCGGAAGCACCGAGTTCGACAAACCCGTCGATAACATCGGCGACAAGACATTTCAAGGTCCCAATGGCTATGAGGCATACGCTGCGAAGCACATCTATGAGGTCCAAATCCCGGGCTGCGGCAACGGACGTCTATTCGTTGGTCAGCGCAAGGAACCCTTTTATATCGCGGTAGGCAAGATATTCGATCTCTTCAATCTGAACCCCCTGGGTCCTGAGATCAACGGCAACAAGAACGATCTCGAGAACAAGAACATCAGCTCAATTATTCTGGAGGTGCCGATCGCTTGCGTAACGCATGCTGGGCAGCCCGTGATTGGGGCTTACACAACAGCCAGCGTGCCGAGTGAACGGACCTTGACTTCCCGGCCTAAAACCGGCGTTTCACCCTCCGCAGAGAGCGGCCGCTGGACGCAGGTCTCGCGCTTAGGGATGCCGCTCGTCAACGAAGTCGTGATCGGCCGGGATGATAAGGACAAATTCAACGGTTCACGCCCCATCGACGATACCAAGCAGTTCGCAGAGTATGTGACGAATCCAACTCTACCCGCCCTTATCCAAACGTTGTTCCCCAGCGCGAAGGCTCCCACTAACTTCCCACGCACGGACTTGGTCACGGTATTTCTGACCGGGATCGCCGGGGTGAACCAGCCGAAGAATGTGGTACCGGCAGAGATGTTGCGCTTGAATACCGCCATTGCTCCGACGCTACAAGGACAGCAGAATGCGCTGGGAGTTGCGGCGGGTGACAGTGCGGGATTTCCAAACGGCCGTCGGCCCGGTGATGACGTCGTGGATTTGTCGCTGCGCGTGGCGATGGGTGCATTGTGTGTTCTGACAGGTCCGACCGATGCGCTAAAGGTGGGTTGCAAGCCCTCGGATGCACCCGCCGGGGCATTGCCGTTTACCGACGGCGTTCGTCGCGACGCCAAGACGTTTCAGGCGGCATTTCCCTACCTGAACACGCCGATTCAGGGTTCCTTCAACAATTGATCGATGATAAGACCCGCGGGGCAGGCTACGAGGTTAGCCTGCCCCAGCATGGGGCCGGTGGCAGTCTGTGATGAACTGCCGATCGGCGGTAGCAGTTGTTTTGATCCTGGCGACGCTGCGGTTTTCCCACGCGGCCGCCGACGATCGCTTCCTCTTAGATCGCCTACGACAGCAAATCGTCGAGTTGAGCATAATGGTCGCACGAAACACATCCGCGGCGCAGAGGGTTGAGGCTCAAATGAAAATAGAGGCAATGCTTTGGGTCTTGGTCTTGATCCTGGTGGCGCTGGCGTTTCTTTTTCCGAGAACTCGGGCGTTCAGCTTCTCTGCCATTGGCGTCGCCATTGTCGCCATTGTCGCGATTGTCGTCATTGCCAAGCGCGGAGAACCGATTGCACCGGGGGCCGCGGCGCCGCCGGCCGTTGAGCAAAAGCCGGTCGATTTTGAGCGCTTTCATATCGAGAATTTGGATAAAGCCGATCCTGAGGCAAAACACCGCATACGCGTCGCGGAAATTCGATTCGATCAAATACGCGCCGAAGCGGGAGCGGAACGTGGCAGCATCGGCAGGATTGTGGCGCGACTTTACAACGACTCCACGACTTACACATTGACCGACTACGGCTACAATCTGGTGGTGCAGGACTGCATCAGAGCCGTTTGCACGACGGTCTTCGACCAACATGGACAATCCGCTGCGTCAGTGCCGCCCAACCAAGCGCGCGACGTCGAGATTGCAATCCGAGACGGAAGTACGCGCGATCTGCCACCGATCAAAATACTCGGAACTGCGAATATCCTGCTCACGCCTGCCGCCACGCGCGCCGCTTCAAATTAGGTATTGCCCGATATTGCGCATCATTCGCGTCCGCATATTGCGCCGGCGATAGGGGTATTCTTCGCAATAGCGCCGCGCCACTGGGGTTTAACGTGAATCTGACTCAGCCTCTTTTGCTGCTGTCTTGGAGCCTCACTCTTGCGGCGCCCGCGGTCGCTGACACCGCCGGGGAGTTCACTGGATTACGCAGCGATATCGTGTTCTCAGACTACTCCGCGCTTTCAAGCAGCGCGGAATTGCTGCGCCGCCTTCTAAGTCCCTTAAATGCAGATCAGGTGAGCAAAAGGTTGTCGCATTCGGCCGTGGCGCTGCGCGAGCAGCCGATTGACCTGGCGCAAGAGAGATTTGCTGTTTATGTTCCGACGCATTCTAGGACGCAAGGTTACGGGCTATTGGTGTTCGTACCGCCGTGGGAGAAGGCGATGCTGCCGCAAGGGTGGGCCGAGATTTTGGATCGTCACGGTGTGATTTTCGTCAGTGCTGCGAATTCAGGAAACGAGGCGAATGTTCTTGATCGCCGTGAACCCTTGGCGTTGCTGGCCGCGCACAATGCCCTGCAGCGCTTTCGAGTGGATCCGCAGCGGATATACATAGGTGGGTTTTCCGGTGGATCGCGAGTTGCGTTGCGTCTGGCGCTAGGGTTTCCGGACGTCTTTCGAGGAGCATTCCTTGACGCCGGCAGCGATCCGATTGGTGATGCGCAAACGCCGCTGCCGCCGGCAGAATTATTTTCACGCTTTCAGGAGATGACGCGCATCGTATATATCAGCGGTCAAGATGATGCTGCCAACATCGAGAAAGACAGTGCCAGTACTCGGTCCATGCTGGAGTGGTGCGTATTCGATTGGTACGCGGAGCGGTCGCCGTGGTCGGGCCATGAAGTGGCGGGCGCAGCAGCCCTCGGCCGGGCGCTCGACATGCTCGACAAACATGTGAAATCCAATCTGGCCAGATTGGAGAATTGCCGTCTCCACATCAATCGGGAATTGGCAAAACAAATCGATCAAGCAAACGCTCTTCTTGCCGCCGGCAATGTCGAGGGGGCGCGCAGATTGCTCAATAAGATCGATGCGCGGTATGGGGGTCTAGCCGCGCCGCGAAGTGTGGACCTCGCGGCGCGTATCGAGATGAAGAATTGAGGCTAGAACGTCGCACTCATACGTACGTACCAAAACGCACCGTTGAACCCGAACGGGCCTCCGGTTCGCGGGTATAGCTCGCCGTCCGCTTCCCCGCCGGTCGTTGCGTAAATCGGAGAAGCTTTGGTGTTGGCAATTTTGTCGGGAAAGGCGTTGAAAATATTGCGCCCACCGATCGCCGCGGTGAGATTTTTGAGCACTTGATACCCGACCTCCAAATCCGTGGTGTACTTGGCCGAGAACAGTTGGCCCGGATAGTCGTTCTCGTCGCGAAACGTACCGTAGTAATTCTCGTGCAGCACGGCGCGTATCGGTCCCCAGCCATAGCTCGCATTGAGGTTTGCGCGATTGTTCGGGGCATAGTGCTGGATATCAATGATGCGCGCCGGGCTGATGACGTTGGGGTCGAATTTCGTCACATCGGTCTTGTTGTAGTTATACGCAAAGGCCGTGTCCAAGGTTCCCGCACCCAATTGAATCGGATAGCTCGCCACCACATCCACGCCCTTGGTTTTGGTGCTGAAGCCATTGGTAAAGTACTGGACGGTGCCGCCTGCGCCCACGTAGGCGAGCGCCGGCTGCTTGGCGATGTCCGCCGGCGACACGTTGAACTGCTGGGAAATGCCGATGCGGTTGCGAACCGCAATTTGGTACCCGTCGATGGTGACCAGCAAATTGCGGATCGGTGTCAGCACGATTCCGGCACTCAAATTCGTGGATTCCTCGGGCTTCAGCGCCACGGCTCCATAATATTTGGCGTCCGCACTGGTCACAGGGTAGGTGCCGATCTGGACCTGTGTCGTAGTGCCCGGTAGGAAGGTGGTGCTCAAGGTCTCGACATTCGACTGCCCGGGCGTGGGTGCATGGAAACCCGTGCTCGCCGTGCCGCGCAAGGCGAGCCAGTCCACCGCTTTGTAGCGGACCTGAAATTTTCCCAAGGTGGTGTTGCCGAATGAGGCGTAATGCTCGAAACGTCCGGCGAGCCCGAGCGTGAGGTCGCGCACCACATCCGCTTCGATGTCCAGGTACCCGGCATAACTGACTTGCGACGCATCAACCGGAGCGGAAATTCCGCCATAGCCATTGGAAGCCGTTGATTGCGTGGCAGTGATCTGATTGCCCTTGGCATCAAGCGCAGGCGAGCAGGCTCCGGCTGCGCAGTTATAGAGCGGCTGCGAGGCATAGGGACCGGCTGCAAACGAGGCTGCGTCCCCCAAGAGCTGCTGGTAATTCTCATTGCGCCATTCCATACCGCCGGCGACGGAGATCGGGCTGGCGAGCCAGCTCACCTGCCAGGGGTAACTCAAATCCAGGTTGAAGTTGTTTTCTTTTTGAACGAACTTGCCGTCATAGAAGCTGGTGGGAGATAGCGGGCCCATCGACGGGTTGATAGAAGACTTCAAGGACACTGCAAGTGAATTCTGGGCCGTGGTGCCGGACACATCGTAATTGATGCCCCAGCGATTCGTGCCCTTATAGCCCACGGCGCCAAAGAACTGCTGCGTGACGCCGAAGAAGCGCGGCGTGAATCCGGCGGGGTAGAAGGAGTTGAAGTTGAAGGTATTACCGTCATTGATATACCCGCCGGCCGGGCATCCGGTGAATGTGGACTTGCAGGGATCCAGGAAAATGTCATTGAACGCCGGATGATTTCCGAACGTATTGCCGCTGGCGTCGGTGACGGTCTTGGGCAAGCGATAATTGAAGCTTTCGTTCGTCTGAATATTGGCGTAGTTGGCGAAGAAATAAATTTGATCGCCGCTATCGAGTTTGATGCCGGAATTCAAGAATGTCTTGACGCTATCTTGCGGCGGGGTTCCCCACTGCTGTACCGGACCGGGGTAGTGCGGCAACTGCGGCGCCAGGGCCGGAAAAGTCTCGGCAAAAGCGAGGGCCGACGGGCGCGTCGGGTTGCGGACGGTTTGTTCGTTTCTTGCCCATTCCGCGCTGAAATTGGCGAAGCCCTGGCTGCCGAGCGGCAAGCCGATATTTGCGGCAAGCTGGCCATCGCCGCCGTCGCTTGAGTAGCCGCTCGGGAAATATTTTCCGTAACGCCCATCGACTTGAAAGCCCGAGGGGGCGTTGCGGAACTGATAGTTGAGCACGCCGGCGATGGCATCGGAGCCGTACTGCGCAGACGCACCGTCGCGCAAAATTTCGAGCGATTTGACGGCGATGGACGGAATCGAGTTGAGGTCGGGCCCTTGCGAACCGAACGCCAATTCGGTCTCGCCGCCCTGGAACACCTGCACGAGTGCCGAGCGGTTCATGCGTTTACCGTTGAGCATCACCAGCATCTCGTCCGCAGGCAAACCGCGCAATGACGG
The DNA here is from genome assembly GCA_030775865.1 of Pseudomonadota bacterium. Lineage (GTDB taxonomy): Bacteria > Pseudomonadota > Gammaproteobacteria > Steroidobacterales > Steroidobacteraceae > Bog-1198. The sequence continues at coordinate 31,031 of JALYIH010000139.1, read as the reverse complement.
GGAGCGGACGAAGCTGGAAGCATCGGAAATTGAATTCTGGCCGACGATAAACGACGGCACGAGGTTGGACAGGGTGTCCAGCATGCTGGCAGCCGGGTAATTCGCCAGTTCGGTACCGCTGATCACGTCGATCGGTGCCGAGGATTCGGCGACTGTGCGGTCCAGGCGCCTCGTTCCGGTGACGATCACCTCTTGAACTTCGTTTGCGGAAGCCGCGCCGGTGTCAGAGCTCGGGTTGGTCTGGGCGTTGGCCGAATTCATTGACATCGCTAGCACGGATGCGATTCCGACAAGCAACATGGTCTTCATGCAGGTTCTCCAGAACGACAATGGGAATCTTGGCGGACGCGGTAGCGGACGAGGCGAAGCCGACGCGCCTGAATTCGATATGAGGATTGCAAGCCGGCCGGGTGTCGCCGCTCGGAGCGAGCAACAGCATCAAAGGCAGCCTGCCTTGCAGTATGACTGTTCCTAACGATCATCGAAGGCCCTCCTTGGATGGAACACCGCGTCGCATAGCACGCCGCGCCGGTCTCCTCAGACTCGCATCGACTCTCTAGTTTTCATCCCCCGCCGATCAACGGCGGGCCGCCAGTCAATGGCGGGATTTTTTATATTCCAACGTAGTGTAGGTCCGAAATTCGCCGTCTGCAACCACGACGAGCTCGAATGCGTGCGCGTTCTTGGATGCGGACTCACCGAGACGCTGCAAGCTCTCTGCGACGATTGATCTTGCCGCGGCCGTTCACACCGCGAAGAGCTGCGCCTCGATGTCCTGAAACGCCTTGAACTCCAGAGCATTGCCGCTCGGGTCCATGAAGAACATGGTGGATTGCTCGCCAGTTTGGCCCTTGAACCGTGTGTAGGGCTGCACGACAAACTCAATTCCGGATCGCCGCACGCGCTCTGCCAATTCAGCCCATTGCCGCGGCCGCAACACCACGCCGAAGTGAGGCACCGGCACGCCTTGTCCATCGACGGGGTTGTAGTGGCTCGACAGCTTGCCGGTGCGGCCCAGGTCAGGATTCAGGTGACAGACGAATTGATGGCCGAAAAGATTGAAGTCCACCCAGTGCGCGGCGCTGCGGCCTTCCGCACATCCGAGGATGTCCTTGTAGAAGCGGCGAGCCTCGTCGATATCGCGCACTTGCACGGCGATGTGAAAGGGTGTCAATGAATCATTCACGGGGATCAAGCATAGCATTCAGAAAATAAAAAGGCGCCAGCGATGTCGCGGTCGCCGCGCAGCCAGCGTCCGTCGCCGCCGCCTGATCGACCTACGTGCGGATAGCGCGCGCGGCGACAGCGAACCCAGGGCCACCCATGGCCTGCAGCACAACGCTGCGAATCTTAGGACGCGACGCCCTCGATCCAAGTGCGAGTCACCTGCAAGCCATCGTCCAGCAGCGCGAGATTCGCACGGTAGCCTGCTGCAATTCGGCCGAGCTCGTGGTCCAGCCCCAGAAACGCAGCCGGATATTCGCTGGCCATACGCGCCGCCTCCGCGAGTTCGAGACCCAATAGCGACACCGCATTGCGTACTGCAGTGGCCATGTCCAATCCCGTGCCCGCCAAGGTTCCGTTGTCGTCGCGGCATACGCCGTCCTTCACATGGATCGTGCGCCCTTGCAGCACGAAACTGGGCTCTGGCGATCCCACCGGAGGCATGGCATCGGTAACCAGCATGAATCTGTCATGACGTTTGCAGCGCAGGGCGAGCTTGAGCATGACCGGGTCGACGTGGTGTCCATCGACGATGATGCCGCACCAAGTGCTGGCATCGTGCAGTGCGGCGCCCACGATTCCCGGCTCGCGGGGCGCGAGTGGCGCCATGGCATTGAACAAATGTGTAAAGCCGCGAACGCCATGCGCGATCGCTGCGGAAGTCTGCGCAAAGTTCGCGTCGCTGTGGCCCGCGGAAACCAATATGCCGCTTGCGCTAAGCTGCGCGATCATGTCGGTCGTGGTCATCTCGGGCGCCAACGTCAAGACGGTGCGCCCGCCTCGCAAGCTGCGCAACAACGAGATCACGGCATTGTCCAAGCGCCGCAGATGCCGCGGATCGTGCACGCCGCGGCGGGCCCAGTTCAGGAACGGTCCCTCAATATGAATGCCGAGCACGCCCGGCAGGTGCGCATCCAGCGAAGCTTGTACCGCTGCGATGGCCTGCCCGATGGTGTCGAGATCGTCGCTGATCAGCGTAGGCAAGAAGCCCGTGGTACCGAATCTCCGATGCGCCGAGCCGATCGCGCGGATCGATTCCAGACTGGGATCATCGTTGAACAGCACGCCGCCGCCGCCGTTGACTTGCACATCGATGAAGCCCGGCAGCAAGACCTGCCCTTGCAGATCGACGTTCACGGCGTCTCGACATCGCGGATCGTCTGAAGGAACGACGGCTTCGATGCGTCCTGCCGAGATCAGCACAGTCTGACCGCTCACGATTCGCTCGCCGGCAAGAATCCGGCCGTTTACCAGTGCAGATCGCACTACACGGTCTCCGTGATCTTGCACAAATGGGGCGGACGATCTGGATTCAGACCTCGCCGCACGGCCAGCGTGGCGATCATTCGATAGGCGGCCAGCACCAGCAGAATGGGCGTGATTTCCGCCGCAGCGTTGACCGTCGGCAGCAGCGTGGCGCCTGGGGCGTCACCGCCGGCGAGTAAGATCGGCACGCCGCGGCGCGCGAGTTCCCGTGCGAGAGTTTCAATTCCCGGTAGCGTGGCATCGCGCTGCGCGAACAGCAGCGCCGGAAATCCCTTGCCAAGCAGCGTGTACGGACCATGCCGCAACTCGGCGCTACTGAACGCCTCGGCATGCATGCCGCAGGTTTCCTTGAACTTGAGCGCAATTTCCTGCGCGGCTGCCAGGCCGAGCCCGCGGCCGACCACGTACAGATTCACGGCGGATTCGAGTTCGGGCAGCGCCGCCGACCAATCCAGCGCCCAGCTTAAGTCCATGAGGCGGGGTAGTTGCTCCAGCGCGGCGTCAAGCGCGGCGTCTTGCGTCCAAGACGCGACGACGCGCGCAATCGCGGCCAGCGATGCAAGGTAGGACTTGGTTGCTGCGACGCTGGTCTCAGGGCCTGCGTGCAACTCGACCACCAGATCCGCGGCCGCAACGAGCGGTGAACCGGCACTGTTGCATAGCGCGAGAACGGTTGCGCCGGAAGATTTCGCTGCCGCGACCGATGCCAGCAAGTCGGGACTGCGTCCCGATTGGGAGATGGCAATAAACAGGCAGCCACGCACATCTTGTGGAACGCCGTACACCGAGCTCACGGACGGCGCGGCCGACGCCGTCAGCACGCGCGCGCGCGTTTCGATCAAATACTTGGCATAGGTCGCCGCATGATCGGAGCTGCCGCGCGCGCATGTGATGACTGCCCGGGGCTGCAATCTGCGGAGCGCGTCGCCGATGGCGGCCATCTGCGCGCCGTCTTCGACTTGCGCGCGCACGGCGCTCGACGCGCCGGCAGCTTCCTGAAACATAAGCGTCCGCTCTGCCGCGCGCAAAGGCTCCGCGTTCAAGTGCTGAGTTCCGCGACGAAGTCGTAGGTGTCGCCGCGGTAGAACGACTGCGAAAACTCGATGGCGCGGCCGTCGGGGAGCGAGCCTAAGCGTTCGACCAGCAGCCCGGCGTCTCCCGGTTTGGCCTTCAAGAGTTCTGCCTGATCCGAAGTAATGAGCACCGCGCGCAGCCGCTGCAAGGCGCGCACCGGACGGTGGCCTGCACGCTCCAATGCCTCGTACAGTGAGGCATCGACCGCATCGAGTGATGGCAAAGCCGTGGCGACGATGGTGGCGTATTCCAACGCCATCGGCGCATCGTCCGCGTAGCGAATGCGATTGAAGCGAAACACCGGTGTGCCGGGACTCAAGCGCAGCGCCAGCGCCTCCTCCGGCGTCACTGTGCCGGCAGCCCGTTTCAGCCACACGCTTCTGGGTGTGCGGCCGCGTGCGCGCATGTCCTCGGAGAAAGACGTGAGCATCGCGAAGTTCTTGTCGACGCGCGCCGATACGAAGTTGCCGGCTCCCTGGCGTCTGACCAGGAGCCCATCGGCAACCAGACCATCGAGCGCTTTGCGCACGGTAATGCGCGACACCGCGAAATCCGTTGCCAGATCGCGTTCCGAAGGCAACGCATCGTCGGGGCCCAAAACTCGGCTGTCGATGGCCTTTCGCAGCACGCGCTGCAATTCCTGATAGAGCGGCAAGTTGCCTTGACCATCCAGCGGACCGAGTGCTTTAGCGAGCGATGACATAGGGGCGGACGGCATATCCGGGGTTTGTTTAGTCATTGAATAATACCAAACAAATACCACTATGAGAACAACAGCCCCGCCAAAGTATGCATAAGTATTTGATTATAAGCATAAATTAATATTTTATGATGTCTTTATTACACGGCACTAGCGAATTTCCTAAATTGGTATTATATTGGGTCCTAATTGGTTTGGGTGCAGAGCCCAACCACCCGACGGATGCAGCGAACTCTTTCAACAAAATTGCTGACAGGACAGGGGGCATCGATATGAATCGGACAGGGGATCTCTATATGAATCGGCTCGCATTGGCGGTCAAGTCGGCACTTGGGATCGCGATGCTGGTGCCGCCATCCTTGGCGCTTGCTGCCGCAGCGGATAGTACTCCACTCGACGAAATCGTCGTGACCGGCATCCGCAAATCGGTGGATGAATCGCTCGAGGCAAAACGCGCCTCGACCGAACTCACCGAGGTGGTGACGGCCGAAGACATCGGCAAAATGCCCGACAAGAACGTCGCCGATTCTCTTTCGCGGCTACCCGGCGTTACCACCAGTTCGGCGGGCGCGACCGAAGGTGGATTCGACGAAAACGATCGGGTCAGTATGCGGGGAACCAATCCCAGCCTGACACAGACGACGATCAACGGCCATAATATCGCCTCCGGTGACTGGTTCGTGCTCGACCAAACCGGAACCGTGGGACGCAGTGTCAGCTACACCTTGCTGCCCTCGGAAATCGTCAGCAAGGTGGTGGTGCAAAAAAGCTCCAGCGCATCGTTGGTCGAAGGCGGAGTCGCCGGCTCGGTCGACATCGTCACGCGCAAACCCCTGGAATTTTCGCAACCCTTTACCGTGCAAGCCTCTGCCGGCGCCGTGTATGCGGATCTGCCCTCCAAGACCGATGGGCAGTACAGCGCACTGGCCGACTGGAAGAACTCTGCGAATAACTTCGGCGTGATGCTGCAGTTGTTTTCAGAGAGCCGGCATCTGCGCCGCGACGGCACCGAGGTGCTGGGCTACGACACCATCGCGAAGGGCAGCCCGATCGCGACAGCACACCCAGACCTTTCCGGTGTTCAGTATCCAACCCTCATCGGCGCGGCGCTCTTCGAGCAGAAGCGTGAACGCAATGGCGGCTTGCTGGACATCGAGTTCAAGCCCATCGATTCCGTCACCATCGATCTGTCCGGGTTCGCCTCGAGATTGTTGGCCAGCAACTTCAACAGGAATTATCTGCTGTGGTCGACGCATTTTGTCGCCTCCGGACAGGGCCAGGCGCCGAATCCGGGCTACGTGGTCCAGCAAAACACACTGACATCGGCGACCTTCGCACCCGTGGCCGGCACGGCCTATGGTGTATACGACCAGATTTCACGTCCTGATGAAAGCGCGACGGCGAACTTCGTCAATCTCGATACCAGCTGGGATGCCAGCGATTCGCTGTCCTTTTTTGGTCAGGTGGGCTATTCCTGGGGCGACGGCAAGACGCCTGAGCAAGATGTCTCCGAGACCAATCCCGGAATCGGCTCCGGCGCGGCCTATGCATTGCATGGCGTGGGCAGCGGGCCGAGCTTCAATCTGGGCAACACCAACAATACAACGCCGACGCCCGGCGGCGTGCCGGTCGCATTCGGCTGGATTTTCGGCGATCAAAATATCGACGTAAAGGATCGCGAAGAATGGGCCAAGATCGACGGCGCTTTCAAGGTCGACAGCGCTGCGTGGCAGGATCTGAAGTTCGGTGTGCGCTACGAGAGGCATGGGCGCACGTCGGCGGACGTCATCGGCCAGGGTCCGACGGCAGCCGGTCAAAGCACTGCAGCGTATCCCACGACGTTCTCGAACTACCCGTCCAACTTCAATATGTTCGGCGGATCCACACCCGCCGGCGTTTGGTTTTGGACCCCGGCGCAGCTGGCGGCGTATGACAGTCCCACCAACGTGAATCGCAATCCGGCCACGCGCATCGATTGGAATTCCATGTTCGAGGTGCACGAGTTCGATACCGCGGCCTTTGTGCAGGCTGATTTCAAGGGCAGCAATTGGGCTGGAAACATCGGTGTTCGCTATGTGCACACCGTGGAAGACGTGCTGACCTACACGGGCGCGAGCACGCTGACCCCGGGTTCGCACTATTCGGACTTCGGACAATACATCGGCCTCCCCACCTCGCACGACTACAACGACGTATTGCCGAGCGCAAACTTGAGAATCGACCTGACGCCCAATCTGCTTGCGCGCTTTGCGGCAGCCGAGACCATGACTCGCGCCGACTATTCCTCGCTCGCCGGCTTCACCAGCCTGGCGCCGCCCGGAGCGATAGGCGAGGTGGGCAGCGGTTCGGGAGGCAATCCAGATCTGAAACCCATTCGTTCCACCAACCTCGATGCGGGCCTGGAATGGTATTTCGCGAAACACTCGTTGCTGTCGGCGACGCTGTTCTATATGGATCTGCGCAACTACGTCAGCTACGGCTCGGTGAACAAGAGCTTTTTCAGTTATAGCACCGCGTTTCCGCAAGGCGCGTTGCTGCCGTACTTGTTGACGGTTCCGGTCAATGCGAAAGGCCGCGTCGAGGGTTTGGAGTTCGCCTATCAACAGGCATTCACCGACAACCTTGGAATCATCACCAATTTCACCTACGCAGACGGCAAGCAGACTTCGAACATAACCATCAACGGCGACGCTCGCTTGGTGGGCACCTCGAAGGACACCTACAACGTCACAGCTTACTTCGAAAACACGCACTTCAGTGCACGGGTGGCCTACAACTACCGCTCGGCTTTCTACAGTGGACTGGACCGCAACACCGCGTTTACTCAGGACAAGATCGGCGATCTATCGGCGTCGCTGGCCTACAACATCAACCAGAACTTCTCGATCACCCTGGACGGGCAGAACCTCAACAATCCAACGCTCAAGTACTATGCCTTGAACCAGCAACAACCGCGCGCCTTCTACAAGAACGGTTCGCAGTACTACCTCACCGCCCGCTTCAAGATGTAGCCCGCAGCGGCCGGCCGACGTAGGCAAATGGGGTAGAGTGCTAAATGTGCGGCATGGCTCGACGATGATCCGAAGCGCAGGGGCAGCGATGTTTATCGCTGCCCTTGCCTCATTTGCGTCGCCGGCGAGGGCGCAGCAGGGGGGCGTCATACCGCGCCCCGCGCATGTCGTTGCGGGAACGGGCGCGTTCGAATTGAGTGCGGCGACGGTGCTTCAGGCGCCGCGGGGCCGCCGCGGGCCCCTGAACGCGGCACGTTATCTCGCCTCTCTCTGGAAGCGTTCAAACGGATTGACCCTGGCGGTTTCCACGCGTGCGGCTGACAACGCCACCGACTCCCTCATTGCGTTTCGATTCGAACCTGGATTCGGACCCGAGGCGTATCGGCTCGAGGTGGCACCGCATCGAATCACCGTATCGGCCACGACTGCAGCGGGTTTGTTTTACGGCGCCGTCACGCTCTGGCAGCTTCTGCCTCCCAGCCGCCAGGGCGGACCGATCCCGGCCCAAACCATCCTCGACCAGCCCAGGTATTCCTGGCGCGGCCTCATGCTCGATTCATCGCGGCATTTTCAATCCCCCGCTTTCGTGCGCTCCATGATCGACTGGATGTCCTGGCACAAGCTGAACGTCCTGCATTGGCATCTTACGGATGACCAAGGTTGGCGCCTTCAGATCCGTAAATATCCGCGGCTGACCTCGGTGGGAGCTTGGCGGATTCCCGCCGGCGTTCCCGGAGCCCCGGCGCCGAAACCTTACGGCGGCTACTACTCGCAGGATCAAGTGCGCGGCATCGTCGCATTCGCGCAAGCCCGGCATGTGCTCATCGTTCCGGAGATTGACATGCCGGGACATGCACAGGCGGCAATCGCCGCGTATCCGGCGCTGGGCGCTGCGATCGATGCGCGCTCGCTGCCCGTCTCCGCCCGCTGGGGCGTGCATTCGCACCTGTTCAATCTCGAGCCCGGAACCTTTGAGTTTCTTCGCAACGTGCTCGACGAGGTTCTGCAATTGTTCCCCTCGCCGTATATTCACATTGGCGGTGATGAGGCCGTGAAGGATGAATGGAATGCATCGCCCGTGGTGCAGGCGCGCGCACGCCGGCTCGGCATTCATGACGCCGACGCATTGCAGATCTACTTCACACAAAGAATCGCCCAAATCCTCACCGCCCATGGCCGGCGCGCGGTGGGCTGGGACGAAATCATGCAACCGGGGTTGGCGAGCGACGCCGTGGTCATGGCATGGCATGGTGCTGCCGCGGCGCGTGCGGCCGCAATTCGCGGCAACGATGCGGTGCTGGCACCGGACCCGACGCTGTACTTCGACCATCGGCAAAGCCGTCTGGCGGCTGAACCGCCGGGCCGCCTAGCAGTCATTTCGCTCGAGGACGTGTATCGTTTCGAGCCGCATGATCCACAGCTCAGCGAGATCCAGCAGCGGCATATTCTCGGTCTTCAGGCCGACCTTTGGACTGAGCATATCCAGACTGAACAGCGGGTCGAATGGATGGCATTGCCGCGTGCTGCGGCACTGGCCGAAGTTGGCTGGTCCCAGGTCCCACGCAGCTGGCCTGATTTCCTGCGGCGTTTGGTGTCGATGTCCGCGCGCTACCGCGCGTTCGGGCTCGACTATGCGGACAGCGCATTCGGCATCGATCCGCAGTTTGCGCGCATTGCGCGCACGGCAGACGGCATCAGCGTGACGCTATCCAACCAGCCGGAGCTTAAAGAAGCCGCGCTCGATACCGGCATCCATTACACGCTGGACGGGCAGGAGCCGGGCCCAGCGTCCGCGCTGTATGCGGCGCCTCTCAGTGTTGCCGCAGGCGCTGAAATTCGCGCCGCAACGTTCATCGGGCCGGAACAGGTGTCGCGCACCTGGGGCGCGCATGTGGACGCGCACGCGGGCGCGCGCCGCACCAGCCACGAACTCGAACTTTGCAGCGACGGTGTCGGTCTTCTGCTGGAACCGAGCGGGAACCGGAGCGTCGGCCATGCGCCCCTGGCAGTCGACATCATGAATCCGTGTTGGATCTATCGCGATGTCGATCTCAAGAAAGGGCCGCAAATCCTCGCCGCGGTGGCCGCGTTGCCGTTCAACTATGAACTTGGGTTGGATGCCGCCAAGATTCGCGTGGGCGATAACAGAACGCCGGAGGGCGAGCTCGAAGTGCATGTAGACGGCTGCGACACCGCGCCCTTCAGCGTCCTAGCCCTGGCGCCTGCAGGTCATCATGAGGGCGTTACGCCGCTGCCGGCGCAAACACTGCCGCCGCTGCCGGGTCGCCACGACGTTTGCCTGCGGTTCGCACGTCCCAGCCTCGATCCGCTCTGGGCGCTCGACTGGGTAGAGATCGGGGACTAGGTGCCGGTGCTCAAAATCATGGCGCCGTTCGACGGCTGGTGCGCGCCCCTCGATGAGGTGCCCGATCCGGTGTTTGCCGGCCGCATGCTGGGCGATGGTCTCGCGATCGACCCGACCAGCGGCATCCTCAGCGCGCCTTGCGACGGAGAAATCATCACGTTGCCGGCCAGCGGCCATGCTGTGTCCATCCGCTCCCCTCAGGGTGTCGACGTGTTGATCCACATCGGTATCGATACGGTTCAACTGGGCGGCCGCGGGTTTGATGCGTGCGTCAAACCCGGCGCCACGGTTAAAGCCGGCGATGCACTCATCCGCTTCGATCTTGATATCGTGGCCCGCGGTGCCAAGAGCCTCATGACTCCCATCGTCGTTACCTCCGATGGCCTCACCCTCCAGGGGCGCCGGCTCGCAGGATCGGTGAGGGCAGGGGACCTGTTGTTCGAAGTGGATATCGATCCATCGCGACAAGCGACACCGCCTCAACCCACCGCCGCTCCTGCTCCGAGCGTAGATCCGGCTGCGGGCGAATACCAGCGCACGGTCGTCATCACGCTGCGTCAGGGATTGCATGCTCGGCCGGCGGCCTTGCGCGCGCGCCGCGCCAAAGGCTGCGGCGCGCAACTTTCTCTCGCCGCACACGGCCGCACCGCCGACGCGCGAAGCGTGGTCGCCATCATGGCCCTGGGGGTGCGCCATGGAGATGAACTGATCCTGCGGGCCGCGGGCAACGAAGCCGCGCAAGCCGTTGCGGCCGCCATCGCCGGTCTTGAAGAAGCGCAACAAATGGAGCTGACGCACGAAGCGCTGACGCACGAAGCCGCACCTGTGCAAGAGCCGCGCGCCGCTGATCGCGCGCTGCTCAATGGCGAACTGGCGGGCGTATGCGCAGTGGCGGGGTTTGCGGTTGGCCGCGCCACTCGAATTGAACGCCGCGAAATCGAGGTCACGGAGCAGGGGTTGGGCGCCGCCCGTGAACGGGAGGAACTCGATCGAGCGCGATCAAACGTGCGACTCCGGCTGGAGCGGGTCCGCAACGCCGGCGGCGCCGCGCGGCAAGAGATCATTGCCGCGCATCTCGAGTTCCTGGACGATCCGACGTTGAATGAGGGCGCGCAGGAAATCATCGCCACCGGCAAGAGCGCCGGCTACGCCTGGCGCGGCGCCATTCGACGCTCCATCGCCGCGCTCGAATCACTCGATGACTCGCGTTTGCGGGAGCGAGCGGATGATCTTTTGGATGTCGAGGCCCATGTGCTGCTGGCGCTGGCCGGTGAGGCGCGGCCCATGCACCTGCCGCTGCCTGAACAGGCCGTCCTGCTGGCCGACGATTTGCTGCCGTCGGAGCTGACCGCCCTCGACGGGCGCCGATTGGTCGCTATTGTCTTGAGCGGCGGCGGCGCAACCTCGCACGTCGCCATCCTGGCCGCCGCCATGGAAATTCCCATGCTGATCGGTGTCGGCGCGGCACTTCGCCAAGTGGCGGATGGGCAAACGCTCATCGTCGACGCCGACCACGGCCGGTTGCACTGCGCACCCACTCCGGAGGCCGTGGCGAAGGCTAAATCGACGGTCGACGCGCGGCTGGCGCGAAGCGCGGCGCTGCGCTTGGCGGCGGCCAAGGAGTGCCATTCACTCGACGGCACCCGCGTCGAGATTTTCGCGAACTTGGGCAGCGTCACCGACGCCATCGCCGCCGTCGCGAGTGGCGCGGAAGGCTGCGGGCTGTTGCGTACCGAATTCCTGTTTCTCGACCGGGAAACGGCACCCACCGAGGAGGAGCAGCTCGACGCGTACCAGAGCATCGCCAATACGCTCGGCGGACGTCCCCTGATACTGCGAATGATGGACGTGGGCGGCGACAAGCCGCTGCGCTACCTGCCGCTGCCGGCGGAAGCGAACCCTGCGTTGGGGTTGCGCGGCGTGCGCACCGCTCTTTTGCATCCGTCCTTGATGCGCACGCAATTGCGGGCCGCGCTGCGCGTGCAGCCATTCGGCGTCATGCGCTTGCTCATTCCGATGGTGACCGATCTGTCGGAAATCCTTGCCGTACGAGGCGTCATCGATGAACTTGCGGAGGAACTCAGGCTTCAGGGCCGCGTCGTACTCGGCGCGATGATCGAAACACCGAGCGCGGCGTTGACGGCTGCGGTCCTGGTTCGCGCAGTCGATTTTCTGTCCGTCGGCAGCAATGACCTGACCCAGTACACGCTCGCCATGGATCGGGGTCACTCCGAGCTGGCGCGGCGAACAGACGCCTTGCATCCGGCCGTGCTGCAGCTGATAGCATCTGCCGGAATCGCCGGCCATGCAGCCGGCAAGCTGGTGGCTGTTTGCGGCGGTGTGGCCGCCGACCACACGGCAGTGCCGATCTTGCTGGGTCTGGGCGTTCGCGAGTTGTCGGTCGTGCCGGCTGCGATACCTGCGCTCAAGCGTCAGATCGGCCGGTTGCGCGTCGAGGAATGTCGGGAACTGGCAAAGCGCTGCCTCAGCTTAGGGTCAGCGAATGAAGTGCGCAGCTTGGTCGAGCAGGCGGTCGGGGATGTGGGAGAAACACCATGAAAGTCCGCTTCTCAGGATTCCAACAGCTGGGCCGTGCGTTGATGCTGCCTATCGCGGTATTGCCCATTGCCGGTTTGCTGTTGCGCCTCGGTCAACCGGATCTGCTCAATTGGGTGGCGATGGCCGCCGCCGGAAATGCCATTTTCTCGAACTTGGGTCTGCTGTTTGCAGTGGGTGTCGCGGTGGGACTTGCGCGCGAGAACCACGGTGCAGCCGGCCTCGCGGCACTCGTCGGCTTCTTGGTGACGACGCGTGCGGTGGAGAGCCTGCTACATGTCCCGCCGGGTTCGCTTTCCAAGCTCAGCATCCCGGTTGGATTGCTGTCCGGCATCGTCGCCGGCGTCGCCTACAATCGATACAGCAACATCACGCTGCCGAGCTATCTGAGCTTCTTCGGCGGGCGGCGCTTCGTGCCCATCATCAGCGGACTGGTGGGCTTGGTGCTGGGCGTGATTATCGGCTATGCCTGGCCGTTCATCGATCGCGGCATGGATGCCGCCAGCCATGCGATCTTGGGCGCCGGGCCGATTGGACTTTTCGCCTATGGCGTCTTGAATCGAATACTGATTGTCACGGGGCTGCATCATATTCTCAATAATTTCGCGTGGTTCATCTTGGGCGACTACCACGGGGCCACCGGCGATCTGAACCGATTTTTTGCCGGCGATCCGACCGCCGGCGCGTTCATGTCGGGGTTTTTTCCGGTCATGATGTTCGGTCTGCCGGGCGCATGCCTGGCCATGTATCACACGGCTCGATCCGAGCGGCGCGCCGGCGTCGCGGGCCTGCTCCTGTCGTTGGCGCTCACGTCGTTTTTGACCGGGGTCACCGAGCCGGTGGAATTTACCTTCATGTTTCTGGCCCCCGTGCTGTACGCAGTGCATGCGATTGCAACCGGTCTTGCCATGGTCATCATGGATCTATGCGGAGTGCACTTGGGTTTCAGCTTCTCCGCCGGGCTTTTCGACTACGTCCTCAATTTCACACACGCGCGGCGTCCGCTGCTGTTGATTCCGATCGGCGCCGCGTATTTTTTGCTGTACTACGCCGTGTTTCGCTACTGCATCGTGCGATTGAATCTCTTGACGCCCGGCCGGGACTCCGACGAGGCGCCGCAGATTCTCGCGCCGTTGGCCGCAGACACCCGCGGCTCGTCCTTCGTGGATGCGCTCGGCGGTGCCGGTAACCTCACCGAAGTCACCGCCTGTACGACGCGACTGCGCCTTAAGGTGGTCGATAATCGTGCCATTGACGAGCCGGCGCTCAAGCGTCTCGGCTCACGCGGGTTGCTGCGTTCCGGGGCGACAGGCTTGCAGGTGGTTCTAGGACCCATCGCCGATCAAGTGGCGGGCGAGATCCGCGATGCCATGCGGGCCGGGGCACCGGCCTTGCTCGCCGCGCTCGGCGGACGCCAAAACGTGCGCGACCTCGAGGTTCTCGCAGGGCGATTGAGCATGCGCATCGCTGACCCCAAGGCGGTCGATGAGCGCGCTCTGATGACTCTCGGCGTTCGCGGTGTTGCACACCCGGCCGCAGGCTTGGTTCAATTGCTGATCTCAGGGTCCGTGGAGGCGTGGGCACAGCCCCTGCGCCGCTTGCTGGCCTGAAGACCAGGGAGGAAACATGAGCGACACCGCGACGCTTTACAACCGCTCGGCCGAGGAGACGATGCGTTCGGACGCGAGGCGCTCAGCCCTCCCGCCGACGGTGCGGCAGATCCTCGTGGTAGGCGGCGGTACCGCCGGCTGGATGACCGCACTGATTCTGGCGCGCTCGCTGATCGAGCAGGGTGTTGAAATCACTTTGGTCGAGTCCCCCACGGTCGGCATCATTGGCGTGGGTGAGGGTTCGACGCCGTGGCTGCGCGGTTTTTTTGATAGCCTGAACATCGAGGAAGCGGAGTGGATGCCGGAGTGTCATGCCACTTATAAGTGCGGCATCACTTTTGATGGGTGGTCGACGAAACCGGGCCGCGGCAGCTACTTTCACCCGTTCGCCTCGATGCTCGACAACCTCACCATGACGCAGTTCGTCTCCAACACCGACGCCAGAATCCGAGGGGCTGATGTCTGTGCGGATCCTGATCGATTTTTCATCGCGGCTCGGCTGGCGCGTAAGAATTTGGCGCCGAAGCCGCAGGAGCACTTTCCGTTCGACATCTGGCACGGCTATCACTTCGACGCGGTTTTATTGGGTCAATTCCTGCACAAGAAAGCACTGCAGCGCGGCGTTCGCTATCAAGCCGCTCACGTAACGCAGGCGAATCTCACGGAACAGGGCGCCATTGCGTCGATCAGCACGAAAGATGGCACGACCATCGGCGCGGACCTGTTCATCGACTGCACCGGTTTTGCGGGGCTGCTCATCAACCAGGCATTGAAAACTCCCTTCATCAGTTTCGCGGAGAACTTGTTCAACGATGCCGCAGTCGCGATGCCCACGCCCATTGGTGACACGGTGCCCTCCGAGACGGTCTCGACCGCCATGAAACATGGGTGGGCGTGGAAAATCCCGCTCACCCAGCGTTTCGGCAACGGTTACGTGTACAGCTCGCAATTCTGCTCAGCGGACCAGGCGGAAACGGAACTTCGTGAGCGCTTGGGATTGTTGGATTCGGAGACACCCGCGCGGCACTTGAAAATGAGAATTGGGCGGGTGACGCAGCACTGGAACAAGAACTGTCTCGCGGTCGGGCTGTCTCAAGGATTTATCGAGCCTTTGGAGGCAACCGCATTGTTGTTCATCCAACAAACCGCGACGGCTTTTGTCGAGTGCCTCGAGCAAGGGGACTTGAGCGAAACCGCACAGGTGCGGTTCAACGCGCGCGTCAACGAGCACTTCGAAGGCACGCGCGACTATATTGTGACGCACTACAAAACCAACAGCCGAACCGATACGGAGTATTGGCGGGCGAATGCCGCCAACCGGAATCTGTCGGAGCCGCTGAAGCAACTGCTCAATCTCTGGATGTCCGGAAACAGCATCGCGCCGATGGTGCGTAAACAGACGCTGGGGCGCGGCTACCCGGTATTTTCGTGGTATTCGATCATGGCGGGAATGGGTATTTTTCCGGACTCGCAAGATTTGCATCCGCCGACGGCCCAGGAAATCACCTATGGCGTTGCGGAGATCGACAACCTGCTGGAGCGCAGCGCCGCCAACTACCGCGATCATCGCCAAGTGTTGAGCAATATTCCGCCCCGGCGCAAGGGTCAAACACTGCAGGTCTACTTTTGGTGAAGGAGTACTCGGGGCTCACCGCCGATGAAATTCGGCGCGACGTGTTGGCTGACAAGCACCCGGCGATATTGCGGGGATTGGTCAGCGACTGGCGGGCCGTTCGCGAGTTCCGCGATTCTCCCGCGGCGCTGGTGCGCTACCTCGAGCGACTCGACAGCCGCACGCCGGTGGATGCGCTCATGACGGCGCCCGAGGTCGATGGTCAAATCTTCTACAACGACGCGATGAGCGGCTTCAATTTTCACCGCAACCGGCTGCCATTGTCGGAGCTTGCCGCGCAAGTTTTGCGCTATGCGAAATTTCCCAAGCCTCCCGCGGTGGCCGCGCAGAGCGCGCTCATCCGGGATTGTTTGCCGGCATTTGCGCAGGAAAACAGCCTGTCCTTGTTCGATCCCACGATTCTGCCGCGCATCTGGCTGGGCAACCGTATCACCACGCCGACTCACGTGGACGAATGGAACAATGTGGGCTGCGTGGTGGCGGGCCGCCGACGCTTCACGCTGTTTCCGCCGGAGCAGATCGCGAATCTCTACATCGGTCCGTTGGACTATGCGCCCACGGGAGCAGCCATGAGCATGGTATCGCTGCGCGATCCGGACTTTGCGCGGTATCCGAAGTTTCGCGACGCACTGGCCGCGGCGCAATCGGCTGAATTGGAGCCCGGGGACTGCATATTCATTCCGCCCCTTTGGTGGCACCACGTTGAATCGCTCGAGGTTTTCAATGTGTTGGTCAATTACTGGTGGCACTATCCGCTGGGCGCTGACAGCTGCGCGGATTCCGCATTCGATGCGCTGCTTCACGGCATCTTGAGCATCCGCGCACTTCCGCCGCAAACCCGCGACGCCTGGCGGGCCTTCTTCGAGCAGTACGTGTTCGGGGCGACGAGCGGCTCCATCGAGCATATTCCCCTTCAGCGGTGCGGCATTCTCGGGGGCTTATCGGCTGAGCAGATCGGTGCGCTACGCGCCCATTTAGCGCGAAAGTTGCACCATTGAAAAATGGCAGAATCGGCCCGCTCCTTGAAGTGCAGCGGGCCGATTTTTTCGAGGTCCGGCCCAGGCTAGCCTGCGGGGCTGCCTTCCGCTTGGATCTGGAGCTTCACTTCTTGGTTGAAGCCAAACTTGTCGCCGTAGTTCACGCCGAAATCGGCGCGATTGATGGTCGCAGAAGCATCCACACCGCAGACTTCCTTCTTGGTCAACGGACTCAGGATGCATTTGAAAGAATCGATCTTCAAGGTCACCGGCTTGGTCACGCCGTGCATGGTCAGGGTGCCTTGCGCTTCCGCGGGCGCAGAGCCGTTGAATTTGGTGAACTTGCCGGAGAAAGTCGCCGTCGGGTACTTCGTCGCGTCGAAAATTTCAGCGGACTTGGCGTGCTCGTCCAATTTCGGCATACCGAAATTGATCGAACTGATATCGATGGTCGCGTCGATCGAGCCGGACTTCGCGTCCTTGTCGTAGACGACTTTGCCTGATGTGGAGTTGAACTTACCGCGCCATACCGACAGCCCGCCGAAATGGTCGGCAGCGAAGCTCGGATAGGTATGGGCCGGATCGAGAACATAGGTGACCGGCGCTGCGAATGCGCTCGCGCCCACCAGCGCGGCCATTGACGCCAAAACAATACGGTTCATTGAAGGCTCCTTGGAAGACGTACGGGTATAATTTCGGGTGCCGCAGACGGCATCTCGGGCGCAAATCATAGCCGAAAGCAGTGGCTCGCTTAGGCTTATTCCCTTATGAGCTTATTCAGGGGTCTTCTGATGGAATTATTCGATGCGATTGCCTCACGCTCAACGGCGAAGGGCCTGGTTGAACCGGGGCCGACCCCGCAGGAACTGGAGCGCCTGTTGCAGGCTGCCGCCCGGGCGCCGGATCACGGGCGCCTCAAGCCCTGGCGCTTCATCGCGGTAAATGGCGCCGCGCGCGAGCCCTTCGCCGACGCGGTGGCTCAGGCCAGGCGAGATCAAATACCCGCATTCACGGATGAGCAGATGGAACTCGAGCGCGAGAAGATCAGGCGTTCCCCGAGCATTCTGGTGGCCGGTTGCGCAGTCAGGAAGGACATCGCGAAGGTGCCGGAAATCGAGCAAGTGATTGCCGTCGGCGCGGCTGTAGAAAACCTGCTGTTGGCCGCGAATGACTTAGGGTACGGGGTGATGTGGAAGACGGGCCCGGCCGCCTACTGTGCGAAAGTTAAAGCAGCGGTCGGTCTCGCGTCACACGACCACATAGTGGCCATTCTGCATCTGGGCACCAAGGTCAAATAGGGTGCGGCCGCAGCGACGCGGTCTTCACCAGCGCCCAGACCGGTAATTCGGGGGCTAGGCCCAATTCGCGTGTCGCCGCCTTGGTCACACGCGCCATGATGGTGGTGCCGCCGATGTCGATGGCGATCAGGTCTGAATCCTCATCGTCACCCATGACGGCCGTCACCACACCTCTCAGGCTGTTGCGGACGCTCAATTGCTGCGGCGGCCGAGTCGCGACAATCAGATCCCGCGCCAACAATTGCACCCGCAGCTTGGCGCCGTTTGCCGCTTGGCCGAGATGGACCTTGAGTTCGCCGTGCCCGACCTGCACCCGCAGCAGTCCGCTCTCGGGATCGCGCCCTAAGACGGTGCCGTCGACGATGGCGCCCACCGCATCGGCACCGATGATGGCGCGCATCCCGGGATTCAAGCTCATGTCGCTCAAGTTTCCCTGAGCCGTGGTCTTTCCCGATTCCATCAGTACCAGGTGGGTGGCCAGTCTCAAGACTTCATCAAAGTTGTGGCTCACGTACACCATCGGGATCGCCAATTGGTCGCGCAAGGTTTCCAGGTACGGCAGCACCTCTTCGCGGCGCGATGCATCCAGCGAGGCCAACGGTTCATCGAGCAGCAGAAGACTTGGCTGCGTGAGCAGGGCCCGACCGATGGCCACGCGCTGACGCTCGCCGCCCGAGAGTTGGTGAGTGCGCCGATGCATCAGGGCGCCCAAGTCAAGCAGGTCGGCAACCAGATCGAAGCCCACGAAGGAGGGCACCTTTGCGCGCCTTTGCGCATAACGCAAATTCGCAGCAACACCCAAGTGGGGAAATAGCCGAGCATCTTGGAACACATAGCCGATGCGGCGCCGTTCGGGCGGCACATCGATGCGCCGTTCGGTATCGAGCAGCACGGCATCATCGAGCGCCACCCGTCCGCAATCGGCTTGCAGCAAACCGGCAATCACATTCACCAGCGTGCTTTTGCCGCAGCCCGAACGGCCGAACAATGCCACCACGCCCGGCGTCGGCAGCTCGAATTGCGCTTCCAGCTTAAAGGTACCGCGACGCTTTTGCACAGCGACTTGCAGCATCAGTGGCCCAGCATGCGCCGCACGCGGCGTGCGAACCACTCGGACAAGAGCAGTCCGCACAAGCCGAGGACGCAGGAAATCACTGCCAGGCGGGCCGCCGCCCCATCTCCGCCCGGCGTCTGCAGCGCGGAATACAACGCCAGCGGCAGCGTGCGCGTCTCACCGGGAATATTGGATACGAAAGTGATGACGGCGCCGAATTCGCCGAGCGCGGCGGAAAACGCGGTGACGGCGCCCGCCAGCACGCCGGGCAACATGAGCGGCAGGGTAATGGTGGCGAAGCGGTCCATGGCGCCGGCGCCCATGGTGCGCGCGGCATCCTCGAGTCCGCGATCGACATTCTCGAGCGAGATGCGCATGGCACGCACCATCAAGGGAAAGGACATGACCGCCGTGGCCAGCGCGGCGCCGTTGCGGGTAAAAATGAGTTCGATGCCGAACGCGCGTTCGAGCCAGCCGCCGATCGGTCCGCGCGCGCCGAACAGCAGCAGCAACAGGTAGCCGATCACCACCGGCGGCAGCACCAGCGGCAAGTGCACGAACGCATCGAGAACCGTGCGCCCCACGAATTGCCGGCGAGTCAACACCCACGCCAGCAAGACTGCGAAAGGCAAGCTCAAGAGAACGCTGCGTGAAGCGACACTCAAGCTCAAAGAAAGCGCTTCGCTCTCGTTGGCACTCAGCCACATCATTTAAAGGTCAAGGTTTGGGCTGCGGGGCTTCATCCACCAGGCAGTATACTGTGCAGGCGCAATACATAAGACAGCTCTTGGCTTGAGGATCAGATCCATGCCCTATTTTCACGCCGTGGCCTCCGCCACAGCGTCCGAAGACTCCCCGACGCCGAGCCGCATTGGGGTGCTGATCGTCAATCTGGGTACGCCGGATTCGCCTTCCTACTTCGCCGTGCGGCGCTTTTTGCGCGAATTTTTGGGCGACCGCCGCGTCATCGACACCTCCCGTTTGATCTGGCTGCCGCTGCTCTACGGGGTGGTGTTGCCGTTTCGTCCCTTGAGAACCGCGCGCAACTATCGCAAAATTTGGATGAAGGAGGGTTCGCCCTTGGCCGTGTATTCGGCCCGCTTGGCGGCAAAGATGGACGCGATGCTGCGTGCGGAGTTCGGCGATGGCGTGCGCGTCGAGCTGGCCATGACCTATGGCAATCCCGGTATTGCACGGGCCATTCAGTCCTTCGCGAAAGCTGGCGTGCAGAAGCTGCTGGTGCTGCCGCTGTATCCGCAATATTGCTCATCGACGACAGGCTCGGTCGTGGACGCGACCAATGGCGCGCTCAAGCGGTGGCGTTCCTTACCGCAGATCCGCTTCATCAATGACTATCATGATGACCCGGGCTATATCGACGCATTGACCAGCCAGATTCAGCGGCACTGGACGGACATCGGTGAGACCTCGCATGTGCTGTTTTCCTATCACGGCATCCCGGCGTCATACGTCGCCAATGGCGATCCCTATCAGCGCCAGACCGAGACGACGACGCGCCTGGTCGTGAACCGTTTAGGGTTGAACGAGACGCAGTGGTCGCATTGCTATCAGTCGCGCTTCGGCAGGGTCACCTGGCTGCAGCCCTACACGCTCGACAAGATCAAGGAGCTGGCGGATCGCGGCTGCACCAAGCTGACGGTGGCATCGCCGTCCTTTGCGGTGGACTGTCTGGAAACACTCGAGGAAGTGGCCATCGAGTATCGCGACAGATTTCTGGAGTGGGGTGGCGAGCAGCTGACGCTGGTGCCGGGATTGAATGATGGCGATGCTCATGCAGCGGCGCTTGTCGCCATCATCAAGAATCGGCTCGTCGGATGGAACTAGGCTCCTAGCCGGAACTATTCATGAGCAAGGGAAAAGCTGCATGAGAATACTGATCGTTCATGAATAGTTCCGGCTAGTCTTGATCCCAGGCGCGAGTCAGAATCGCGTCGACGTCGACTTGCGCATCGCTGGCGCCGAACACGGCTCCCCAGCCGCTCTCGCCCAAGCGGGTCGCGCAGAACCCTTCCGCGGCTGCCCGCGAGGCAGCGCCCGTCGCGCCCGTGATCAATATTTTGGCCTGCATCAACGTGACAAAGGATTGCGTGAAGCGGCGCGCGTGCGCCTCATTCAATCCCCCGGCGTCGAGGCTTGCGGCGAACCGTTCGAGCGCGCCATCGTAGTGCGGGTGGTTGCCTCGTGCGCTCGACAATTCCTGCAGCACCACCTCACGAGCGGCATTTGACCGGCCGAATGCACGCAATACATCGAGACACATGATGTTGCCCGATCCTTCCCAGATGGAATTGACCGGCATCTCGCGCACCATCCGCGCCAGCGGCAACTCCTCCGTGTAGCCATTCCCGCCCAATACCTCCATGGCTTCCGCAACCAACTCGCAGCCGCGCTTGCACACCCAGAATTTGGCGGCGGATGTGAGCGCACGGCGCAGCGTGATCTCGCTCGGCTGCTCACTGTCGAACGCGCGCGCCAGGCGCAGGCTCAAGCCTGTGGCGGCCTCCGATTCCAATGCCAAATCGGCGAGTACGCTGCGCATCAACGGCTGATTGATCAACAATGCACCGAAGGTCTTGCGATGACGCGCGTGGTGCAAGGCCTGGACCACAGCCTGGCGCATCATGCCGGCGCTCCCTGTGCAGCAATCCAGGCGGGTAAAGGTTCCCATTTCGAGGATGGTCGGAATGCCGCGGCCCTCCTCACCCAGGAGGGTCGCCCAGGCGTCGATGAATTCGACTTCCGAAGAGGCGTTCGAGCGGTTGCCGAGCTTGTCCTTCAGGCGCTGAATATAGATGCCATTCAGGGTTCCGTCGGGCAAACGCCGCGGCATGAAGAAACACGACAAGCCCGTGCCGGCTTGAGCCAGTACCAGGTGGGCGTCGCATTGCGGCGCGGAAAAAAACCATTTGTGCCCGGTAATGCGGTAGCTGCCGTCGGCCGAACGCTGCGCGCGCGTGGTGTTGGCGCGGACATCCGAGCCGCCTTGCTTTTCCGTCATCCCCATGCCAATCAGGCCGCCGCGCTTGGCTTGAAACGCAATGTCGCGCGCATCGTATTCGCGGCTGAGCAATCGCGGCACCCAATCGCGCGCGAGCGATGCATCGCGGCGCAGGGCAGCGATGGCGCCATAAGTCATCGTGGTCGGACACAGCGTCCCGCTCTCTATTTGCGCCTGCATCAGATATCCCGCGGCGCGCGCCGCATGTGCCGCGGACCTTGCAGTGTCACCTTGAGTCCAGGGGCTGCTGTGATACCCGCGGGCGGTGATGCCCTGCATGAGGGCATGCCAGGACGGGTGAAACTCGATCGAGTCGATGCGTTCACCTTGCGCATTGAAATTATGCAGCACAGGCGTGAAGCGATTGGCCAGCCGGGCATGCTCATAAAGAGTGCACGTACCCAGTTCGCCGCCTGCTTGGCGAAGATCCGACATCGCCCAGGCGGCCCCTTCGCGCTGCACGGCCTCCTGCAGCGCGGCATCGCTGTCGAAGAGGTTGTAGTCCATCAACGGCGGGGCTTGATTGAAAATGACGTGTGTGCCGGATCCGTGTTCCATGATTCCAATCTTGCGCCTGGTGTGCCCACAGTGCTAGATTCGGGACCATGCAATCTTTCGGCAGCATAGCCTTCAACCCCCCTGCGCCTAAGCTGCGCCTGGGTTTGCTCGCGCTGCTGCTGCGCCGCTAGGCGCACTCACTCCCGCGCCATCGGTCGGCGCTTTTTCAGACCGGAAAATCCCTTAAACGCGCCAGCACATGGTGGCGGTAAGTTCGGTCACTCGAGTGAGAGATAATTCATGTTGCGCAATCCTTCTGCTAAATACCGAGCCTTTTCCCCGATCGACTTGGCCGACCGCACGTGGCCGGGCCGCGTCATTACCGCGCCCCCCAAGTGGTGCAGCGTGGACTTGCGAGACGGCAATCAAGCGCTGATCGAGCCCATGGATGCGGGGCGCAAACGCCGCATGTTCGATATGTTGGTGAAAATCGGCTTCAAGGAAATCGAGGTGGGTTTTCCCGCCGCATCGCAAACCGACTTTGATTTCGTGCGCGAGCTGATCGAGCAGCACTTGATTCCGGAGGACGTGGTCATACAAGTGCTCACCCAGGCACGGCCTGAACTCATCGCGCGTACCTATGAATCCTTGCGCGGCGCACGCCGCGCCATCATGCATGTCTATAACTCGACATCGGTGGCGCAGCGCCGTGTGGTGTTTCGCACGGATCGCGCGGGAATCATCGATATCGCCGTGCGCGGCGCAACCGTGGTCCGTGATCATGCGCTGCGCCAGCCCGACACCGACTGGATCTTCGAGTACAGCCCCGAAAGCTTTACGGGTACTGAATTGGACTTCGCCGTTGAAATCTGTGATGCCGTCAATGCGGTGTGGGAGCCGGACCCGCACCACAAGTCCATTCTCAATCTTCCGGCGACCGTGGAAATGGCCACCCCCAATGTGTACGCCGATCAGATCGAATGGTTCCTGCGGCATATCCGGCACCGCGACTCCATCGTATTGAGCGTGCATCCTCACAATGACCGCGGTACCGCGGTGGCGGCCGCTGAACTGGCCATGATGGCGGGCGCCGAGCGCGTGGAGGGCACGTTATTCGGCAATGGTGAGCGCACGGGAAATGTGGATATCGTCACGTTGGCGCTTAACCTTTACTCCCAAGGTATTGACCCAGAATTGGAGTTTTCCAACATCAACGAGGCCGCGCGCTGTGCCGAGGCCTGTAACCAATTGCCCATACACCCGCGCCATCCTTACGTCGGCGACTTGGTCTTCACGGCATTTTCCGGATCGCACCAGGACGCCATCAAGAAGGGCCTGGCCGCGCGAAGCGAGGCGGACATCTGGGATGTGCCGTACTTGCCCATCGATCCTTCCGATCTTGGCCGTTCCTATGATTCGATCATTCGCGTCAACAGCCAGTCCGGGAAGGGCGGGGTTGCCTATTTGTTGGAGCGGGACTACCAATTGGTGATGCCGCGCAGGCTGCAGATAGAATTCAGCCAAGTCGTGCAAGCAGCCGCAGATATCACCGGTAAGGAACTGACTTCACAAGAGATATGGGATCTGTTTAGCCGTGAGTACTTGGCGCCGCGAATCCCTTATGTATACCGCTCACATCAGCTGGCCGCTTCCACCGACGGCGCCGACACGGAGCGCTTGACGCTTCAAGTCGAGCGCGGCGGCCATGTCGAGACTTGGCTTGGGGCGGGGTCCGGACCCATCGACGCCATGGTCAAAGCCATCGCACTGCCCTTCGATGTCTTATCTTATGAAGAACACTCGCGCGGTCAGGGCAGTGCCGCCAACGCGGTGTCCTACATCGAAATTACCACGCGCTCGCGACGCACCTTGTTTGGGGCGGGTATGCACCCCAATATCATTACGGCGTCGCTGCTGGCGGTTCTATCGGCCGTCAATCGGGCAATAGCACAGGGCGCTTTGCCGGCGCGCGCCGACTCGGCACGCACGGGAACTTGAGGAATGATCTGTAACTCATTGATATGAAGCAGTAATTTAATCCGTCATTGCGCGGTATCTCGCGTGTTGCAGCGCGCCTATCACAACTGAAGCGATTCTTATCGCCGCTAGTTGAATGCCGGGCAGAATCGGATATAGTGCGCAGCTTCACAAATCGACCTGATCGATCCCATTGATTTCAAGGGCTTTTCTCTAAAAATGAGCGAACGCGAAGACGAACATTTCGATATCGACGATGAGTTTCTCGGGGAAGCCGAAGAAGCACACGACTTCGATCCCCTCATTGAGCGCACCGAGCGCCGTCCCAAAGCGGTGGCTGCGGGCAAACGCGGGAAGGCGGCGTGGAGCCGGGTCGAAGACGTACTGGCTGAACGCCAGCTCGAAAAGGAACTGCGCGATATTTTCGAAGACGATTAGATAATCGTTTCATTCCGACGCGCAGCGTCGGGCTCGCGGGACTGAAATCACATGTCTTCTTCCTCTCAGCCAGACAAAGCACAGGCTTGGCTTGTGCTCAAATTCGGCGGCACGAGCGTGTCCAGCGCCGCCAATTGGCACAACATTGCGCAGGTGCTTCGGGCGCGCATCGCCGAGAATTTTCGCCCCGTGGTGGTGCACTCCGCGCTCTCAGGTGTGACCGATCGGCTCGAGTCGCTCCTGTCCGCGGCCGTGGCTGCCGCGCACACGCCGGTTCTCGATCATATCGAAGCGGCGCACCGCGACCTCGCGGTGCAGTTGGGTGTTGTGCCCAATCCGCAATTTGAAGCCTTCATACGCGAACTTCGCGACATGGCCGGTCAATTGGCGGAGCGTCGCCGCATCGATGATGCCACGCGCGCCCGCGTCATGGCCATGGGCGAATTGTTGTCGACCACCCTGGGTGCCGAATTTTTGAACGCGCAGGGAATCAGCACCGCGTGGGTGGATGTGCGTCAGGTGCTGCATGCCGATGACCGCGATCATGCGACGCACCAGTCCAGTCTGCTGTCGGCGACCTGTGACTTCACCCCCGACGCGAAGCTGCAAGCCGCTTGGCGTTCGCTCAATCGCGTGGTGCTCACCCAAGGTTTCATCGCCGCCAATGCGGCCGGCGATACGGTGCTGCTGGGTCGCGGCGGGTCCGACACGTCGAGCGCATATATTGCGGCGAAACTCCAGGCGGCGCGCCTCGAGATCTGGACCGATGTGCCGGGGATGTTCAGCGCCAATCCTCGGTCCGTGCCCACCGCGCGGCTGCTGCGCCAACTGCATTACGATGAAGCGCAGGAAATCGCCAGCAACGGCGCAAAGGTCTTACATCCGCGCTGCGTGCTGCCTGTACGCCAATACAAGATTCCCCTGCATGTATACGCGACTCAGGCGCCCGGCTTGGAAGGCACGGTCGTATCGGAAAACGTCGCCGATAGCGCTGCGCAGGTCAAGGCGATCGCCATCAAGAAGGGAATTACCTTGGTCTCGATGGAAAGCCCGGGAATGTGGCATCAGGTCGGCTTCCTCGCCGATGCATTTCAGGTTTTCAAGCAGCACGGCTTGTCGGTGGACCTGGTGTCGACATCGGAAACCAACGTCACGGTGTCCTTGGATCCCACCGCCAATACCTTGGACGGCGCGGCGCTCGCGCGGTTGACGGCGGCCTTGAGCGAGCTGTGCCGGGTTGAGATTCTCGGGCCGTGCGCCTCGTTGAGTCTGTTGGGTCAGAATATTCGCGGCATCTTGCATGAGATGGGCTCGGCCTTTGAACTGTTTCAGGACCACAAGATTTACCTGGTGACGCAGGCCGCCAACGATTTGAATTTCACTTTCGTCATCGACGAATCCCAAGGCGATCGGCTGGTGCAGCAGTTGCACGAGCGGCTCATTCAGAGCATCGGCTCGGATCGGGTGCTCGGCCCCACCTGGGCGCAATTATTTTCCGACAAGGACGGAAGCGGCACACCGGCCGCGAATTGGTGGGAGCTGCCGCGCAAGCGCAGCGCACTGCTCGATATCGCGGCGCGCGAATCGGCGGCCTATGTCTATGATACGCAGACCTTGGATGCCGCGATTGCCGCGGTCTTGAGCGTGAAGTCGGTCAAGCGCTGGGCGTACGCGATGAAGGCGAATTGGCACCCGGAGATTTTGCGCAAGGTGTACGCGGCAGGCTTGATCTTGGAGTGCGTTTCGCGCGGCGAACTCGAGCATGCATTCGCATCGGTGCCGGCGCTGGCACCTGAGCGAGTCCTGTTCACGCCCAATTTCGCGCCGCGAGCCGAGTATGAATTTGGCTTCAGCAGGGGCGTGCGGGTCACGCTGGACAATCTTTATCCGTTGAAGATGTGGCCTGAGGTATTTCGCGGACAAGAGATATTCCTGCGCGTCGATCCTGGCTTCGGCAGGGGCCACCACAGCCACGTGCGCACGGCCGGTGTGCATACCAAGTTCGGCATCTCGATGTCCGAGATGGATGAACTCGTCGCGCTGACTAGGTCAGCGGGTGTGCGGGTGACCGGGTTGCACGCCCACACCGGCAGTGGAATTTTCGATGTGGCCAATTGGATCGAAACGGGCGCGCTGCTCGGGAATCTCGCCAAACGATTCCCGCAGGTCAGCGTCGTGGATTTGGGCGGCGGCATCGGCGTTCCGGATCAACTGGGCCACAGCGAAATCGATCTCGGCGCACTCGACCGAGGGGTCGCGGGACTGGCCAGGGATTTTCCGCACATCGAGTTTTGGATGGAGCCGGGAAGATATCTGGTGGCGAAGGCGGGCGTCTTGCTGGCCGTGGTGACCCAGCTCAAAGCCAAGGGTGACGTGCACTATGTGGGTGTCGCCACGGGGATGAATTCGCTGATCCGCCCCGCGCTGTACGGGGCGCACCACGATATCCGCAACCTCACCCGGCTCGAGGACCCCATGAGTCATCGGGTCAATGTCGTGGGACCGATCTGCGAGAGCGGGGATCAGTTGGGCTCGGATCGATGGCTTCCGCAGACCCGGGAAGGTGACGTCATTCTCATTGCCAACTGCGGAGCCTATGGCTATGCCATGTCGTCAAACTATAACCGGCGCCCTCCCGCGCGAGAGTTTATGATTTGATGATGAAAGAGATCGGCATCATCGGTTGGCGCGGCATGGTGGGTTCGGTCCTGCTCGATCGGATGCGAGAGGAAAAGGACTTCGACCTTGTCTCGCCTACTTTTTTCAGCACCTCGCAGGCAGGCGGGGCCGGACCTCGAGTGGGTTCGTCCGCCTCAAAGGTGCAAGACGCCAATGACATTGCGGCGTTGGCCAAGCTGCCCATGCTCATCAGCACCCAGGGCGGGGACTATACTCAGGCCACTCACCCGCGGCTGCGAGCCGCCGGTTGGAAAGGGTACTGGATCGACGCGGCATCCTCGCTGCGCATGCAAAAGAATGCCGTGATCGTGCTGGACCCGGTAAATTTGGCCCTAATGCAGGCCGCGCGCGAACAGGGCATCAAGGATTATATCGGCGGCAACTGTACGGTATCGCTCATGCTGATGGCGGTCGCAGGCTTGCTGCGCGCCGGCGTCGTCGAGTGGATCACGGCGATGACATACCAGTCGGCGTCGGGGGCCGGCGCACAAAATATGCGTGAGATGCTCGAGCAGATGGGCGTGCTGCACGGGTCGGTGTCGGCTCTGCTGCAAAATCCGGCTTCGAGCATTCTCGATATCGACCGGGCCGTCAGCGCCGCGTTGTCGAGCGACGAATATCCGACCGCGCATTTTGGCGTGCCGCTGGCCGGAAGCCTCATCCCCTGGATCGACAAGGATCTGGGCAATGGCCAGAGCCGCGAGGAATGGAAGGCCGGCGCGGAGGCCAATAAAATCCTCGGGCAGGAGGCGCATCCGGTTCCCATCGAAGGTATCTGCGTCAGGGTGAGCGCGATGCGCTGTCATTCTCAGGCCCTGACCATCAAGCTGTCGAAGGACCTGCCGATGCCCGAAATCGAGGAGTTGCTCTCCGGCGGCAATGCGTGGGTTCGTATCGTGCCTAACGCCAAGGACGCCACGATTCGGGCGCTGTCACCGGCCGCGGTGAGCGGCAAATTGGAGGTGCCGATCGGCCGGCTGCGTAAGCTTGCGATGGGCGGCGGGTACCTCTCCGCCTTCACGGTGGGCGATCAGTTGCTGTGGGGGGCGGCCGAGCCGTTGCGGCGCACTATGCGCTTCCTGCTTCCGCATGTGTGAGCAATTGAATCGGCACTGACTTCGCGTGCCAAATATCCGCGCAATATTCCCGAATGGTTCGATCGGATGAAAATTTGCCGCTGCGTGCGGTGTTGAGGATCGACATCCGGGTCCACCGGTCAATATCGCCGTAGGCGTCGGAAACCTTGTTCTGGCACTCGATGTAGGATTGAAAATCCGCCAGCAGCAGGTATGGGTCCTGGTACAGCAGGCCATCCATCAGCGGCCTGAACAATTCAGGGTCACCGCGCGAAAAGAAGCCGCTGCGGATCAAATCGATCACATCCCGCAAACCCTGATTGGCGTTGTAGTAGTCCATCGGACGGTAGCCCTGCGCCTTCAGCGCATACACTTCCTGCGCGCTCAAGCCGAACAAGAAAAAATTGTCGGCGCCGACTTCCTCGCGAATCTCGATGTTGGCTCCGTCCATCGTGCCGATGGTCAGCGCACCGTTCATCGAAAATTTCATGTTGCCCGTACCCGATGCTTCCTTGCCGGCCATTGAAATCTGTTCCGAGAGATCCGCCGCCGGGTAGACACGCTGGCCGTTCTTGACATTGAAATTGGGCAGGAACACGACTTTGAGCCGGTCGCGTACGTCGGGATCACGGTTGATCACGTCGCCGACCGAGGTGATCAGCTTGATCATGAGTTTGGCCAGATGGTAGCCGGGCGCGGCCTTACCGCCGAAAATAAACGTGCGCGGCTGTACCTCGAAGGAGGGGTTGGACTTGATGCCGTGATACAGCCACACGATGTGCAACACCTTCAGATGCTGGCGCTTGTATTCATGGATGCGTTTCACCAACACATCGAACATCGAATTCGGATCGATGAGGACCCCCGCCCGCAGCAGCGCACGATCGGCGAGGGCTTGTTTGCTCGAGTGCTTGATCTCGCGCCAGCGGGCTCGGAATTCGGGGTTGTCGGCCAGCGGTTCGAGGGCTTTGAGCCGGCTCAAATCCTTCACCCAACCATCCCCGATGTGCTCCGTGATGAGCTGCGAGAGTTTCGGATTGCTCAACACCATCCAGCGGCGCGGGGTTACGCCATTGGTCTTGTTGCTGAATTTCTGCGGCCACATTTCGTAGAAATCCTTGAGCACGTCGCTTTTCAGCAGTTCCGAATGCAATGCCGCGACACCATTGATCGCGTGGCTGCCGACGCAGGCGAGGTGCGCCATGCGCACATAGCGCTCGCCGCTTTCGTCGATCAGAGACATGCGCACGATGCGTTCATCATCGCCGAGAAAATGAATCCGCACCTCCTCGAGGAAGTGCGCGTTGATTTCATAAATGATTTGCAGAATTCGCGGCAGCACGCGGCCGAAGACCTCGATGGGCCAGCGCTCCAAGGCCTCCGGCAACAGCGTGTGATTGGTATAGGCAAACGTCTTGCGCGCCACGTTCCATGCTTCGGCCCAGGGCAGCAGCGCCTCATCGACCAGCAAGCGCATCAATTCGGCGATGGCGACCGCAGGATGCGTGTCGTTGAGCTGCACCGCGAATTTCACGTGGAATTGATCCATCGGTATCTTTTGCGTGCGCAGGATTCGCATCATGTCTTGGAGAGAACAGGACACGAAGAAATACTGCTGCTCCAGGCGCAGCTCCTTGCCGCGCGCCTGCTCGTCGTTCGGGTAGAGCACCTTGCTCAAGTTTTCCGAGGCGACTTTTTGATTGACCGCGCCGTAGTAATCGCCGCTATTGAATATGGAGAAGTCGAAGGATTCGGGAGCCTCGGAGCGCCATAGCCGCAGCGTGTTCGCGGTATTCGTCTTGTAGCCGAGGATGGGTGTGTCATAGGGCACGCCGATGACGGTCTTGTGGGGCACCCAGCGAATCCGCAGCCGATTCTGTTCGTCGACGTAAGGTTCGGCGCTGCCGCCGAATTTCACCTCGACCGCCCATTCGGGCCGCTTCAGCTCCCACGGATTGCCGAAACGCAGCCATTTGTCCGTCTTTTCGACTTGCCAGCCGTCGACGATTTCCTGGTGGAAAATCCCGAATTCATAGCGTATTCCGTACCCCACGGCGGGCACTTCCAGCGTGGCCAGCGAATCGATGAAACATGCCGCCAATCTCCCTAAGCCTCCGTTACCCAGACCCGGTTCTTCCTCTTGCTGCAGCAACTCATCGAGATTCAATCCCAACTCGGCCATGCATTCCCGCACTCGCTCCAGGATGCCGAGATTGATGAGATTGTTGCCGAGGTGCGGACCCATCAAAAACTCGGCCGAGAGGTACGCCACCGTTCGTGAGGCCTGCTTGGTATAGGCGGCCGCGGTGCTTATCCAGTGCTGCAGCATGCGGTCGCGAACCGCATAGGCCAGGGCCATGTAGTAATCATTCTTGGTGGCAAGCGCCGGAAACTTGCCCTGCATATAGAACAAGTCATCCAGAAAGGCGCCTTTGAGAGCTTCCTTGCTGAGCGCCGTGCGTTCGTCCTCGAGATGCATCTCGGTTGTCACGGCGACCACATCACCTCGACCGGTGTGCGCGTCTGGCGCAGCACTGCCCGCACGGGCATGTCCTGCACCGGGCCCGGCGCGAGGG
>JALYIH010000138.1 GCA_030775865.1 Pseudomonadota bacterium | reverse complement strand
CAGCCGTTCGAGGTGTATCGGCCTGCGTCGAGTGCGGTAGGGATGTATCAGATCACCGACGGCAACTTCGCAGAAGCCAGACGCTATTGCATCCGCGATCACGTCGTCGTCGAGGATGGATCCTGGAGCAACTGGCGATCGTGCTGGTTCAACAGCCTGTATGCGCGGGTCGTCCCCAGTCACGCGGTCGAACTCACATCGGCCTATCTGGACCGCAGCGTCGCCAACATTCTGGAGCGGCATCGAATCGGAGCCGCGACCCTGCAGCACAGGCAAATGCTGGCCGCGCTGATACATCTGTGCGGCGCGGGCGCGGGCGATGAGTTCGCGAGGCGGGGGTTTAAACTGATCGAGGGCCAGCGCTGTGGGGATCACCAGGCGCGCGCATACCTGGATCGCGTCAGCGCCATGACGGCCATTTTTGAGCGACTCGACCGACCGACCCCGTTGGAATGATTGGTCATGGATCCTGCGGCGCTTGCGGCGACCCGGAGCAATGCGCTAGAGCATCCTTGACGGGAATTCGCGAAACGCTCCCCGCGTCATAATCCGTGAGCCATACGGCTCCATGTCCAATGCCCAAGGAATCGCCGCCGGGCCCCGCCCACTGACACAACAGTTTTTTTGTTGCCACATCGATGACGGAGAGGGGGATCTTCGGCATGGTGCTCCACACGTGGCCCGCACCGTAGGCGATGTCGCCGCCGTGGCCCGGCGTCGCTAACGCGATTGCGGTGACGCCGTGGTCATGCACAGCGACGCGCGTCACGGTGCCATCGCCCTGATTGAGCGTCCAAATGGCGCCGGCGCCCGTGGTAAGGAATCGGGGATTGGGGCCGGTTGCTACCGTGGCGGTGACTTTTCCTGTCGCAGCATCGATTCCCGTCAACTCGGCGCCCTCGGCGTGTGAGACCCAAATCGTGCCGCTGCTGAATATTGGGTTGTACGAACCTGCCGGCACGCGATAGGTGCCGAGAATCGCCCCGTCGGCAGGATCAAGTCGCGCCAAATCGCCGAGCTTGTCAATGATCAGCCAGATGCTTCCTGCCCCATACGCAATGCCGCCCTCGGCTGCGGCAGGTCCAATCGCAAAGATTGCGGCGAGTTGGTTGGTCTTGAGATTCACTTTGGCCAGCGACGGTGGGGCCGTGCACATCGGAACCCAAAGACTGCCGGCTCCTACGGCCAAGCCGGCGCACGGTTCGCCGGGAAGACTCACGGTTGCAGCCAACCGGTTGGTCTTCGCATCAATGCGATGTACGGCAAAGGGGCCGGTGCTCGCAACCCAAACAGAGTCGGCGGTGATGGCGACCCAATCGGCGGTCTTGCCCAATTTGATGGTGGCTGCGGGCGCCAGTTCGGCGATGGGTCTGGGGGTGGCGGCCAGGCTCGTGGATAGCCAACACAGGGCAAGCGCTGGGCTCAGCGTCTTTGAAATACAACGGCTCATCGCACGAGTATGGACGAGCCGCGCCGCGATTTCGATGCCGGCGTGACGCCGGCATGTTGTATGCTTCGAAAATCAATTTCGATGGCTGAGCGTTAGGGAGTAGCAGCGTGCGATTTGCTTTTTTAATGATCGCCTTGTTCGGCATGCAGCTTGCGCACGCGCAAGCGGCCGCCACCGACCAAGAGCCCGTTCAGCGCGAATTCCTCGTCAAGAACTTCCAGACGGAAAGCGGCGTCGTCCTGCCCGAAGCACGCATCGTCTATGGCACGTACGGGAAACTGAACGCGAAGGGCGATAATGCCGTTCTTCTGCCCTCGCACTATATGGCTGAAATGCACGGCTATGGTTGGTTGATTGGACCCGGAAAGGCGCTAGATCCGACCAAGCTGTTTCTCATCACCAGCGAGCTTTTCGGCAACGGGCGGTCATCCTCGCCCAGCAATACGCCGGAACCGTTTCATGGGCCGCGATTCCCCGTGACGACCATCCGCGACAACGTTCAAGCCGTGCATCGCATGCTCACTGAGCAGCTGCACGTCCGGCATTTACGCGCGGTCATCGGATTCTCCATGGGCGCCCAGCAAGCATTTCAGTGGGCGGTAAGTTATCCCGACTACATGGATGGCATCGTCGCCACCTCGGGGACAGCGAAAACATACGGCCACGGGATTGTCCGGTTGGAAGGCGAAATCTCGGCTCTCACCGCCGATCCGGTGTTCAATGGCGGCGACTACAAGACCCAGCCGACAAGGGGGATTCAAGCCTTCTCCATGGTGTGGGCAGGCTGGCTGTTTTCACAGGAGTGGTGGCGCCAGGAGCTATGGCGCAGCAATGACTCATTCGGCAAGACCTTCGACGAAGTGGTGGAGCATTTCCGAACGAACTTCATTCCCGGCGCCGACGCGAATAACCTGATTCTGCAGATGCGCAGCTGGGAGGTCCACGACGTGGGTAAGACCGCGCCCTTCCATGGAGACGTCGAGGCCGCGCTGCGTTCGATCAAGGTACCGGTGCTTTACATGCCCTCTGAAACGGACCTGTACTTTCCCATCACGGATGCGCGATACGAAGCCGCGTTCATTCCGCACTGTACACTCGCCATCATCCCCTCGCTGTGGGGACATCCCGCGGGTGCCGGGGTCGCGCCGGCGGACGGAAAATTTCTCAACGACCATGTGGCTGGTTTTCTCGCCGGCATCGGCAAGAACTAGGCGCGCGGCCACGGGCGGGCGCCATGAAAACACGAACGCGCCCTTGATGTCTTTTAAGACCTGGCTGCTATTTCTTGCCATGGAGACCGCGCTGTCGCTGTCACCGGGTCCGGCGGTCTTCTATGTAGTCTCGCAGGGCGTGCGCGGCGCCTTGCGCCGTACGCTGCCGGCTGCCGCCGGAATCCTCACCGCCAACGGCATTTATTTCGCGCTCTCAGCCACCAGTTTGGGAGCCATCATAGCCGCCAGTGCGCGCTTCTTTACCATCGCGAAATGGGTTGGCGCGGCATACCTGATTTATTTAGGCGTAAAGGCGTTGCGCTCAGCCGGCTCGATGCACTCGATTGCGCTGGGGGCGGACGGCGCGAGCAATGAAGGCGGTTTGCGCGGCGTGTATCTGGGAGCGTTCACTCTGCAGTTGGCCAATCCCAAAGCGCTGCTGTTCTTTTTGGCGTTATTGCCGCAGTTCATTGATCCTTCGATGTCGGTGGTGCCGCAAATGTTGATCTTAGCGGCCACCTCCATGCTTCCCGAACTCTGTATTCTGACGGGATATGGTTGGCTCGCGCATCGCGCGGTGCATGCCAGTGCGAGATTCGGTGTGACGGGCAATATGAACCGTTGGCTTGCCCGAATAGAGGGCGCCGGTTTATTGGGATGCGCTACTCTGGTTTTGAAATTCAATCGCGGCAACTAGCCGCTGTCAATTGGCAAAGGGGAATGGCATGAAGCAGTTACTTGCGGTCGCGATGCTGTGCATCGGCGTCGGACACATGGTTGCGGCGGCGGAGACATCGGCCGCCGCCCGTTTGGTACATCGCTATCTCAGCGTTGAGATTTCGCCGAACGGTGAACTCGTCGCCTCGGTCGAAGGCGACTCCTCTCAGAGCGGCGGTGCTCCGACACTTCGCGATCTCGTGATCAGGCATGCGCGCTCCGGTGCTGCACTCACCATCGCGATGCCCTGCGGCCGAGTACCTCAGTGCTGGCCGGATTCGCCGACCTGGAGTCCTGACGGCAAGCGCCTTGCGTTCACGTTGCGCGCGCCCGGCACCCATGCGCGCTCCGTGTACGCGGTCGGAGCCGACGGCGGCGGCCTGGTCAAGCTGCTCGATTTCAGCGGGACGATCGAACATTTGCGCTCCATGCCGGATGGACGTCTGGCCATGCTGGCCATTCAAAACGCCACCAAGGAGGTCGGCGCAACTCAAGCCGGTGTACCGATTGCCGGCGATCTGGACGCTGCGCCGCCGGAGCAGCGAATCGCGATCCTGGAGAACGGCGCATTGCATTGGGTCTCGCCTCCCGATCTGTTCGTCTATGAGTACGACTGGCGAGCCGGCGGCAAGGGCTTCATCGGGACGGCCGCGCCCGGCGATGGCGATAACAATTGGTGGACCGCGAAACTCTACGCCTTTCCAGAGAACGGCTCCGCCGCCCGCGTTATTTACGCTCCAACCGATGATCGTCAACAGCTCGCGACGCCGAAAGTATCGCGGGACGGATCCATGGTCGCTTTCATCGCCGGGATCATGAGCGACTTCGGTTCAACCGGCGGCGATGTGTATGCGCTGCGCTTGGACGGCGGGACGGCGACGAATCTGACGCCTGACATGCATGCCTCGGCGACTGCGATCACCTGGCGCTGTGACGGCCACCTGCAGGCAGAACTTCTGGCCGGCGATAAGACGCAATTTGCGGATCTGGGACCCGCAACCGGACCTAAGCCGTATGCGGGCCTCAAAGCCGGAGCCGCACGCGTCGTTTGGAGCGGCGAGGAATCATTCGGGGAGCGCGCGGGCGGAATTTCAACCGCCTGTCCCTCCGGTGTGACCGCCGATGTACACGAATCATTCACCCAGGCGCCGGAGATCGAGATCGGCACGATAGGCCATTGGCGGAACCTGACGTCAGTCAACGCGGGGCTGAGCCTACCGGCACGGGTGCAAAGCGTCTGGTGGAAGAACGATGGATTCGACGTGCAGGGCTGGCTGCTGCTGCCGCTGCGGGCAGAAGGCAAGATACCCATGATCACCATGGTTCACGGCGGCCCCGCGGCGGCCGTTACCCCCGGCTTTCCCGGGCCGGGAATGATCAGCGCATTGCTGGACCACGGCTATGCCATGTTTCTGCCCAATCCGCGCGGCAGCTACGGCCAAGGCGAACGCTTCACGCAAGCCAACGTGCGCGATTTTGGCCACGGCGATTTGCGCGACATTCTTGCCGGCGTCGACGCCGCCGCGAAAGTAGCGCCCATCGACGACGCGCGCTTAGGGCTAACCGGTGGAAGCTATGG
This sequence comes from Pseudomonadota bacterium, assembly GCA_030775865.1. GTDB lineage: Bacteria > Pseudomonadota > Gammaproteobacteria > Steroidobacterales > Steroidobacteraceae > Bog-1198. The sequence continues at coordinate 2,492 of JALYIH010000138.1, read as the reverse complement.
CGGCTTCATGAGCATGTGGGCCGTGACTCAGACCAACCGCTTCAAAGCCGCGGTCGCCGCCGCCGGCATCAGCAACTGGCTGTCGTACTACGGCGAGAACGGCATCGATGCGTGGATGATTCCCTACTTCGGCAAGTCGGCGTACGACGATCCTGCCGTCTATGCCGCTTCGTCCGCCATCAACTACATGCACAATGTGAAGACACCGACATTCGCCTACGTCGGAGAACGCGATATCGAATGTCCGGCGCCGCAGACGCAGGAATTCTGGCACGCCATGAAAGCGATGAACGTGCCGACCTCCATCATGATCTACCCCGGCGAGGGCCATGGTCTGCGCGATCCGCAGCATCTTGCCGACGCCGAGCAACGTACGCTCGCGTGGTTCGATAAATACCTGAAGTGATCCGTCAGACATGAACGGACCCCGCACGAGATCGATCTGCCGCGCCGCCGCCGCCGTGTTCATGGTGGCCGCCGCCTTCGCTGCCGAAGGCCGTGCTGCCGGGGCAGAGTACGATCTCATCATCGCCAACGGCCACATCATCGACGGGACAGGCTCACCCTGGTACGCGGGGGATGTGGCCATCAACGCGGGGCGTATCGCGGCCATCGGCAACCTGGCGCACGCCTCCCGCAAGCGAACCATCGATGCGCACGGAATGATCGTCGCACCGGGATTCATCGACATGCTTGGCCAGTCGGAACTTACCGTGCTGGTCGATCCGCGTCTACCCTCGAAAATATTTCAGGGCATCACCACGGAAATTACCGGCGAAGGTAATTCGGTGGCGCCGATGAACGATGCCATCGTCAAGGAGGAGCAGCCGCAATTCAATCATTACGAGATAAAACCAGACTGGCAAACGTTTCAGCAATATTTTGCCCGGGTGCAAAAGCAGGGCATCGGCATCAATATGGGCCACTACATCGGCGCTACGACCGTGCGCGAGATGGTCATTGGCTACGACAATCGAGCGCCCTCGCCGGAGGAGCTGAAACGCATGCAGTCATTGGTGGCGGAGGCGATGCAGCAGGGCGCACTCGGATTGTCGACGTCGCTGCAATACCCGCCGGCGCCCTATGCGCTCACCGACGAACTCATCGCGCTGGCAACCACCGCTTCCCAGTACGGCGGCGTGTACGCCACGCACATGCGCAGCGAGGGCGATGCGGAAATGGCAGCCTTGGAGGAAACCTTTCGCATCGGCGCCGAAGCGCATATTCCGGTCGAGATATTCCACTTGAAGGTTTCGGGCCGGCGCAACTGGGGCAACGCGCCCCTGGTTATCCGCAGCATTGAGGCGGCACGCGCGCGCGGCGTGGATGTCGCCGCGGATACCTATGCCTACACCGCCTGGGAAAATTCATTCTCCGCCTTCATTCCACCATGGGCGCACGAGGGTGGCACCGACGCCCTGATCGGGCGCCTGAAGGATCCTGCAACGCGCGCACGCATTCGCAAGGACATGATGACACCCAGCACGGAATGGGATAACGAATGGCTGGCGATCAAGGGTCCGCAGGACATTCTCATTACCGCCGTCGTCAACAAGGAATTGCTCGAGTATCAGGGCAAGCGTATCAGCGAAATCGCGCAGCAGTGGCATGAGGATCCGATCGATGCGATCTGCGATTTTCTGATCAAAGATCTTGCCGGCACGAACGTCGCGGTTTTCGGTATGGACGAACCGGATGTGCGGCTGATCCTGCAGCAACCCTGGGTATCCGTGGACAACGATGCTGCCGGCGCATCCCCCAAGGGGCTGCTGGCGACCGAACACCCTCACCCTCGAGCCTACGGCGCTTTTCCGCGCATTCTGCACAAGTATGTGCGCGATGAGCATGCCTTGACCTTGAGCGATGCCATACGCAAGTTCTCCGCATTGCCGGCGCAGCGTGAACGTCTGATGGATCGCGGCGTATTGAAACTGGGGATGTGGGCCGACGTCGTGGTGTTCGATGCGAATAGCATTCACGAGGTTGCCACGTTCGAGGATCCGAATCAGTTGTCGGTCGGCATGAAGTACGTGTTGGTCAATGGCATACCGGTCATCGAATTGGGGAAAATGACCGGCGCCCTGCCTGGCCAGATTCTTCGCGGCCCGGGCACCAACGCACACCCATAGACCCCAGGATTGGCACGTCGCTTGCTATTTCACCGGTATGAATGCAACAACGCCGGTTTTTCAGGCACAGCGCAGCAACGAGGTCCCGCAGCCTAACGCATCGGCCTCGGCGGGCTCACAGGCGACGCACGCAAACAGCCAGGATTTCGCCGGTGCCTTGAACGAGGCGGACAACAGGCCTGCCCGCAAGAACGTGACGAGCAAGCCGCACGACGTCAATTCAGGCGGCGGGCAATTGCCGCCCTCCGGCAATCGTGCGCCGCCGGCCAGTACACCACCGCCGCCGGCAAGCACCGGCGCAGCCCCGACGACTCAATCGAACAGCACCGGTAATGCGGCCGCGCCCGGCCAAAGCGGGACGGC
>JALYIH010000137.1 GCA_030775865.1 Pseudomonadota bacterium | reverse complement strand
GCGAGTCTCGGAGCAATTGAAAAGCACCACGGTGCTGCACGGCGACGCGGCCGATGAAGAGCTGCTGCTCGAGGAGAACATCGACAGCGCCGATATTTTCGCGGCACTGACCAATTCGGAGGAGGCGAATATTTTGTCGGCCATGCTGGCCAAGCGCTTGGGCGCGCACAAGGTCATGGCGTTGATCAACAAGCCTTCTTATGCCGAACTCATCGAAAGCGGCTCAATCGATGTCGCAATATCGCCGCAGACTGTCACGATAGGATCGCTGCTCGCGCATGTGCGGCGCGGAGATGTCGTACGCGTGCATTCGCTGCGCCGGGGCGCGGCCGAGGCGCTCGAAGTGGTGGTGCACGGAGATGCCGACAGCTCGAAGGTGATAGGACGGCGCATCGAGGATATTGCGCTTCCGGAAGGTACGACCTTGGGCGCGGTGGTACGCGGCGAAGATGTCATCATTGCGCATCACGACACCACGGTTCAACCGGACGATCATTTGATTCTTTTCCTCACCGACCGGCGCCACATCGAAGCGGTCGAGAAACTGTTTCAAGGCTCCGCCTCTTTCTTGTGAAAGACATACTACTGCCGGTCGCCCACGTATTCGCCCTCGTCATGATGGTGTTTTCGGTGACCATGTTTGCGCCGCTGGTCATGGCGGTGTGGGAACTGGATCCGGCGCTTTGGTCTTTCGTCATTTCCGCCCTGGCGACTTTCGCTCTTGGCGCCTTGCTGTGGCTCGGCACTAAAGCGTTCAAGCGCGAACTCAAAACCCGCGACGGCCTGATGCTGGTCGCATTGACCTGGGTGGCATTGCCGGCGGTGGCCGGATTCCCCCTGTGGCATTACTTGCCCATCAATTTCACCGATGCCTACTTCGAGGCGGCATCCGGCCTGACGACCACCGGCGGCACGGTGCTCTCGGGGCTCGAATTTCTGCCGAGGTCGATCAATCTGTGGCGGCATCTCTTAAGCTGGCTCGGCGGCATGGGCATCATCGTGCTGGCCGTGGCCATCCTGCCCATGCTCGGCGTCGGCGGCATGCAGATTTACCGCGCAGAAATGCCCGGGCCGATGAAGGACAGCAAACTTACGCCCCGCATCGGTCAGACCGCGAAACTGCTGTGGGCCGTGTATACGGGATTGACGGCGGTCTGCATCCTTTCCTTGAGATTTGCGGGGATGAACTGGTTCGATGCGGTGTGCCACGGATTCTCCGCGCTGTCGCTCGGCGGCTTTTCAACCTATGACGCCAGCATCGGTCATTTCAATTCGCTGCCGATCGAGTTGGTGCTGACCGCGTTCTCAATTCTGGCGGCGTTGAATTTCGCGACGCATTTTCTCGCGTGGAGCCAGCGCGGTGTGATGGCGTACTTTCGCGACGCCGAGGCCAAGGCAATCCTGGGAGTGCTTGCCGGCAGCTGCATCGGCGTCTCGCTGTTCCTGTACTTCAAGGGCACCTACCCCGACTTTCCCACCTCGCTGCGCAACACCACGTTCAATCTGGTCTCCATCGCCGTCGACAGCGGGCTGCACACTCAAGATTATTCGCGCTGGCCGATCTTCGCGCCCATGTGGATGATGTTCTTGAGCTGCATCGTGGCGAGTTCCGGATCCACCGGAGGCGGCATCAAGATGATCCGCACGCTGGTACTCGCCAAGCAGGCGAATCGCGAGCTCAATCAGCTGGTGCACCCGAACATGGTGCGGCCGCTCAAAGTCGGCGGAACGGTCATTGCCAACCGCGTCGTGTTCGCGGTGCTGGCATTTGTGTTCCTGTACTTCATGAGCATCGTCACCCTGGTTTTCCTGCTGCTGGCGAGCGGCTTGGATTTCATGACGTCGTTTTCCGCCATCATCGCCTGCATCAATAACGCAGGCCCCGGCTTAGGGTTGGTGGGCCCCGGCAGCAACTACGGCGTGTTGAGCGATTTCCAGACCTGGGTTTGTTCTGCCGCGATGCTGCTCGGCCGGCTGGAAGTGTTCACCATTCTGGTCTTATTTACACCCACCCTGTGGCGCAAGTAGCGAACTATCCTCGGACCCTGACTTGGTGTGAAGGCCGCCGAGAAAATCGAGTGGCAGCGCAGAATCACCCGAGGCCGATTCGTCCGACCAATTCAGGTCGAGCAAGCATGGATTCGGGACCATCGGAAAGAACAGGCTGCCGGTTCGAGTCTCTCCGGGCGCGAGGCTTAAGGGCAATTTCAGGCGACGGCGATCGAACTCCGCCTTGATCAGCGCCCGGTAGTGTCGGTTTCTGCCCCAAGTCGCCAAGCCGTACACGGGGAGGGCGACCGCCGTCAGGGTTGCCGCCGCGGCGGCGCCCGCTGCACCGATCCCCGCATTCGCGACCACGACGGGTTCGGCACTGGCCACGAGTATTCGCGGTGAGGCCACCCGCGCGAAAGCCACGCCGGCGTCCCGGTACTTCCGCTCGAGTGTTTTGCTCTCGCGTTCCAGCGCCCAAGGATCCTCGCCCGGCGGTAGGGGTGTGCGGGTGAAGTCCACCAACCTGACGGAGACAATCTGCAGCGGCCGATCGCCGGAATTGCGGAGCGTAACGATATATTCGTCCCAGAATGCCTCCCGCTTCCACGAGCCCGGGCCTCCATCCGTGATGACGCTCGTGAGGTTTGCGTTGAGCGCTGCCGGCGGAAAGTGCACGTCCAGCGTGGGCGCGGGGGGCGTATTCTTCGCGGCCAACTTATATTTGGCAGACACGCAACCCGCCAGAACACACAGCACTGCGCAGGCAAGTGCGATCGCGACGGGACCTCGACATGCGCTCGATGATGTAGACATTTGCTCGCAACCTTGACCAAGGTGGTTGCGGCCCATCTTCATCCGAATGAGCCTCAGCAACCAGATTGGCTAGGCAGCGAACTCACGTCCGGTTTAGTCTTACAACTCGATTCACACGTGCCAGAAAATCATCGATGGCCGCGATGCATTCCGGCTCGTCGAGCAAGGGTACATGACCGCGCTGTGCAACTTCGAGTTGCTTAAGATCGGGATTCTCGGCTTTCATTCTTGCGAATGTCTCGGCGCTCAAGATGTCGGATCGCTCGCCGCGAATCGCCAGCATGGGTATCCCGCGCAACACGGGCCAGAAAGGCCATAGAGTCGCCGTGGCTGCGGGCGCCGCACGCAACATCTCGCCGATCATGGGATCGGCGGCGACACGCGGCGCGCCCGATGCATCCTCGCGAAAGCCGCGGCGCACGATCGTCGCCCAGCGCTCGGCGCTGAGGTTGGGCCATGCATCGCCAAACATGGTTTTCGTTTGCGCGAGTGCATCGCTCCAATCCTTCGGCGGCGGCAATCGGCCCGCATAACCTTTGATGCGTTCGAAGCCGATCGGATCGGCTTCAGGACCAATATCGTTGAGCACAATTCCTGAAATTCGGGATCGATGGCCGACTCCCAACATCATGGCAAGCAAGCCGCCCAGAGAAGTGCCAATCACAGCCACTTGCGCTGCGCCCAGCGTATCGAGCAGGCCAAGGATGTCCTGGATGTAGATCGTCGGCTGATAGTTCTGAGGATTCGGGTCCCGTGCGGAAAAGCCGCGGCCGCGCAGATCCGGGACGATGACGCGAAAGCGATGCTGCAAGTGCGGTGCAAGGTCTTCGAAATCACGGCTGTTGCGCGTCAGGCCATGAAGGCACAGGACCGTTGCGGCACTGTCGTCTTGGTTTTCGTAAACTCGCGTGTAGAGACGCAGTCCGTCATGACTGGTCCAAAAGGTTTCTGTGTACTGTGCGGACAAATGTGTTCCTCATTAGTCTGACGCCTGTTGGAGTATTGACGCCGGTTGGAATATACGAGGATAGGTGCCTTGCAGCGAGGTTACCGACTCGAGAGAATGCTCGCCATTGACCGACATGTACCAGATCCCTGCGATGCCCCTGGCACCCGCCAAGCGGCAATATACCCCCACAGATCACGGGTTTTTGAGTGATTTCTTGCTTCTAATACCCACCAATTGAGGATAAACGTGAGAATCTTGGAATGAGCGCTCATGTTGTCGCTGAAACTTACAGATCCGGCGAAGTGGAGTGACCTTGTTAATGCAAGGCCATTTATATGATCAAAGTGGAATTTCTTATCTTCGAGACAGGGTTTATCGTCTAAGATGATTGCCTTGTTGCAGCGCGTTTCCCACGCCGGGGTCTCAGTCGACGGACACATCGTAGGGTCCATCGGTCCCGGGCTATTGGTGCTGCTCGGCGTCCGGCCCGCGGATGACGAGGCGGCGGCGCGCCGGCTTCTCACGCGATTGCTGCAGTACCGGGTATTTTCGGATGACGCGGGGAAAATGAACCTCAGCCTGACCCAGGTGCAGGGGGAGTTGCTGCTGGTACCGCAATTTACCCTCGCAGCGGACACGGCGAGAGGCTTGCGGCCCGGCTTTTCGACCGCGGCGCCGCCGGAGCAGGGTCGCCGCCTGTTCGACTTCTTCGTGCAAGCCGCACGCGAAGAGCATCGGAAGGTGCAAGCGGGCGTATTCGGCGCCCATATGCAGGTGTCCTTGACCAACGACGGTCCCGTCACGATTTGGCTGGAAAATTGACTAAAACCCCAAATGCGACCGAACGCGCAGCCATGTATCGCGGTCGAACGTCATAATATGTTTGGCGTATCATTGGCGCCCAATCGGTTAAGTCAGGATTCGGAGAAGCGAGATGTTCGATTCAAAAATGCTACTGGTCATATTGGCCATTGCCTTGGTCATTTTTGGGACCAAGCGCTTACGCACCATCGGTTCGGACTTGGGCGCCGCGGTAAAAGGTTTCAAATCAGCCATGAATGACGGCGAAACCGAAGAAAAGGCCAAGCAGCTCAAGCAAGACAAGGATGCGGACTTCGACCCGAGCACTGCTGCGCGGGAAAGTGAAGTCTAGGTACCTCCAAAAACCAACGCTTGATGCCTCATGCTTGATGTTGGGT
>JALYIH010000136.1 GCA_030775865.1 Pseudomonadota bacterium | reverse complement strand
TCAAAGGGGCCAGGGGCGTCCGATTGCTGCGATAAGCGGAGGTATGTATGCAGACCGTGAGTCAATTGCTTCAGGTCAAGGGCAATCAGATCTTCGCCGTCGCGCCGCACGATTCGGTTCTGCGGGCGATTGAGATCATGGCGACGCGGCATGTGGGCGCGCTGCTGGTGATGAACGAGGGCACGCTGCTCGGGATCATTTCGGAGCGCGACTACGCGCGAAAAGTCATCCTGAAAAATCGCTCGTCGCACGACACGCCGGTCAACGACATCATGAGTTCGCCGGCCGTCAGCGTGACGCCGGAGGACACCGTGCATCATTGCATGCAGCTCATGACCGAGGGACGTTTCAGGCATCTGCCGGTGGTGAAGGCCGGACGCGTCGTCGGCATGCTGTCGATCGGGGATTTGGTCAAAGCGGTGATGGAGGAACAGTCGCAGCACATCGAGCAACTGGAACGCTACATTGCCGGCTAGGTTCGCGAGCGAGCCGCTTATTTGATCGCACACACGTCCCTTGCCAATCAGGGCGGCATCCATATAAGGTAAACCCATACAGGCGCGCTTTGCGGCGTTTGCCCCGACCCTGGTGCTTGAATTTTCAAGCGCCTAGAACCGATTTAAGTTCTTGTTTTAAAAGCTCCTGAGCCCTTAAGGGCTGGGCTTGCTTTCTGCATGGGCGCGCGACATGGCGATCAAAGACACGGCCGCTTATAACACCCGTCTCGACGGCGCAGATGCGCGCGCGGCAGATTGGGGCCTATGCCGCTCTTCTTACGAAAAAGATTCCTGCGGCTTTGGGTTGATCGCAAGCCTCGATGATCGGGCCAGCCATTGGGTCTTGCAGACCGCCATCAGCTCTTTGAATCGACTCACGCACCGCGGCGCCATTGCCGCCGACGGCAAGACGGGCGACGGCTGCGGCCTGCTGATCAAGCAGCCGACCGCATTTTTAAGAGCGGTGGCCGCGGATGCCGGGCTCAACTTGGCGCCGATGTTCGCCGCCGGCCTGGTGTTTCTCAATCGCGATACCGTCAAGGCCGCGGAGGCGCGCCGGGTTCTGACCGAGCAATTGCAACTCGAGAAACTCAACATTGCGGGTTTTCGCGCGCTGCCCACGGATCCTTCAGCCTGCGGCTCGGAAGCGCTCAAGACGCTGCCCATCATCGAACAGGTATTCGTCAATGCGGGCGGCGACATCGACCAGGCCACGTTCAACCGTAAATTGTTTTTGGCGCGGCGACGCAGTGAAAAAAAATTGGAAGGGCAGGATCCGGTTTTCTATATCCCTTCATTGTCGGCCAGCACCATCGTCTACAAAGGCATGGTCATGCCGCAATTCCTGGCGCAATTCTATCCCGACCTCAAGGATGCGCGGATGGAGGCATCGGTGGTGGTTTTCCATCAGCGCTTCTCCACCAACACGCTGCCGCAATGGCGGCTGGCGCATCCTTACCGGTATTTGGCTCACAACGGCGAGATCAACACCGTACAGGGTAATCGCAGCTGGGCAGTGGCCCGCGGCCCGCTGTTCCTCTCGCCGGTCTTGCCGGACTTGAGCGACATTTTGCCGCTGGTGTCGCTGACCGGCTCCGATTCGCAGTCGCTGGACAATATGCTGGAAGTACTGCTCGTCGGCGGCTTGGATCCCATGCACGCCATGCGCATGCTGATACCGCCCGCCTGGCAGTCGGTGGACATGATCGATCCCGACTTGAAAGCGTTCTACGAGTACTACGCCACGCATATGGAACCCTGGGACGGCCCGGCCGGGATCGTACTCACGGACGGCCGCTATGCTTGCTGCACGCTGGATCGCAACGGCCTGCGTCCGGCTCGCTGGGTCATCACCAAGAACCGCCACATCACCATCGCCTCGGAGGCCGGCGTGTGGGACTACGCGCCGGAGGATGTGGTCGATAAGGGCAAGCTCGGACCGGGCGAAATGCTGGCGCTCGATTTGCAAACCGCCGAGCTCATGAACACCAAGCGCGTGGATGACCTGCTCAAGAGCCGACACCCCTACAAGGTCTGGCTGAAGAAAGGGGTGCGGTATCTGCAAACCGATCTGATCGATCCGCGGCTGGCCGCCGAGCCCTTCGACCGCGAGACCCTGGCGCAGTATCAGAAGATGTTCAACGTTTCGGCCGAAGAACGCGATGAGATCATCCGGGTGCTGGCCGAAGACGAAAGCGAAGCGGTCGGCTCGATGGGCGATGACACGCCGATGCCCGTGCTGTCGAAGAAAGTGCGCTCTCTGTACGACTATTTTCGCCAGCAATTCGCCCAAGTCACCAATCCGCCCATCGACAGCTTGCGCGAAAGCATCGTGATGTCGCTGCAGACGCAGATCGGTCCGGAAGCGAATATCTTCGTGCCGGCGCCGCAGCACGCCGAGCAGATCGTCTTGAGTTCGCCGGTGCTTTCGCAGCGCAAGCTGCGGCAAATCGTGGCGCTGGCCGAGTCCGGCGTGCCGAATGAATTCATCGATCTGCAATACGATGAACACCTGGATCTCGAGACCGCGCTGCTGCGCGTATGCGATCAAGCGGAAACCGCCGTGCGCCATGGCAAGCTGGTGCTGCTGCTGTCCGATCGCTACCTGGTCAAGGGGAAATTGCCCATCCACGCGCTGCTGGCCACCGGCGCCGTGCATCACCGCCTGGTCGCCACGGGACTGCGCTGCAAGTGCAACATCCTGGTGGAGACCGGAACCGCACGCGATGCGCATCATTTCGCCTGCCTGATCGGCTATGGCGCAACCGCCGTTTACCCCTATCTGGCGTACCAAACGCTGTTCGACCTCATGCGCCAAGGCGTGCTCAAGATGGAGGCCATCGCCCGCCAGGAACTCGGCCGCAGCTATCGGCGCGGCATACGCAAGGGCCTGTTCAAAATCATGTCCAAGATGGGCATCTGCACCGTTGCCAGCTATCGCAGCGCGCAGCTGTTCGAGATCGTCGGTCTCGGCGATGAAATCGTGAATCTGTGTTTCGAGGGCACCGAGAGCCGCATTCAAGGCGCCGACTTTGAAGACTTGAAAGCGGATTCACAGTACTTGGCCAAACGCGCGTGGGACAAGACCACACCGGTGGAACAGGGCGGCTTGCTCAAGTACATGCACAACGGCGAGTACCACATGTACAACCCGGACGTGGTCGCGACATTGCAATCGGCGGTCATGACGGGCAGCTATGAGCAGTACCATGAGTTCGCGAGCCTGGTCAACCGGCGGCCCGTGTCCTGCATTCGCGATCTGTTGAAATTGAAAAGCGGTGCCGCGCCGATTTCCATCGACGAAGTCGAACCGGTTTCCGCCATCGTCGCCCGCTTCGACGGCGCCGGGATGTCCTTGGGGGCCTTGTCGCCGGAGGCGCACGAGGCATTGGCGATCGCGATGAACCGGCTGGGCGCCCGCTCGAATTCCGGCGAAGGGGGCGAGGATCCGGTGCGCTACGGCACGGAGAAAAATTCCAAGATCAAGCAAGTGGCGTCCGGCCGCTTCGGAGTGACTGCGGAATATTTGATCAATGCCGAGGTCCTGCAAATCAAGATCGCGCAGGGCGCAAAGCCCGGCGAAGGCGGCCAGCTTCCCGGCCACAAGGTCAACGACATGATTGCGCGCTTGAGATTCGCGCGACCCGGCGTGGGGTTGATCTCCCCGCCGCCGCATCATGATATTTACTCCATCGAGGATCTGGCGCAGCTGATCTTCGATTTGAAACAAGTCAACCCCAATGCCCTGGTATCGGTGAAGTTGGTGGCGGAGCCGGGTGTGGGCACGGTCGCGGCCGGCGTCGCCAAGGCGTATGCGGATTTGATCACCATCAGTGGCTACGATGGCGGCACGGGCGCGAGTCCCCTGTCCTCCATCAAGTACGCGGGCACACCCTGGGAGCTGGGGCTTGCCGAAACCCATCAGACGCTGCGCGCCAACGAGCTGCGCCATCGTGTGCGTCTGCAGACCGACGGCGGCTTGAAGACGGGCCTCGATGTGATCAAGGCGGCGTTGATCGGCGCCGAGAGCTTCGGTTTCGGTACCGCGCCGATGGTGGCCCTGGGTTGCAAATACCTGCGCATCTGCCATTTGAACAATTGCGCCACGGGCATCGCCACGCAGCACAATGTCCTGCGCAGCAAGTACTTCATCGGCCTGCCCGAAATGGTGGTCAATTACTTCACGTTCGTGGCGCGTGAGTGCCGCGAAATCATGGCGTCGATGGGCGTGCGAACCTTGGCTGAGCTGATCGGGCACACGGAATGGTTGGATATTCTGCCCGGCGAAACCTCGAAGCAGCGCAAGCTGGATTTGCGGCCGGTGCTGGCCAACGCCGCGCTGGTCTCGGACAAACCGCAATACTGCATCGATCCGCACAACGAGCCATTCGATCGAGGCGTGCTCGCGGAGCAGATGCTGCGCGATATGCGCGTGGCCATCGATCTCAAAACCGGCGGCAAATTTTCCTACGCGGTGAACAATTTCAATCGCTCGATCGGCGCGCGTATTTCCGGCGAAATCGCCAGGCGCTGGGGGAATTCCGGCATGAGTGCGGCGCCCTTGATCGTTGCCTTGAAAGGTTCCGCCGGACAGAGCTTCGGTGTTTGGAATGCGGGCGGCTTGCACTTGAATCTCGAAGGCGAGGCCAATGACTATGTCGGCAAGGGAATGGCCGGCGGCAAAATCGTCGTCAGGCCGCACGGATCTTCGAACTTCGTCGCGCGCGACACGGTGATCATGGGCAATACCTGTCTGTATGGTGCGACCGGAGGAGAGCTGTACGCGGCGGGCCGCGCGGGCGAGAGATTTGCAGTGCGTAATTCCGGCGCGCTCGCGGTGGTGGAAGGCACCGGAGATCATTGCTGCGAATATATGACCGGCGGTGTGGTGTGCGTCTTGGGGACCACGGGCGTGAATTTCGGCGCGGGTTTCACCGGCGGATTCGCCTATGTGCTCGATATGGAGCGCGACTTCGTCGATCGCTACAACCATGATTTGATCGATATCCACCGGGTGTCGCCCGAGGGGATGGGCACGCATGTGCAGCATTTGCGGGGGCTCATCGAGCAGCATGTCGAGGCCACGGGCAGCGCGTGGGGTACGCAATTGCTGAACGATTTCCGGTCCTACATCGGCAGATTCTGGGTCGTCAAGCCGAAGGCGTCGGCGATCGATTCGCTGCTGGAAAATCTGCGCCGCGCCGCTTGAGTCGCCGCCTACCGCCATGGCCGACAAGCATCTGCAATTTCTGGATATTCCGCGCAAGGATCCGGACAAGCTTGCCGTCGAGGTGCGCACCAAGCAGTTTCGCGAGATTTATTCGCAATACAGTGCCGAATCCGCGGCGCAACAAGCAGGCCGCTGCATCTCGTGCGGCAATCCTTTTTGCGAGTGGAAATGCCCCGTCCACAACTACATTCCCAATTGGCTGGCACTGATCAACGACGGCAAGCTGTTCGAAGCGGCGGAGCTGTCGCATCAAACCAACTCGCTGCCGGAAATGTGCGGGCGCATTTGCCCTCAAGACCGGCTGTGCGAGGGAGCCTGCACGCTGAACGATGGCTTGGGCGCGGTGAGCATCGGCGCCATTGAAAAATACATCACGGACGAGGCCTTCCGCCTGGGCTGGAAACCGGACATGTCGAATGTGGTGCGCACCCATAAGCGAGTGGCGGTGGTGGGTGCGGGACCGGCCGGTTTGGCCTGCGCGGATATTCTGGTGCGCAACGGCGTCACCCCCGTGGTGTTCGATCGTTATGCAAAGATCGGCGGATTGCTGACCTTTGGAATTCCGCCGTTCAAGCTCGAAAAAGACGTGGTGGAAAAGCGGCGGGAAATCATGGAAACGATGGGGGTGGAGTTCAAGCTGAATGTGGATGTGGGACGCGACATCGCCTTCGAGCAACTGGTCGAGGAATTCGACGCAGTGTTCCTCGGCATGGGCACCTACACCTACGTCAAGGGCGGCTTTGACGGTGAAGATCTGCCGGGCGTGCATGAGGCATTGCCTTATCTCATTTCCAATATCAATCGGGAGCTTGGGTTGGAACGCGACGGCGCCGATTTCATCGACATGAAGGGCAAGCATGTCGTGGTGCTGGGAGGCGGCGACACCGGCATGGATTGCAATCGAACCGCCATACGCCAAGGCGCGGCCAGCGTCACCTGCACTTACCGGCGCGACGAAGACAACATGCCCGGATCGCGGCGCGATTATAAAAACAGCAAGGAAGAAGGCGTTACTTTTCTTTTCAACCGCCAGCCCATTGAAATCGTCGGGATCGACCGCGTGCAAGGCGTGAAGCTGGTCGAAACTCGATTGGGACCTCCGGGCCCGCGTGGCCGTCGCGTGCCGGAAGTGGTACCCGGAACTGAAGAAACCATTGCCGCCGATGCGGTGATCATTGCCTTCGGCTTTCTGCCCAGTCCGGCCGATTGGTTTCAATCGCAAAAAATAGATCTACACGGCAATGGCCGGGTGCGCGTTTCCGGCGCGCCGCAATCCCGATTCCAAACCACCAACCCCAAAATCTTTGCCGGCGGCGACATGGTGCGCGGCTCGGATCTGGTGGTGACCGCGGTGTTCGAAGGCCGCGAAGCGGCGCGGGGGATCTTGCGGCATTTGGGGTTGTGCAACGAAGCCTAAGTCAGAGCCGCCGCCCTGGGACGCCGGCCGCAGACAGCGCCAACTGCCGCGAAGGTACCGGCCGATTCGTCGGCGATGACGCTTGAAGAATAAAGACGGGACCTGAACGGTCCCGTCCGTAAGTTTCTGCGATGGACCGAGCTGAACTAGGGCAAGGAACCCGTGGCAGCAACACCTACTGTATTTGAGCCGGTGTTACAACCCGACGCGTTACAAGACTGAACCTGAAACAAGGTATTCCTCGCAATGCAGATCACGGCCGAGGCTGCGGAGGCGAGAGGCTATGCCGACTATTTGGCCGCACAGGCCGCGGCGGCGGCTGCCGAGGCTGCAAAAAGGAAGTAATTCTCGAGCGCGGGTTAGTTAGGTTTGATCAGCGCTCCGCTATTTTGTCTGCTCGCGCGGTTTCGGCCGCGTGCTGCGCAGATCTCGAGTGGAGCGGTGGAATCGTGCCCAGCGGAATCGCGTCTTCCAATTGCGGTAACTGCCCCGTCGAATTCCACCGCCGATATGTTGGCTACGGATTCAGGAGGAGGGCAGCTGCGAGGCTCTGGTGCTGAAAAACCGGGCGGTCCAGATCTTGAGGCTCTCGCGGTCAGCCGCTCCGAGGAAGCGTTCAACATCCGCTGCGGCAGCTTCCCAGTCGATGGTGGCAATCTTCTCGTTGAGCCTGTCGACGACCCATCGAGTGCTGATGACCGGATTCTGCGCTCTCCATGGTCCGAATTGATTGAGGGCAGCTTGCAGATGCGGCAAGTTGGGCGATACCTTCTGTTTGATGTACCAGTTGAAGTCGTACCAATCGCGTCCCTTGATGTACGGGCGGCACAGCAGCGCATGGATCTTCAGCGCGAAGTTGCTGGGTAGATCCTGGTGACAGACCTCGAAGTCCAACGGAAAATCGAGGTACGTGTAGGCAAATGTCGACCCTGCTGGGGGATTGATATCGATTTCTAACTTGATCTTCAATGTCGGACGACTGCGACCCCGACTGAAGCTCAGATTGAGCTGGTTGCTGATGGAGTCGTTCTTGAGGACAGCCTCGCGAATGTTTCGGTCCATTTTGCTCTTGTCGAGTACTGCTGACTGCAGGCCGAATTCCGTCAGACCTGCAAGCAGCGGGTCCAGATAACGGCCCCAATCGAAGGAGGCATTGGACTGTTGCAGGATGAAATCCAGATCCTCGGAGAAGCGTGGAAGTTTGTGCAAGATCCGCAAGCTGGTACCGCCCTGGAAAGCGGCAATTTCGAAGAATCCGCCGCGCCAGAGTGAATACAGCGCCACCTCCTGCAGGATTTCCTTGATGGCTTGCTCCTCCTCCAGGGCATCCTTGGGGCGGTAGGAGGTGAGGCGTTGGCGGATCAGATCAATCAAGGCCAAGTTCTCTGCCAAGCGCGCTCAGGAAACTATTCGGGCGTTTCTGTTTGTAGACGCGTGCGAGGGTTTGGATCTGGGCCCGCGTAATATCGTGTAGCCTCTGTTCATCGATGCGCATGCCGTCGGTGAGCCCTGAGAGTCCGTGCCAGTCGAGCTTTCTGAAGGTGACGAGATCTAGCAGGGCGCGTAGCGGATGGGCAAGCAATGCGATCTGAGATCCCAGCTGTCGGCGTTCGATGAGTTCGAGAAAATGTTCTTTATGAAGGGCAAGCGGGCGAAATTCGAAGCTGCCCAGTGAGGGGTGCTCGAGGTGGGATGACTTTCGACCTGGGACGACGCTCGCCGTGACGCGAACAGCGTCCGGAATCCACCCATGCGTGCTGAGCGCGGTTTCAAAGGAGACGTAGCTGCCGGGCTCGAGGGCTTGCGCGATTGCGAAGGGGTGCGCAGGCTCGGTGCGGTACTTGGACGGCAGGGTGTACAGTCCCCGCCGAATTCGAATGAGTTCTTGGGCCTTTAGGGCGCGGTTGACCAACCCGTAACGCCGGGCGGCCGCACCGCCGACGGCCCGCTCGAGTTGGCGCTCAGTTAGCACTTTCTCGCTTAGGCCTCGTTCAACAAGATGTTCGGTCAGTGTTTGCACGTCTATATAATTCCATATACTTCCAATTATTGCAAGTTTATGGGATTTTATTGGCAGCGGCCGTGATCGAGATCGGCGCGTCCAGGACTTGAGGCAGGCGCGTATCGAGGTCCGAAAACGGCGAGTATTGGGTCTGGATAAGGTCTAATGTGGCGCCATGAACCTCGACCCGAATGCCTGTTATCGCGCGGTAAGGGCCCGCGATCGCCGGTTTGACGGCCGGTTTTTTGTGGGAATCACCTCGACGCACATCTATTGCCGGCCGATATGCACGGCGCGGCCGGCGGATCGCCGGAATATGCGTTTTTATTCGAATGCGGCAGCGGCAGAAGGTGCCGGTTTCAGGCCCTGTCTGCGTTGCCGGCCTGAACGCGCTCCCGGCATGGCACCGGTCGATGCGGTCAGCCGATTGGTCGGGGCCGCCATGGCCGGCATTGAAGAACATGCTTTATCTAGCGCCCGCGTGGGAGATCTGGCGGCTTCTTTGGGCGTCAGCGATCGTCATTTGCGCCGGGTGACTGAAGCTGAGCTCGGCGTGTCGCCCATCCAGCTGGCGCAGACCCAGCGGCTGCTGTTGGCCAAGCGGCTGCTGCGCGAAACTTCGCTCAGTCAGACGGACATCGCCTTTGCCAGCGGCTTCGGCAGCGTCAGGCGCTTCAACGCCTTGTTCAAATCTCGGTATGGCTTGAGCCCGCGCGCGGTGCGCGGCAAATCGATCGATGCGGACACCCTGAGCGTTCAATTGGAATTCAGGCCGCCGCTGGCATGGAATAGCCTGCTGGCTTATTTGCGCCTGCGCGCCATTCCGGGGGTCGAGATGGCTGATGCCACGCATTATCGACGCACTGTGGCGATCGGCGATGCCAAAGGCTGGATCGCGGTGTCGATGCACCCGAGCGCCAATGCCTTGAACTTGGAGATCTCACCGTCGCTGACGCCCGTCATCGGCGCGGTCATCGGCAGGGTGAAGCATTTGTTCGATTTGGGTGCGGCGCCTGATTCGGTCAGGATGGTGTTGCGGCAGGATGACATTTTGGCGCCGACCGTGCGTCGATTGCCGGGTCTGCGGGTTGCGGGTGCTTTCGACGGCTTCGAACTGGCGGTGCGAACGGTGCTGGGACAGCAGGTGTCGGTGAAAGGCGCGAGCACGATTGCAGGGCGTTGGGCCGACGCCTTCGGCGAGCCCATCGCGACACCCTACATCGAACTAAACCGGTTGAGCCCCAGTACCGAACGCATGGCGGGCGTCTTGCCTGAAGAAATTGCCGCATTGGGACTGGTCGGTGCCCGCGCACGGTGCCTGGTGGGTTTGGCACGCGCGGTTGCGCAGCGACAAATCGTGCTTAGCTTTGCGTCGAATGTCGAAGAGCAGATCGAAAGCTTGATGAGCATGCCCGGCATCGGGCATTGGACCGCCAATTACATCGCCATGCGCGCGCTGCACTGGCCCGACGCCTTTCCCACCGGAGACTTGGTGCTGATGCGGGCGGCGCGGTCTAATCAGAAACAATTGCAACAGCGTTCCGAAGCCTGGCGGCCTTGGCGCGCATATGCAGCCCATTATCTGTGGCAATCACTAGGAGCCGCGCCATGAAGGTTTTTTGCTATGTCGAAAGTCCCATCGGTCGATTGATGCTGACCACCGACGGCACGGCCCTCACGGGTCTGTACATGAATCTGTATCGCAACAAGCCAAGCAAGCTGCCCGGCTTGGGCGATGACTGGATTCAGAATGCCACCATCGACCCATTGCCGGCCGCCGCGCGCCAGCTGAAAGAATATTTCGCGGGCAAGCGGCGCGAATTCGATCTGCCTCTGCGCATGGCGGGCACCGAGTTTCAGCAGCGCGTCTGGCGCGAATTGACAAAAATTCCTTTCGGTGAGACGCGCAGCTACGGACAGCTCGCCAAGCGCTTGAACAACCCCAATGGATCGCGCGCCGTCGGTCTTGCGAATGGCCGCAATCCCATTGCCATCATCGTTCCCTGTCATCGGGTCATCGGTGCCGACGGTTCGTTGACCGGCTTCGGCGGCGGTCTCGATCGCAAGCAATGGTTGCTGGCGCATGAAGGGTATCCCGGCACTGGTGAACTGGCATTGGGCGACCCACGCAATTCGGTGAACACAATGAGTTCGGGAGCCGCCGCCTAGGATCGGCTGCGGACCGATCAGCCGAAGTCAGATCATCGGCAGCGCGATCGTGAAGACCACGCCGCTGCCGTCGTCTCTGTTCGCCGCCACCGCCGTGCCGCCGTGAAATTCGGCAATGAGCCGAACGATGTACAGCCCCAGGCCGAAGTGCGGCTTCTCGTCCCGTCCTTGCCGCTGCTCGAACAATGATTCGAACAGGCGACCCATGAGCGCCTGTGGAATGAGAGGGCCGTCATTCGCCACCTGCAGCGCATAGCAGGTCTGCACCCGCTCCAGCCGCACGGTGATCGTACCGTCCGGCGGGCAAAAATCGACGGCGTTCTCGATGAGCTTGTCGAGCAGCTGCACCAGAAGATCGGGCGCGCCGAAAACAAAGCACGGGTTTTCCGGCATGTCGAGCGAAAAACGTGCCGCGGGAAAGCCGTCGCGATAAGCGGCCACCGCCGAGAGCAGCAGATCGCGCAGATCGAAATTCACCCGTTCGGATTGTTTGATGCTTTCTTCGACCCGCGCTGCCGCGCCCAGCGCACTCAAGATGGATTGCAGGCGCTGAGTGCCTTCACGCGCGCGCGTGATGTAGCGCAGCTGATCGTCGCGCAGGCCCTCCGACTCGAGATTGTCCAATGAGGAACGCACGATGGTCAGCGGCGTGCGCAATTCATGCGACAACTTTCCGCCCAGGGTGCGCAGGTACTGGGTGTGCTCGTTGAGCCGTGCCAGCAGCCGCTCGAAGCCGCGCGACAGGGCGCCGATCTCGTCGGCGCTGGCCGATTCGGGCATGTGCAGCAGAATTCTGCCGTCGCTGCCCACCGCGGAATCCGCAGCTGCCCGCAGCCGCCCGATGCGCAAACTGATCCACGTGGCAAAGGCGAACATGATGATGACCGCAGCTGCGGTGGCAATCAGGGTGAGGTTGAACAGCCTGGTGAGTGCTCGGTCGCGCAGCGCCAGCAGTTGGTCTGCCGCCTGCTCGAGCACCACGGCTCCGTGCAGTTGCCCATCGATCACAATCGGCGCAGCGGCCGTCAGCAGCAGCTCGCGATGGCTTCCCCTAAGCACCCATTGGCCGTGCGCATGCCCTTGCAGCGCTGCGCGAATGCTGTCGCCGCTGAGACGATCGGGGGATGGCGAGACCCACGGCATGTCGGAGGTGTCGACGCGCATCAAGTAGCGATACCAAATGGGCTTAGGTTCCACCGTGCCACTGAGTCTGTTGGGCGCCAGGCTGCCCGCGGTTCCGAGCCTCAGCGCGTTGGCATCGACCACTGTAGCGCGGCTGCCATCGCCGATGTAGGTCTCGAGCAGCGCGTCCAATCCCGCCGTTGCAAAAAACAGGCGGCCGCCGTCGGAACTGTCCGCGGCAAATCCTGATTTGCCGTTGCCTCGCCCATCGATAGCCTCGATCCAGAGACGCCTGCCCACGAAGCTCAATGGAATGCGCGCTTCCAGGTGATAACCGGCCGCAGTCTGCAGCCAAAATGCTTGGATTCGAGGTTCCGTGACCACCCGATCCGCGCCGTCCTCCGCTTGGACCACGGCCTGCGCGGCGATCAGACCAGGTGCATTCGTGCCGAAGAAATACGTTGCGCGCCCATTGGGACCTTGCAGCGTCAGATTGACGCGATCGAAGCGGTCCTTGCCGGGCTGCACATTATTGGGCTCCGCATCGAAATGCGCATCGTCGACCTCGAGGTATAAATAGAGATAGCGCTCGGTGGATCCCGCCTGTAGACGGGCGCGATACTTGGTCGTGGTGGGCAGCGGCGTCGGTTCGGCCGGGATGTCCCAATCCTCGCGGTAGCCGTCGAGCAGCGGCTGAGTGACCAGAGGGAATACGTACAGGTCGCCCGCGGCCGCTGAAAAGGCCTGCGAGTCGCCGGAATCGCGGAATACGCGCTGCGGCTGCGCCGCCAGCGCATTGGCAATCGTGCCGGCGCTGGCCAGCAGAGACTGTTCCTGTGAACTGCGCAGCGCCGTCTCGAGTTCGCGGGCGTACTGGCAACCTGCCCACGGCAACACCAAGGTGGTGAGCGCGACAATCAGCAATTGCAGTCGAATGCTCACTCGACCCAGCGATAACCCATTCCGTAGACGGTCTGAATGGCATCGAATGCGGCGTCCACCTGCTGAAACTTGCGCCGCACGCGCTTGATGTGGGAAGTGATGGTGTTATCGTCCAAGACGACATTCGCGGCATCCATCAATTGCTGACGATTCTTGACATGCCCCGGATTGCGCGCCAAGGCATGCACAATCCAAAACTCCGTCAACGACAGCGTCACCGGAGCGCCGTTCCACGTGGTTTGCATTTTTTCCCCGTCGATCGACAGTGCGCCGCGCCTGATGATGTCGGCGGCATTGTCCGGACGCCGCAGCGCATCGATGCGCCGGAACAGCGCCGCGACGCGCGCCGCCAAATGCGCAAGGCTGACGTCTTTGGTGAGGAAGTCATCGGCGCCCAGCCGCAATCCCGATACCGCATCGAGTTCGCTATCCCTGGCGGTCAAGAAAATGATGGGCAGCTCCGCGGACAGCGCCCGCAGATCGCGGCACAGATCGAACCCGCCTTCGGCCTCGTCCTCCAGCGAGATGTCGATGATGGCCAGATCCGGCAACCGAGTGCCGAACGCCTGCATGGCAGACTGGCGATTGCCGTAGGCCTTGATCGAATAGCCGTGGCGAGCCAGCGCCGCCGAGTAGTTCTCGCGCAAAGCCGGCTCATCCTCGACGATCGCGATCTGCTTTTTCATGCACGAATCATAGCC
Source organism: Pseudomonadota bacterium (assembly GCA_030775865.1). GTDB lineage: Bacteria > Pseudomonadota > Gammaproteobacteria > Steroidobacterales > Steroidobacteraceae > Bog-1198. The sequence goes on along the minus strand of JALYIH010000136.1, from coordinate 260 downwards.
GAATATGAGCGATGAGCAGCGATCTGCGCCGCACGGCTTCGCGCCACACCGCTGCGCCGCAAGGGCGGCGGGGGCAGCACCCTGAGCGCTGCCATGATTCGCCACAATTGACCCGCGGATTGCCCTTTTCGCGTCCTAAGAAGATGGGCCTTCGCCGCCGACACTGGGCCTCGTGTCAGAGACGAGGAGAACCCCATGTCGAATACGATGTTACGAAAGTACCGCGCCACCGGTGAGTTCTGGTCCTCGCGACGCGAAGC